>DASSKB010000180.1:0-6738 GCA_035690925.1 Longimicrobiaceae bacterium
GGCACGCTGATCCCGGCCTTACCGGCGTCCTGATCGAAAACTATCCCTACGGCCCGTCCAGCCCGTAGCATGCGCGGCACCTGGAGCGGCGCCTTTTTCATGTTGATAGTACCTACTCCCAGGCGCTTACGTGCTGCGTCCAGGCGGGCATCCACCAGCCGATTACGCTGGCGCTTGACCACGGCGTCGATGGGGATTCCCCGCGCGGCCGCGGCGGCCGCGCCGATCTCCCAGTTCCCGAAGTGGCCGGTCACGAACATGGCCCCTTTACCTTCCTCCATCGCCGCAGAAACGTCGTCCAGACCTTCGACGACGGTTCGTTCGATTATCGCTGTTGGATCGAGGCGCGAGAGTCGGAGCATCGCGACCGCCTCGCGGCCGAGGTGCCGAAATGTAGCGCGCGTCGTCCTCGCGATCCACTCGTCCGACGCATCGGGGAAGGCGCGCCGCAGGTTCTGGTCGACCGTTTCTCGGCGGATGGCGAGAGGCGATCGAATGAGCGAGCCAAGCCCCAGGCCCGCGCGCTCGGCTATTGGTTCGGGGAGCGCCGCCAGCGCGCCCTCGAGCATTCGTGCCAGCCCGTACTCCGCGCGATCTTTAGGTGTGGGCTTACGAACCGCCATTATCTCTCGGATGATGGACGATGAAGGCCAGCTCCAGTAGCAGGAGCTGCTGGTTCGGCACCCAGCCGTCGCTGAGGTCGGTATCGAACATGGCTTCCAGCGCAGTTCCGTGGACGGGATACCGAGCGCGCTTTTCCGCCATCAACTCCGAACGGACCTCCACCTTTCGGTCGGGCCAGGGGCCGTGGTGGTCACCGCTGGTGGCATTGATACGCGCGCGTACGCTCCTGGCGAATCTCACACCCGCACCGAGCGCCAGGTTGGAGTAGAATCCGAAGTACGGGTAGAGCGAGCGCCCGTGCGGGATGTTCCATGACCGTTCCAGGTACGGGCGCATAGCGATATGGAAGAGCCGGCGGTTCATCTTCCATTTCTGCGGGACCGCCGCGGCTATCTTCACCACCGGATTGCTCATGAACGGCTCGTGCGTCCGGAAGAGGCGCCGGTTACCAGGAAAGTTCCCGGATGCCCGCCGCATCGAGAATGGCCAGAGGTTGAGCCATTCGCCCGCGGAATCGGGGCGGTATGGTGCGAGCCGCTCCCGCCAGCCCTCCCGCCGCGCCGCCACTTCGTCCAGAAGGTCGCTTTTGACGCCTGGCAGCGCGGGAATCGCTATCCCGTCGGATGTACCACGCTTCCACGCGTTCTGACCTTTCGGAAGCCTGGCCGTGGCGTACTGCGCCTTGAGGAGTGTGTCGGATGAGAATCCGCCGAGCACCACGGGCAACTGGTCCAGACCGAGCTCTTTGTGGAAGCCGGCGCCGTGAACGTCGATAAAGCGATGCTGGCTGCCCACCATACTCGAAGTGGTCTCCAGGGCGGCCAGGTAGTGGTGCTGGTGACGGGTTCCCATGACGAATCTCGCGCCGTACGCGGCTGCCACGCGGCGAGTGACCTCGACCTCACGGTTCTCGCGGTCGGCGAATATAAAAGCCTTCACGAGTGGACCGGGCGGTATAGCGCCAAGTACCACGCGTGAGTCCTCGCCCGCGCTGAGCAGAATTCCCACTGTGTCGAGCCCGTCGCACACCGCTGCCAGGTCATTTGCGATTGCCTCGCGCAACGCCATCGCCGCATCCCTGATGGTACTGAATAGCTCGCGCTCGTTGGGAATCCAGTACCGATTGAACGGTCCGATCCGCCCGGTTCGCGAGTCGAACGTCCAGGCCGCCGCGGGCTCGACCTGCGCCACTGCAGGATAGAGTGTGTGCGGGAAGGTTATGGAGCCGTGGATGACGAAATCCAGAGCTGCGACCGTATCGATTTCGTTGTGACGACCGGCGGTTATCGCCACAGCATCGACGTGGGACCCCAGCACGAAATCAGGGCCGTCCTGCGAATCCACACCGGTCGAGAACAGCGGGATCGACGCCATAAGGTCCGTCGCGAAGCCGCCAGTGCCGGATGCTTCGTCCATCAAGAAGAGCGCGAACGGCCCGTCCAGGTGATCGTCCCAAGCGAGCCGCTCGGTAAACTCATCCCGCGCCAACTCGTGGACCGCCTCGCGCCGCCCGAGTCCGCCTACCCCGCGCGCCGCGCGGGCGCTCGTGACGATCGGCTGCCCGAGCAGGACGCTTATAAAACCGTCCACGCGATGAAGTACATGCTCGTCGTGCGGGCAGGTGGCAACCGCCAGCGAGCCCCAATCACCATGTAATTCGATATACTCCGAGGTCACAGCGTCCAGCTGATCGGCCAGTATTCCGCGGAGTCTGCCCTCGGGTTGTCGGACTGCGCTGTACAGGAAATCACTCATCTTTCTTACGGGCGACGGCGGCGAGAACAGCTTCGTACTCCTCCGCTACGCGCTGATGCGAGAATCTGCGGCGTGAGGTCTCCATCCCCGCCTGCCCCATCGTGCGCCGAAGATCCGGGTCGTTTGCGAGCCTGATAAGTGCATCGCGCAAGGCGTCCGCGTCACGCGGCGGTATGAGGATCCCCTCCACACCGTCCTCCACCACCTCGGCGAGGCCGCCCGCACGCGTCGCGACCAGCGGCGTGCCCGCCGCCATTGCTTCGGTCGCAACCAGCCCGAACGGTTCTTCCCAGGAGGGCATCGCCAGAAGATCCAACGCTTTCATGATCTCCGGAACATCGCGGCGAAAGCCCAACCAGTGTACCCGCGGTGCATCGCCCAGCGCACGCCGGAATTCCGCCTCGTAGTTACCTATCCCGGCAATGACCAGGTGGGCGTGCGACAGCGCGCGGGCGACCTGAGGCCAGGCAGCAGCGAGTTCCGGCAGACCCTTCTCTATCTCGAGTCGCCCGATGTATCCGATCGCCAGCGCGCCATCCGGCAGTTCGAGGTCCGCGGTCGACGCATCGGCATAGCGATCGACGTCGATCCCGTTATGGACGGTCGATATCATCGATTCGCTCATCCACGGTGCCGACGCCAGCATCGCTTCGCGCGTTGCCCGCGAGTTCGCTATGAAATGGTCCGGCAGGCGATCGATGAGGTACTTATTCAGGGGAGCACTGCTGAACGGGCCGATGTCGACGCGGCGCACCACAGTCGGAACGCCCACTATCTTCGCAGCGGGAATCGTGAGCCGAAGGTCCTGCCTGGTGGAGCTGAGCACCACGTCGGGCCTGTGGCGGCGGAGTGCTTTTACGGCGCGGGCGATGGCGGGGAAGGGAAAGTCTGCTCCATAAAGAATCGGCTCGCACGGGATCTCGTCCTTCAATTCCTCGTAAAGCGGAGAGCCGGGCCGGCAGAACAGCACCACCTCGTGACCCATCGTGCGCAGGTTGCGCGCGAGCCCCAGCGCCATCGTGGAGGCGCCGCCCCAGCTCCTGCGCGGGTTGCTGATGACAATCTTCATCGCACGCCGCCTCCCTCTATCATGGGCCGATCAGCTCCCGATACACCGCTTCGGTGCCGGCCGCCAGCGAGTCCGCGTGGAATGGCCCGCTTACCGTCGCCCGCCCCCCCTGCACAAATGTCGCCTGGAGAGCTGGATCGTCCAGCAGCCGGCGGAGGTGATCGGCGAGCGCGTGGTGGTCGGATGGAGGATACAGCAGACCGTTGACCTCGGGCGATACCACTTCCGGGGTTCCCCCTACGGCCGCGCTTATGACGGGAACGCCGAGAGCCATCGACTCCAATATGGCCTGGGAGAGACCTTCGCGGATCGTCGTGAGGACCATGACGTCCAGCAGGCTGTAGAAAGGCAGCACTCGCTCGCGGAAACCAGTATATGCCACGCGTGTGCCGGTCGGCAGCGCGGGCTCGAGCGCCGCCAGCGATGCATCCTTCTCTATCCCTACGAAAAGAATATTCAGAGGGCGGGCGAGCTCACCCACAGCCCGGAGCAGCGTCTCCTGATCCTTCCGGCGAGCGACTACCCCAACGGTAGGCAGCGCCGGGTCCAGGCCCATTTCGTCCCTCAATGTCTGCACTTCGGCTTCGCTTACCGCGCCGGCCACACGAGCAGGGTCCAGGCCGGTATGCACGACCGATATCTTCCTGGCCGACATCCCATGGCGGGCGAGGTCGTCGGCCACGCCCTGACTTATGGCGATGATGCGATCGGCGGCCGCCGAATAGAGCGCGTTCTGGAGCGGAAACGAAGCCGTCATCTGACGGCGCGTGATCACCAGTCGATTGCGCGTTCGCAGTACCAGGCGCGCGAGTACTGCCGCCTTCCTGTCCCGGCTCTCCTGTGCGTCCACGAGCTCGATGTCGTGCTCACGGATCACCTCGGCTAACTTCCGCGCGGTACGCAGGCTCCAACCCTTGGCGAAATCGAAGGGCACCACCGGCACCCCGTTCTCGCGCAGCCGCACTCCAAGAACACCATCCGCAGGACACGCCACCCGGAGGTCGTGCCCGCGCGCGAGTAGCCCCTGCGCGAGGTACTGCACCGACTGTATCGAGCCCGCCCCGAAATCCTGCCAGGTGGTCAGCAGCAGCCGGTACGCCCTGGGGGCAGAAGGCATCAGCCGTGGAAGAACGCTCGCGTCGTCGCGGCCACGTACTCCCGCTGATCGGAAGTCATCTCGGGGAATACCGGTAGGGAGAGGACCTCCTTCGCCGCGCGCTCGGATTCCGGGAAATCGCCCTCCTTGTAGCCCAGGTACGCGAAGCACTCCTGGAGATGCATCGGCAGGGGATAGTAGATACCGCTACCCACACCGCGCTCGCGCAGGAAGGCCTGTAGCTCGTCGCGCTTGCCTTCCAGCACCCGCACGGTGTACTGGTTGAAAATGCTCTCGTTCCGCGCACGCACGGTAGGGGTAACGAGCCCGTCCAGCCCGGCCAGAGCCTCGTCGTAAAATGCCGCGGTAGCGCGGCGCGCTGCGCTCCAGCGATCCAGATGCGGCAGCTTGACGGAGAGTATCGCCGCCTGAAGCGAATCGAGGCGCGAGTTGTAGCCGACCTCCTCGTGGTGGTACATCTGGCGACCGCCGTGAACGCGCAGTCGGCGCAAACGCTCCGCCGTGTCGCCGGAATTCGTGACCACCATCCCCGCATCGCCGAATCCGCCCAGGTTCTTGGACGGAAAGAACGAGAAGGCGCAGGTATCTCCCAGCGTCCCGGTGGTGACCCACTCGCCCGTAGGGGTCTGCTGCCGCGCGCCGATCGCCTGAGCGGAGTCCTCTATGAGTCCGACACCCCGACGGTCAGCGATATCCCGAAACGCCGTCATCTCGGCCATCTGGCCGAACAGGTGGACCGGGATGATAGCTCGCGTCCGATCCGTGATGGCGGCCTCCGCGGCGTCGGGACGAAGGTTGAAGGTATCCGGATCGATATCGGCGAACACCGGCCGCGCTCCAACGTTGTGAATAGCGCCCGCGGTGGCGAAAAAGGTGAACGGCGTGGTAACTACTTCCGCACCGTCATCCGCATCGAGCGCCCGTAGCGAGAGCAGGAGCGCGTCAGTGCCGCTAGCGCAGCCAATCGCGTGCGCCACACCGAGCTTGGCGGCCACTTCCGTTTCGAACCGATCCACCACTGGCCCGAGGATGAACCGCTGATCCTCCACCACCTCCTTTATCACAGGCAGGATCTGGTCGGCGATGGTAGCGTACTGCTTTGTCAGGTCGAGGAGAGGAACGCGCATGGGAAGGTAATTTTGAAGTGAATTTTGAATTTTGAATTAGCGGATGAGCGGCTAATTACCGGGATTCTGAGTTGGCGACAATTAACAATTCAAAATTGTCGTTATCCAAACTGCATCTCATACAAAGTCTGATACGTTCCCGCCTGCTCGATCAGCTCGGCGTGGGTGCCACGCTCGACAATCCGACCCTTTTCCAGGACGAGGATCTGGTCGGCCTGGTGGACCGTGGAGAGGCGGTGGGCGATGACGAGCACCGTCCGGTCGTGCATCAGCTCGTCAATCGCCTGCTGGACCAGCCGTTCGCTCTGCGTGTCGAGTGCGCTGGTGGCCTCGTCGAGGATCAGGATGGGCGGATTGCGGAAGAGTGCCCGCGCTATGGCGATCCTCTGCCGCTGTCCGCCTGAAAGTCTGATGCCGCGCTCACCCAGGACAGTATCATAGCCGTCCGGCATCTCCATAATGAAGCTGTGCGCGTTGGCGGCCTGCGCGGCTGATTCGATATCTTCCTGCGCGGCGTTTTCCGTGCCGTAGGCGATATTGGCGCGCACCGTGTCGTGAAAGAGTATCGTCTCCTGCGTCACAATCCCCAGGAGCGCGCGGAGCTCGGTTAGCCGCAGCTCACGCAGGTCGGTGCCATCCAGCGTTATCCGCCCGCTGCTAGGATCGTGGAACCTCGGCAGAAGGTCGGCCAGCGTGCTCTTCCCCGCCCCGCTCGGCCCCACGAGCGCCACGACATCACCCGGCCTGATCTCCAGGTCGATGTCCTGCAGGACCGGCTCGCCATCGGTGTACTCGAAGCCGACATTCTCGAAGGCGATGAGATCGCGGAAACCATCGACCGGCAGGGCGTCCGGGCGGTCGATGACCTCACCGGGCTCATCGACTATCTCGAACGCTCGCTCGGTCGCGGCCAGCCCGGGCTGTACCAGCGCGGGAAACTGGCCGAGGAACTTGGCTGGCGCCATGAGCTTCATGGCGAACGTAAGCGCAACCAGGAACTCGGCGGGCGCAAGCGAGCCTTCCTCCAGTACCAGGTAGCTGCCGAA
>DASSKB010000181.1:0-25874 GCA_035690925.1 Longimicrobiaceae bacterium
AGCTGACTCGTTACGGCCTCTCCCTACGTGAGGTAATCGAGGCTGTGGAGGCGAATAGCCGCACCCCCGCCGGGGCGTACCTGGAACGGGGAGACCAGCAGTTTATCCTGCGCGGGATCGGGCAGGCGGACGCGCCTGAGGATCTGGAGCGCACAGTGATTCGCTCCAATCCGGGCGGCGTTCCCATCCTACTGGGAGACGTGGCGGAGGTTAACTACGGACCTGAGGTCCGCCAGGGCGCGGTCACCCGCGACGGCCAGGGCGAGGTCATGAGCGGGATCGTGATGATGCTTCGCGGGGAGAACAGCCAGGAAGTGGTGCACCAGGTCCGCGAGAAGGTGGAGCAGATCAACCGCTCCCTCCCCGAGGGCGTGGTGCTCTCGGCCTACTACGACCAGACGGACTTGGTCGAGGGGACGATCCGCACCGTGGAGGAGAACCTCCTGGTGGGCGGCTTTCTCGTGATCGCCATCCTGCTCCTCTTCCTTGGCAACGTCCGCGCGGCGCTGGTGGTTGCCGCCACCATCCCGCTCTCGCTGCTCTTTGCGGCGATCGGGATGAAATGGCTGGGGATCTCGGCCAACCTGATGAGCCTGGGCGCGATCGACTTCGGGATGATCGTGGACGGCTCGGTCGTGATGACGGAGAACTTCGTCAAGCGACTGCACCACGACGAGGAGACGGGCGATCTCCCGAAAGGGGAGCGGGCACTCTCCGCCCGCCTCGTCACGATGGCGCGCGAGGTCGGCCGCCCGATCACCTTCGGGGTGCTCATCATCATGCTGGTTTACATGCCTATCCTCACCCTTCAGGGGCTGGAGGGGCGTATGTTCCGCCCGATGGCGCTCACGGTCGGCATGGCGCTCTTCGGGAGCCTCCTGCTGGCTCTTCTTTTCATCCCCGCCGCGGCGACCTTCCTGTTCCGAGGCGGTGCGCGTGAGTCGAAGTACGCCATCCGCCTCGCGGAGTGGCTCGACCGCCGTTATGTCCCCCTCCTGCGACGCACAATGGGGCGGCCAAAGACGACGCTCGGAGTAGCTGTCGCGGTCTTCGTGGCCACCATGCTCCTCGTGCCTCAGCTCGGGACGGAGTTCCTGCCAGAGCTGGACGAGGGCTCGATCCTGATCCAGCCCACGCGCGACCCCAGCGTCTCACTCACGCATTCCTTGGAGATCGCGGGACAGATCGAGGAGGTGGTCCTGGAGACGCCAGAGGTGACCACGGTCGTGAGCCGGGTAGGGCGGCCGGACATCGGGAGCGATCCGATGGGCGTCAACCAGTCCGACGTGTTCGTCATGCTCAAACCCCGCGACGAATGGCGGAAGGGAATGGCCAAGGAGGATCTGATCGAGGAGCTGGAGGAGCGGCTGGAGGCCGAGGTCCCGGGCGTTGCCTTCGGCTTCACCCAGCCGATGAAGATGCGCCTCGACGAGTTAATCAGCGGCGTCCGCTCGGATCTCGCGGTGAAGGTCTTTGGCGACGACCCGGACCAGAACCGCGAGGTGGCCGAACAGGTTGCGACCGCGATCCGGACGGTATCCGGAAGCGCCGAAGTGCAAGTCGAGCAGACGCAGGGGCAGGGCTATCTCTCGGTGAACATGGATCGTGCGGCGCTCGCCCGCTACGGGATACCCATCGCCGAAGTTCAGGAGGTTCTGGAGGTGGCGATCGGGCGCCGTCCGGTGGCCGAGGCGGTAGATGGGGCCTATAACATCGACATCGTCGTCCAGTACCCAGAAGCGGTGCGCTCCTCGCCTGAGGCAATCCGCAACCTCACAATTTCCACAGCCACTGGGGCGCTGATCCCCCTCTCGGCACTCGCCGACATCCGGATGGAGTCCGGACCGGTGCAGATCAGCCGCGAGCAGGCGCAGCGGCTCGTGATCGTGCAGGCCAACGTGCGTGGGCGCGACCTCGGGGGTTACGTCGAGGACGTGCAGGAGGCAATTGGCGAGCGGGTAGACCTGCCCGCCGGGGTGTTCCTGACTTACGGTGGACAGTTCGAGAACCAGGAGCGGGCGATGCGCCGCTTGCAGCTCGTGGTGCCGCTCTCCATTGCGCTAATCGCGCTTCTACTCTACGGATCGCTTCAATCGTGGAAGCTTGCGGCTCTGGTGCTACTCAACCTGCCCTTCGCCGCAGTGGGGGGGGTGCTCGCTCTCTGGCTGCGGGATCTGAATCTGAGCGTCTCTGCGTCCATCGGCTTCATCGCGCTCTTTGGCGTCGCAGTGCTGAACGGGCTGGTGCTGCTCACAACGGTCAAACGGGCGCGTGAGGACGGTGCTGACCCGGCCGAGGCCGCCGCAATTGGTGCGCGGGATCGACTCCGGCCGGTCCTGATGACTGCACTGGTGGCCAGTATCGGCTTTATCCCAGTCGCGGTTTCCACGGGAACAGGTGCTGAGGTCCAGCGCCCGCTGGCGACGGTGGTGATCGGGGGATTGGTCACGTCTACGCTGCTTACTCTGCTCGTGCTGCCTACCCTCTACGCTTGGATTGAGGGGCGGGCAGGACGCAGGACGGCCCGGAGAATGCGGCTGCCTACGGATACTTCATCCTCAAATCCACCCGGCTGCTGAATGTCATTTCCTGGTGAGTAGAACTCCAGTATCGGAACGGAGCTCGCTGACCCGATACGCCTGGCTCGCTATCGCGGCGGCAGTCACCACGATCGGTCTCAAGGGCGGAGCGTATCTCCTCACCGGGTCTGTTGGTCTCCTCTCGGATGCGGTGGAGTCCGTGGTCAATCTGGCCGCTGCGACCATGGCGCTCGGAATGCTTGTGGTCGCGGCGAGCCCACCCGACGAGGAGCACGCATACGGGCATAACAAAGCGGAGTACTTCGCGAGCGGGTTTGAGGGGGCGCTGATCCTGGTAGCAGCCGTGGGGATCGGCTGGGTCGCACTTCAGCGTTTGTTGGATCCGCGCCCGCTGGAGGCGGTCGGCTTAGGACTCGTAATCTCCGTGCTCGCAGCGCTCGTGAATCTGGCCGTGGCGCGGGTACTGTTCCGCGCGGGGCGACAGCACGATTCCATTACCCTGGAGGCCGACGCCCACCACCTGATGACCGACGTGTGGACGTCAGGGGGAGTGTTGCTGGGAGTAGGTCTCGCGGAACTCACCGGCTGGGATCGTTTGGACCCTCTGATGGCGCTGTTCGTTGCGCTTAACATCGTACGCATGGGAGTGGATCTACTCCGCCGATCTGCACTGGGGCTTCTCGATACCGCCATTCCGGAGGAAGAGCGTACCGTCATCGACGCGGTGCTCGCCGGCCATATGCGCCATGGCGTTAAGTACCACGCGCTTCGCACCCGGCGGGCGGGGGCGCGCCGATTCGTATCGCTTCATGTATTGGTTCCTGGCACCTGGAGCGTTCAGCAGGGACACCACCTGCTTGAGGAAATAGAGGAGGAGATCCGTGCCGCGTTACCGGCAAGCACGGTCTTCACGCACCTGGAGCCGTTGGAGGATCCCGTCTCCTGGGATGATGTGCATCTGGATCGAAGTCGACAACCCGGATCTTAGAGCTCGAAGGCGTTCGATTTCCCGGATGCGTGCATTCTCAACCTCAGGTGCGAAGGGCGAACTCGGCGAGGGAAAGCCCCCCGGCTACCGCTGTGAGCCCAAGGCCGAGGCTTCCGAAGGCGTACAGGGAGGCACGCCACCATTCGCCCTCCTGAAGGAGGGCTACTGTTTCGTAGCTGAGGGCGCTAAAGGTGGTGAAAGCACCGCAAAAGCCCACGGTGATCAGCCCGCGTATCTCAGGAGAGATCGCCATCGCTTCTGTCGCGTGGATGGCGAAGCCTAAGAGTAGAGAGCCGAGCAGGTTGGCGGCCAAGGTCCCCCACGGCAGCCAACTACCTGCCCAACTATAAACCCATAGGCCCAGACCGTAGCGGGCCAGCGTGCCAAGCAAGCCTCCCAATGCGAGATAGACAAGCAGCATGAGGTCTCCTAACGTAAAAACCTCCCGTCCGGCTCATGGCCGGAGGGGAGGAGTCATCAGCGGTTCAGGGCCGCGGTTTTGGCGAACTCCATCGCCACGGAATGTACTTCTACTCTATCACTTCCACGACGATACCCGCAAGGACCCATTCCCCGACATCCACCCGTGCGATCCTCAACTCGCGTGGACGGAGGTGCTCCGGCAGCTACGTGGGAAGGCCACGCTGCTGGGGAATGGTCGGGTACGGGTGGGCGAGCAGGAGGTGAAGGCACGTAAGGGGGTGCTCGCCACCGGCACACACCCCGCGATGCTCCCTACCCCCGGCCTCGAGAGCGCGGATGCGCTTGAGAGCAACACGGCAATGGAACTCGGGGCCCTGCCGGAGCCCATAATTCTAATCGCCGGGGGATCGATCGGGCAGGGGCTGGGGCACGTGTTCGCTCGCTTAAGGGCGAGTGATTGCTTAAATCGTCAAAAGACAAGTCGATCCCAGTTGCCGAATCGTTCCCTGACCGGTCCGCTGGGGAGACAAAGAACAATCAGGGCGGCTCCGGCGATCACGCTGCTCCAGGTTGCGACTGCCGTGAACCCGGAAAGTGTCCAGGGTGCTACAATGAGGCAGAGGCCCAACAGCCCGTTCAGCAGCCTGCCGGAGCGAAGCGGCTCGCCCATCGCGATTACAGCTACGACCACGACCAACGCGCCGCCTATGTGGTTGAGGTCGCTCGCCAGTCCCTCGAGTCCGACCATGGCCGGCACGAACATCAACCAGATCCCGATTACGGTGGATACGACGAGCGTCCATGGCGCGCTCATCCCCCAGAGCGAGCTCTTCAGTACCTTGCCGGGCTGATCGGGGAATGTGTAGATCTCCGGCGTCCGCTCGTCCTCCGTGCTCCCCTCCGGCGGACCGCCCTTCCAGAATGCCCGCCACACGGACTCCCCATTGCGATGCGCCGTCTTCAGGTTCTGCACCATGGCGATCACCTCATCGACGGTCAGAGGGATCATCGGGAGCATGATCGCGGCCGCCAGGAGACAGAAGGTGCACCAGGCGCCAACCACCACGGGTTGGGAGATGACGAGCGCGATGTGCACCAGTCCGAGCGGAATCACCAGGATGCCGAAGAAGGCCACCATCCAGGGCATGGTCCGCCATCGCTGGGGTGAACCCATCCATCCCATCAGAAACTCGAAGGTGTAGGCAAATGTGCCGAGCGCTGCATCCGAGATGGGCCACATGTGGGACATCTCGGAGTTCAGCACCCGACGGGTCGAGTCGCCAAAAAAGGGATCCCAGGCGACGGTCGTGTAACCGAGCTGGAATGCGGCCAGATAGCGCGAAACCAGCCACCCGGCGAAGGCGAGGCCAATCATGATCGAGCGCTGTGGCCAGCTGGACGGGTTGTAGCTCCACCCCGGAGGTGTTGGCGGCCCCATCCGCATGTACTTGATCATGTTCGGCATACCGGGGATCAGCACCGTAAGGGCGATTACGAGCGCGCCGACGAGCGTGTCGTTGAGGAAAGCGACCGAGGCGGGGGACCAGAAGATCAGCGGCGCGAGTGATAGCCAAATACCCACGAAGCAGCAGATCCACCAACTCTTCGGCCGATCGGGGGTTAGGGCGCGCCAGCCGAAGACGACGAGCAGCAGACCGCTGATCACATCGCTCCAGGTCATCAGCGAGGCGCGAAGGGCGGTGTGGAGCTCATCGCCGAGCCAGACGCCGCGTCCGCCGCTTGGCGTAACCCACTGCGCCGGATCGAGGTAGCCGAAGGAGAAGGGGGCGACCGCCGTCCATACACCCAGCAGAATTACGAGCCAGGGGATCCAGAGGGTCTGCCGGTGATGCGCGTACAGCATCTCACGGCGGTCGTCCTCCGACATCTGCATCCCGCCAGCCATCTCGCCGTGCCCCATCGCAGGGTCGCCCATACCGCGTGTTACGCCGCGTTTGCCCATTCCGTCCTTCATTCGGTCGTCTCCTATCTTTGACGGCGGTTCCGAACGGAGTCCACGACCAGATAGATGAAGATCCCGGCCAGGCCGGCCATGGCAATAACCTGAGCAGCCATCAGTCCCATCATGCCCATCATCGCATTGCCCATCATCATGCAGCCTCCCATCATGTCCCCACCCGCCATACCACCCTGGGACATCTCTCCGTTCATCATGCTGCCCATGCCCAGCAACATAGCAAGACCGAAGAGGAGCCAGAGGATTGCAAGGCCGCCCAGAACCCATAATACAAATCGCAATGTCCCGGTCACCATGTCTCACCTTCCATGATAAAGCCATATTGATGCGGTCTTCGACCTTCATTGTACTGACCGAGTCAAATGCTGTGATCTGGTGAGGCATATCGCTTGCCACCCGGGTCAAGAATTGACTTGTTCTCAGATCAAACTATCTTTCAACCTATGTTACGCATACGCCGCATCACGCCGACTGTGGCCAGCTTGGTCCTCCTCCATCTGATGATGGTTGTGGGCGGCGTCGCGTCCGTGATGGCGAGTTCGGCTCAGCCAATGGCTGTGCAGAACGCCGGCACACCGATGGTCGGGATGGAAGCAATGCGCATTCCGTCTTCCGGGTCGCAAGAAATGCCCATGCCCTGCTCGGAAGAAGCACCCTGCCACGTGCCGGGGATGCCCAGCATTTGCCCCCCTGCGCTGTGTCCATCGGCGATTCCTACGTCGGCGCTGCCGGTTGTCGCTACTCAGTCTACCTCGCTTACGCGCTCTGTAATCGCGGCGCTCGTTGTTCCGCATACTCGTACTTCTCCTCCCGAGCTCCCTCCTCCTCGGGCGTAATCCAGCTCAAACAATGGTGTTGAGTCGCTGAGCCTGCTCTTCCGGCAGGCCAGCGGAATGCGCGTGCATTCGGTTTCGCTTAGCCGACTCGTGCGAATCTGGATTGCGAAAAAGGAAATAATTCAATGAAAACCCCAACTCTTGGGGCGGTTCTGCGCCCCCGGCGCATTCTGGCGCTGTCGCTACTTGCCCTCGCCTGGCCAATGGGAAACGCGGTGGCACAGTCACCTTCGGCCGATACCGAAACGAACCTGGAGACGCTAGTCGTGCACGCGATGAGCGTCCACCCCGCGATTCGGGCCGCAGAGGATCGCGTGGATGCCGCACAGGCCGCAATCTCCCCAGCGGGGGCTCTTCCGGATCCGATCCTCGGGCTCGGCGTCACCAACTTCCCGGTGAGCGAGCCCGGCTTCGACGGCCCCATGACAATGAAGATGGTCGGGATCGGACAGATGATCCCTTTCCCGGGCAAGCTCGATCTGCGCACGCGTGTGGCGGAGAAGGAGCTCGCCGCCGCCGAGGCCCGCGTGCAGGCCGCGAGATGGGAAGTGGAGCAGGAGGTCAGGAGCGCCTATTACCAGCTCGCCTTCTACGACCGCGCGCTCGAGATCGTGAAGAATAATGCGGAATTGCTCGCGAATTTCATTGAGGTGACGCAGGCGCGGTACGGCGTCGGGACGGGAGCACAGTCCGACGTACTCAAGGCGCGCGTGGAGGCGTCGCGATTGGCGGAGGAAGCCGCGCGGCTCACCGAACAGGGTCGGGCGGCGCTCGCACGACTCAACGCCGCACTCGACCGCCCGAGCGATACGCCCGTTGAAACCCCACGGGTGCCTGAGCGCATCGCCCGGGCAGCGGTCGCCGATTCCCCGGACGAGGTTCGCTTCGCGTCCGCGTCTTTGGGCGCGCGTGCACTGAACTCGCCGCTTCCCTCCCTTGTCGAGCTGCAGGACCGGGCCGTGCGGGAGAATCCGACGCTGGAGGCCTATCAAGCCATGATCGCCGCGCAGGCCGCGCGGCTCGAGCTCGCCGGTAAAGCATATCTGCCCGACTTCAATGTCTCGCTCCAGTACGGGCAGACCAGTGTTGGCTCGGACGTGGTGAGCGCGATGGTCTCCGTGCCGATCCCGCTTCACAAGGAAAGCAAGCAGGACGCCCGGGTGGCGGAAACTCGAGCGCTTCTGTCCGCGCTCGAGGCCGACCTGCACGCCAGGAAGAACGAGGTGCGCGCTGAAGTCGCGCGGGTTTATACCGATCTGGAGAAGGACCGCGCGCAACTCGGGCTCTTCGTGAAGTCCATCATCCCCCAGGGAAGGGCGGCGCTGGAGTCCGCGACAGCCAGCTTTCAGGTCGGGCGTGTGGACTTCCTGACGCTGCTCGACAACCAAACCACACTCTATAACTACGAGACCGCGTACTTCCGATCTCTCACCAGCTTCGCGCAGGGGTTGGCAGAGCTGGAACGCGTCGTGGGCGCCGAGATTCTTCGATAATCGAAAGCAAATCATGAATGAGTTTTTTGTGAAGCATAGGCGCGGAGCCATTGTGGCCGCTCTGATCGCTTTGCTGGCTATCGTGGCAATCGCAATCGCATCCACGCGGGACGACGAGGATCCGAATGGGCCGGGAGCGGGCGAGATGGCCGCCATGGAAGGCATGCAGAGCATGGAGATGGGCGGCATGGAGATGAGCACGGGTGGCTCCGTTCGGCTCACCGCCGACCAGATCCGAACTTTCGGGGTTACGTTCGGCTCAGCGGAGGTACGCCCGCTCCAGAACGAGGTGCGCACCGTCGGAATTGTGAGCTTCGACGAAACCCGCATGGCGCGGGTCGCGCCCAAGTTCGGCGGATTCATCGAGCGGCTCTACGTGGACTTCACCGGGGAGCCGGTGCGCCGGGGACAACCATTGATGGAGATCTACTCGCCTGAACTGGTCGCGGCGCAGGAGGAGCTTCTCCTCGCGGCTCGGCTGGATAGGAGCCTCGGGGAGAGCGCTGTCCCGGGGGTGCCCGCCGGATCTTCCAACCTGCTAGAAGCCGCTGTGCGACGCCTGCGCCTTTGGGACATCTCCCAGGCGCAGATCGAGCAGATCCTGAAGACGGGCGAGGTTCGCAAAAGCCTGACACT
This sequence comes from Longimicrobiaceae bacterium, assembly GCA_035690925.1. GTDB lineage: Bacteria > Gemmatimonadota > Gemmatimonadetes > Longimicrobiales > Longimicrobiaceae > DASSKB01. Next base: position 8,895 of record DASSKB010000181.1, read on the forward strand.
CTACTCGCCAGCCACGGGGATCGTGGTGGAAAAGAATGTCCTCCAGGGCCAGGCGATTCAGCCGGGGCAGACGCTGTATACGATTGCGGACCTCTCCGAGGTCTGGGTGGAAGCCGAACTGCGCGAGGCCGCAGCGGGTCAGGTTCGGGTCGGATCGGACGCGGTTGTCGAGCTGTCCGCGTTCCCGGGCCGGCCGATTAGTGGACGCGTCGAGTACATCTATCCGACGCTACAGGCCGAAGCCCGTACGCTCAAGGCCCGCATCGCCATCCCCAATCCTGACGGCCGGATCAAACCCGGCATGTACGCTACGGTGCGCTTTACTACACCAACCGACAGCGCGCTGACAGTGGCCACGTCGGCTGTGCTTCGGACCGGCGATCGCGCTCTTGTCTTTGTAGACATGGGCGGCGGTGAGTTGACGCCGCACGAGGTCGAGACCGGCCGTATCACGGGCGGGTACACCGAAATTCTGTCCGGAGTCGAGCCGGGGCAGCGGGTGGTCACCTCGGCGCAGTATCTCCTCGATTCCGAGAGCAATATGGCCGAGGTCATGAAGAGCATGATCGGAATGACCGGAGAGGCAATGGAGATGGACATGCCGATGCCGGAGGGGAACTGAGCCATGTTGAAACGAATTATTGAATGGTCGGTGAATCACCGACTCCTGGTTATCCTCGGCACGATTGCCGTGACGCTGGGCGGGATCTGGGCGATGCTGCGCACCCCTGTGGATGCGGTGCCCGACCTCTCGGACGTGCAGGTCATCGTCATGACCGAGTGGCCAGGACAGGCCCCCGAGCTGGTCGAGGATCAGATCACCTACCCGCTCTCGAACGAGATGCTCAAGGTTCCGGGCACCAAGTACGTGCGCGGAACGAGCCAGTTCGGGCGCTCTTCCGTAATCGTGGTATTCGAGGATGACGTCGATCTCTATTGGGCGCGATCTCGCGTGCTCGAGTACCTGAACAGCATCCGGGGTCAGCTACCGGATGGCGCGATGACGATGATGGGGCCCGACGCCACCGGCGTGGGCTGGGTGATGCAGTACATATTGGCCGACACCAGCGGCACGCTCAACCTGGCCGAGCTGCGTTCGATTCAGGACTGGACGGTGCGCCCCGCCCTCACCTCCGTGGAGGGCGTGGCGGAAATCGCCGCACTGGGCGGCTTCGAGAAGCAGTACCAGATCGTGGTCGACCCCGCCCAGCTGCTTGCATATGACATCCCAATATCGAAGGTGATTGATGCCGTTCGGAGCTCCAACCAGGACGTGGGCGGGCGCGTTCTCGAGATGGGGGGAAGCGAGTATATCGTGCAGGGGCAGGGCCGGTTCGAGGACCTGGCCGACATCCGCGCCGTCTCGCTTGGGGTCGGACCGGGCGGTGTGCCGATCACCGTCGGCGACGTGGCCCGTGTAGAGATAGGCCCGGAAATCCGCCGCGGAATCGCCGATTTCGCGGCAGAGATGGAGGACGGCTCCATAATGCAGGGCGAGGTCGTAACCGGCTGGGTCATTATGCGCTACGGTGAGAACCCGCTCGACGTGATCGAGGGGGTGAAGGAGCGGATGGAGGAGATTGAACCCGCCCTTCCCGCCGGCGCCACCTTCCTCATCGGCTATGACCGTTCGGGGCTGATCGAGGAGGCGATCCACACCCTCCGGACGAAACTGCTCGAGGAGTCGATCGTGGTGGCGCTCGTCACCATCATCTTCCTCCTGCACGCCAGGAGCGCACTGGTGGCGATCGTCACACTCCCCATTGGCATCCTGATGGCGTTTGTCGCCATGCGCTACCTCGGCATCGGCGCCAACATCATGAGCCTCGGGGGGATCGCGATCGCGATCGGTGCCATGATCGACGCGGCCATCGTTATGGTCGAGAATCTCCACAAGCACATGGAGCGAAATGACCGCGAGGGCAAACCCAAGGGGCATTGGGAACTGGTGATTAACGCTTCAAAGGAGGTCGGGCCGGCGCTCTTCACATCCCTGCTCATCATCACCGTCTCGTTCCTGCCTGTGTTTGCGCTGGAGGCGCAGGAGGGGAGGCTCTTCGAGCCGCTGGCGTGGACGAAAACACTTTCCATGGCCGCCGCGGCGCTCCTCTCCATCACTCTTGTTCCGGTGATGATGGGGCTCTTCATCCGAGGCGGCGTGAAGCCGGAGGCGCAGAATCCGGTGAACCGCTTCCTTGTCCGCGTTTACCGACCCGTGATTCACTTCGTCTTCCGCTTTCGCTGGCCTGTGATCGGGGCCGCGGTCGCGGTGCTCGCGCTCACCATCCTCCCATGGAAGCAACTGGGAAGTGAGTTCATACCGCCGCTGAACGAGGGAAGCATTATGGATATGCCCTCGCTCTTTCCGGGCGTAGGCACCGCGCAGGCCAAGGAGATCCTCCAGCAGCGTGACTCGCTCATGGCGAGCATCCCCGAGGTGGAGATGGTGCTCGGAAAGATCGGTCGTGCGGAGACCGCAACCGATATGGCGCCAATGTCGATGATCGAATCCATCGCCATCCTCGAGCCAGAGGAGAATTGGCGGGAGGGTGTGGATTTCGACTCCATCCAGGCCCTCATGGACGCCAAAGTGCAGACACCCGGCGTGGCGAACATGTGGTCGATGCCGATCAAGAACCGGCTGGACATGCTGGCGACCGGGATCAAGACTCCCGTGGGGATCAAAATCTTCGGGCCCGACCTCGCCACGCTCGGCCGAATCGGTAAGGAGATCGAGACGCATCTAGCAATGGTGGAGGGGACGAATTCGGTATTCGCCGAGAAGACACTGGGCGGCCAGTACCTCGATATCGAGGTCGATCGTCGGGCCGCCGCCCGCTACGGCCTCACGACCGACGATGTGCAGATGGCTATGATGGCCGCCGTCGGCGGCATGTACGCGGGAGAGGTGATCGAGGGACGCGAGCGCTACAGCACTCTCGTCCGCTACCCGCGGGCCTTGCGAGACAACCCGCAGGCTATCGCCTCGACGCTGGTGGCCACGCCCACGGGTGCGCAGGTCGAGCTCGGTCAGGTCGTCAATATCGACATCATCAAGGGGCCTCCGCAGATCAAGAGCGAAAATGCTTATCTCAACAGCATCGTCTATGTGGACGTGCAGGGTCGCGATATCGGCAGCTACGTGGAGGATGCCAAGGAGATGCTCCGGCAAGAGCTGGACCTACCCGCGGGTTATCGCCTGGAGTGGTCCGGACAGTTCGAGGCGATGGAGCGCGCGAACCGTAAGCTGATGTTCGTCGTGCCGATCACGCTCGCGATCATCTTCCTGCTCCTCTTCTTCCAGTTTGGGAGCGTAGCCGAGGCCTCTATCGTTATGCTCTCCCTACCATTCGCGCTGGTCGGGGGCGTGTGGCTGATGTGGCTTCTGGACTTCAATATGAGCGTCGCCACAGCGATCGGCTTCATCGCGCTGGCCGGGGTGGCAGCCGAGACCGGGGTGATCATGCTGATCTACCTCGACCAGGCCTATCACGAGCGGCGCGAGAAGGGATTGCTGCGGGGCCGGCGGGATGTAGACGCCGCAGTGGAAAAAGGCGCGGTCGAGCGTGTGCGCCCCAAGATGATGACGGTCACAGCGATCACCGCTGGTCTGCTGCCTATCATGTTCGGCCACGCTGCGGGCGCGGACGTAATGAAGCGCATCGCCGCTCCGATGGTGGGCGGGATGATCTCGTCGACGATCCTTACTCTGGTCGTCATCCCCGCGATTTACTCGCTCTGGAAAGAATGGGAGCTGCGGAGCAGTGGCTCGCGGTCGGATGGACCAGCGCTGGACGAGATGCCGGTGCTCACAGAGGAACTCGTGGGCGCGGAATCGTGAGCTTTTATTTTTAGAACAAGGAGAAACGAACATGAAACGAATCTACCAGAATTGCGGAGTTGTGATGGCAGCCCTGGCGCTCGCGGCCTGCGGTGGCGCCGATGGAGAGTCCGAAGCAGCGGCCGACAGGGAGATGGCGGGCGAGGCGGCTACGGAGCCCACCGGGGACATAGCCGGCATGCCGGGTATGGAGGGGATGATGCAAAGCGGATCAATGATGGAGCAGATGCACGCCCATATGCAGATGATGCAAGGCCTTGGTCCAGATAGTTTGATGGTGATGATGCCAGAGCACCGCCAGATGGTCGCGAACATGCTCGCGCAGATGAATCTGGAAATGCGCGAGATGAATATGGCGGATGACCCGGAGTGGAACGAGATGGTTGCGGCGCTGCGCGACGACCTGATTCGCCTACCGGAAATGACTGCGGATGAACTCCAGGCCTTTATCCCAGAGCACCAGACTCGGATCGAAGTAATCATGGAGATGCACCGCTCCATGATGGGCGACATGCAGATGTAAGCATCGATACCTATCTGCGCGAGCTACCGGGCTGTCCATACTACGAGAGGAAGAGATGATGAAAATCCCAGTAAAACGACGTATCCCCGGCGCGGCCGCCTTGGTACTGATCGCCGCCTTAATCGCCGGATGCAACGCAGAAAGCGCTGGCGGGTCGCGGGACGCGGCGACGGCGCTCAGCGCCCAAGCTGAGGCGAATCGGGAGCTACCTGTGATGACGGTCTACAAGAACCCGAGCTGTCGGTGCTGTGGGGAGTGGGCGGAGTACATGAGGGAGAGCGGGTTTCGCTTGGAAATAAAGGAAGCGGGTATGAACCTGGGGCACATCAAGGCCCAGCATGGGGTTCCCCCGCAGCTCGCATCCTGCCACACGGCGCTGGTGGGGGGCTACGTTCTAGAGGGACACGTGCCTGCGGATGTCGTCCAGAAACTGCTTGAAGACCAGCTGCAGGTGGCCGGCGTTGCCGTCCCTGGAATGCCTGCTGGCGTGCCCGGAATGCCTGAGGCGGGCCCGGATCGCGATCCATACGAGATAATCGCCTTCGAGCGTGACGGCGACACACGCGTGTACACCACCCGTTGACCGGCAGCCATCTCCGATTTTTAGGACCCCGCTCGCGCTGGCGTACTAAGCCCTAGCCTGACATTTACGCACGCGGCCAGTACATGATCACGGCCACGCCCACGAGGCAGAAGAGCGCCCCCACGATCTCCGGCCGGTCGGGACGGACTCCGTCCACCCACCAGCCCCAGAGGATCGAGAGCACGACGAAGACGCCCCCGTAACCGGCATACACGCGGCCGAAGTGTGCGGGCTGCAGGGTGGGCACCACCCCGTAGAGGAACAGGAGCAGGCCTCCGGCGGCACCGAGAGCAAATGCGCGGCCCTCGCGGAGCCAGAGCCAGACCAGATAGCCCCCGCCGATCTCCATCAGGCCGGCGAAAAGAAAGAGTGCGACCGACCTCAGAATCAAAGTTGCGTCCATTCGCGACACCGGGAGTGAAGGATGAAGTGGAATCGGTAGAAATGGAATGCCCGAAGGCGAGTCGAACAACGTTCTCCCTGCCGAGAGTAGCCGCGAGACGGCGGAGCGGCTCGGCGGATCATGATCTCCGGGCGATCCTCATGCATTCTTGCCCCTTGACCTTATACCCAGGTACAGGGGTTATCCTGGGTGAGAGACGAGAGGAGACCCATGACCATGACCATCGGTGAGCTCGCCACGGCGGCGCGTGTGAATGCGCAGACGGTGCGCTACTACGAGCGGCGCGGTATCCTGGCCGAGCCCCCGCGCACCGATTCCGGCTACCGGCAGTACGAGCCGGAAGCGCTCGCGCGTCTGCGCTTCATCAAACGCGCCCAGGAACTCGGCTTTACCCTGGAAGACATCCGCGAACTCCTGGAACTCCGGGTGGAGGATCCGGCGGCCTGCCCGATGGTCCAGGCGAAGACTCAGACCAAGCTCGAGAAGGTGCAGCGGAAGATTCGGGAACTCGAGCGGATGGAACGGGTGCTGGACCAGCTCGCCGCCTCGTGCGCCGCTCGCGAGGCCACGGCCGAGTGCCCCATCCTGGAGATGCTCGTGGAGGCGGAGCATGCGTAAAACCCTCTTCGCGGGCACCGGCGGGATCGTGGCAGGCCTGTTGGGCTCGCTGTGTTGTATCGGTCCGCTGGCCTTTGTCACGCTCGGGGTGGGCGCGGGGCTCGCCAGTACCTTCGAGCCGCTCCGGCCCGTCTTTGGCATCCTCATGGTTGCACTGCTTGGGATCGGCTTTTACGTCGTGTACGGTCGGTCCTCCGTCCCGGAAGACTGCGGTCCAGACGGGGCGTGCGCGCGACCTCGAAACCGCCGCCGCGAGGAGATCCTGCTCTGGAGCGCCACGGTAATCGCGGCGATCTTCTGGAGCTTTCCCAGCTGGTCCACACTTCTGGTCTGAAGGAGATCACGCATGCGAATCTCACGCTTCCGTATCGTCTGGCTTGTCGCCGCCACCTTGCTCTCTGGGATCGCCGCCTGCTCGGGTGGGGAGGCGACGGCCAAGAACTCGGCCGCGACAGCTGAGGTGGAGTCGATCGCCGCATCTCCGGCGGCGATCCCCGCCGATTTCGCCCGCGTTGAGTTTGCGGTAGAGGGGATGACCTGCGGCGGGTGCGAGATCGGCACCCGGATGGCCCTGGAGAAGCTGGACGGCGTGGAGGATGCGGGCGCGAGCTACGAAGACTCTCGCGCCTGGGCGTTCTACGATCCGTCGAAGGTCACACCGGAGCGGATGATGGCGGCGATTCGGGAACTCGGTTACACACCCACGCGAGTCGAATCCGCCGTGCAGAGTTGACCCACCTCGGACGAAGGAGAACGCAATGAAGCCGGAGATGAGGTTCGACGCAGTAACTCAGAAACCGATCCGAGCCGAGGCGCAGAACGACGGAACCGGCAGCTCCATCTACGACCTGCTGATCGTCGGCACCGGGGGCGCCGGTACGGCCGCGGCGATCCGTGCCTCCGAACTGGGGGCGAGCGTCGCGATCGTGGAGGGCGCGGAGGTGGTCGGCGGCACCTGCGTGAACATCGGCTGCATCCCGTCGAAGAACCTGATCGAGGCCGCTCACCACGTCCATGTCGCGGGGAGCGGCTTCCCTGGGATTCAGCCATGCGATCCACAACTCGCGTGGAAAGAGGTGCTTCGTCAGAAGCAGGAGATCATCGAATCGCTCCGCCAGGAGAAGTACCTGGACGTACTCGCTTCGTACGAGGGCGTGCGCCTTTTGCGGGGGCGGGCAAAGCTCCTCGGCGATGGTCGCATCCAGGTGGGCGAGCGGGAGGTGAGGGCGCGGAAGGTCATCCTCGCCACCGGCACCCGCCCGGCGATGCCCCCGATCCCGGGCCTCGCGGAAGCCGGCGCGCTCGACAGCACGACCGTGATGGAGTTGGAGCAACTGCCGAAGTCGATGGTCGTGATCGGCGGCGGCTCGATCGGGCTCGAGTTGGGGCAGGCGTTCGCCCGCTTCGGGGTGAAGGTGATCGTGGTCGAGGCGATGGAACGGATCGCCCCGAACGAGGACCCGGAAATCTCCGAGGCGCTACAGCAAGCGCTGGAGGCGGAGGGGATCGAGATCCATACTGGCGTGCAGGTCACGGAGGTCTTCAGTGACGGAGAGAACTACCTCGTGCGGGTGAACGACGGGAGCATCGCCGGGGAGTTCCACGCTGAGCACGTGCTGGTGGCGACCGGGCGGAACCCGAACACGGAGGACCTTGGCCTGAACGAAGCCGCCGTGGAGGCAGACCACAACGGCTTCATCCAGGTAGATGAGTATATGCGCACTTCCAACCCGGACATCTTCGCGGCTGGAGACGTGACCGGCGGTCCCGGATACGTCTACGTTGCCGCCTACGGGGGCGGGATTGCCGCACAGGCCGCGCTGGCGGAGATCTCGGGGCAGGAGCCGATTCCGATCGACCTCTCGACCACCCCGCGGGTCACCTTCACAGACCCGCAGGTGGCCGCGGTCGGGATGACTGAGGAGGAAGCGAGGAGGGCAGGGCTGAATCCCAAGGTTACTGCTTTGCCCGTAGAGCACCTCCCACGGGCGGCCGTCTCCTATCGGCGCCGGGGTTTCATCAAGCTCGTCGCAGACGCGGAGAGCGATCGCCTGCTAGGCGCCCACGTCATAGCGCCGAACGCGGGGGATATGATCGGAGAGGCGGTGCTGGCGATCCGCTTCGGCCTGCGCGTGCAGGAGGTCGTCTCCACGATGCACCCGTATCTGACCTGGGGCGAGGGTCTGAAACTCGCGGCGCAAACTTTCACCAAGGATGTAGCGAAGCTCTCCTGCTGCGCCTGATCTCCTGATGGCTTTTTGCCTGCCGTGTGGATTCGGGAGCGCTTTCCGACGACATCGGTCGTCGAGAAAACGCCGCTCAGCATTCTGTTCACTGGTTAGACGTATGTACCTCGACCCAGAATTGGGATGACGCTGATCTGGCTCGCGCTCGCCGGCTTCGTCGCCTGGACCGTCAGCACGCTGGCCGGGGGCGGCGGAGCGCTGCTCCTGGTGCCGGCCGTAAGCTACCTGATCGGGACGCGTGCGGTCGCCCCGGTGGTTACGCTGACCGCCATGTTGGGGAGTCCCGCCCGGATCTACCTCTTCTGGGAGCATATCGACTGGAAGATCGTGCGCTGGTATCTCCCGGGGGCAGTCGTGGGTGCCCTTGCGGGGGCGTGGATCTTCTCGACGACCCAGGCGGAGTGGCTCCAGATCATTGTCGGTCTCTTCCTGATCTCGACCGTGTGGCAGTACCGCTTCGGAAAGCGGGAGCAGTCGTTCGAGGTCCGGCTCTGGTACTTCCTACCGGCAGGACTCACGGTCTCCTTCTTCTCGGGCCTCATCGGGGCCACGGGGCCGGTGCTGAACCCGCTCTACCTCAACTACGGGGCGATCAAGGAGGAGATGATCGCCACCAAGTCGGTCAGCTCCTTCGTGATGCACCTGATCAAAATCGGCACCTACACGGCGCTCGGGGCACTCTCGGGGAGTTATCTCCTCTTCGGCCTGGCGGCGGGTCTCGCCGCCGTGGCGGCGAACTGGGTGGGCAAGAGGTGGCTGAAGAAGCTTACGGAGGAGCGGTTCCGGCAGCTCGTGATCGCGGTCATGGTGGTCAGCGGGATCAGCATGCTCTGGGGCCAGCGGGACATTCTTGTGAACCTGTTGCGGGGGGCGATCGGATGATGGACGGGGGCGGAGCCCGCGGCCGATCTACGCGGAGTCGACGGCACCGTCACGATAGGTGCCGTGCATCCGGCTCGTCGAGGCGATCCAGGCCATGTGCCCGTCACCTATCGTGCTGCATGGGCATGTCTCCATGCTCCATCGGCATGGAACCCATCCCGTGGCCCATCCTCATCGGGGCGGGGCGGAAGCTGGCGAAGATCGTGAACCCCATCGGATAGCGCTCGCCGTAGAACGGCTCAAGGTCCTCGGGAAGCAAGCTCACCGAAGCCCTCGCGCCGATCCCGGGCAGCCAGCTTCCGAAGGGCCCGAACTGACGCGTGTAGCCGAGCGCGACCGTACCCACGGAGAAGACCTCCTCCTCCAAGGCATGATCCTCCAGCGCGAGGTCGTGACCGGGCTTCTCCGTCCACTCCGCGCGTCCAAAGAAGATATTGCGATTGTTCAGATTCAGGCTACTTTCCAAGAGGAGGGCATTGGTCCCCGTACCCTCCTCAACGTTCCGTCCCAGCGCGGCCGTGGTAGCCCAGATCCCGCCCCCCGCCAGCGGCTGGTGGTAGGTAGCCGAGGTCGTGTAGCGGTTCACGTCGATGCGCGGCTCTCCCGGCTCGTGCCCCGGTTCCGCCTCGTTGATCTGGGCGCCAGAGACCTGGAGGGCCCAGTTGCCGCTCGGGAGCCACCAGACCCGGCCGGAGTAGGAGGTCAGCGGGGCCAGGTCGATCCCGGTGCGCTCCTCGTCGGGCTCGCGGCCGTTGAAGAGGGATCCCTCCACCTTCCACTGCCGGCCGTACACTCCGCCCGTAACCACCCCGAAGGCAATGTGCGTGGCATCGAACCAATGGTGGCTGATCGGCGCAAGCGGGTTCGCGAGCGCCGAGATGCGATGTGGGAAGGCAGTCGGGCCGAGTGCTGGCTCACCCACCGGCCCTCCATATAGCTGGAACGCGAGATCATCGGTCATCTCGCGCTGGTACTCCGCCGCCAGCTCCATGAACAGATCGTGCGGGTGCTGCGCATCGACGATCGGCTCTCCGTCACACAGCTCTCCCGTAGCGAGCAGGATGGGGTAGCCGCACCCGGGGATCGTCCACGGTTCGGCCGAGAGCATGGCCCGCAACGCGATGTCTCCGCCCGCCAATGGGCGCTTCCCCATCCCCATCACCCAATTGATGCTCCCAAACTGCTCGTCTCCCCGCTCGCTCCCCTGATTGATGTACTGGAGGAACAGGTTCCCGTGAAGCATCAGCGACCATGGTCCTGCCTGGGAGTGAATCGCGTACATCGGGCTGGCGTCCGGAAGCCAGGAGGTCCCGGATCCCTCGCGCGTCTGCGGGATGCCGAGCGGCCCGGGAGCCATCATCGCGGCGTGATCCATGGTATCCGCGGGCATCCCGCCGTGTCCCTCGTGCTGGGCCCTAGCCGTGGAAGCAAAGAGCAGAGAGAAGCTGAGAGCTATGGCGGGGGAGAAGGGCGTTCGCAAAGTTCCAGCTCCGGAGATTGAGTGCTAAACCGAACGCCCGTCCCAAGCTCGATGAATGACCTAAGTCATGCGGACCGGTCCGGCGGGTCACGAAGTAGAGGCGATTTTACGGGGCACAAAATATGCCAACCGCCCTCCGGGCGAACTGCTACGGTGCGAACCGGTCGCCATCCGGATCGCTATCTCGTGGCTGCGCTGGCTTACTGCATACGAGATTACGCCGTAGATCCCGACCATCCCGAGGAGTAGCGCGACGCCGGCAAAGCCGGCGAGGAGAAGCATCCTGAAGGGTCCGTCGGCGAGCGAGACCGAGAGGATCTGGTTCATCGTGCGGATGTCGCTCACCGGCACCAGTACCCCCGTCCCTTCAGGACACCTCGCCGGGCTCGGTACCCAGGGTCTCGCTATGAAGCGTGTGGCCGTCTCAGCTGCTCGGACGGGACGTCCAATGCACCTCCGCGACCCGCCAGCCGCCCTCCGGAGTGTGGCGGAGAACCAGCACCTCGGTGCTTTCCAGGTCCAGGGCGTTGTCGCCGTAGGTGCCGTGCAGGCGACTGATGCTGGTCACCTGCGCCGTGTGACCGTCGATCTCGAAGGTTCGCGACAGCGGCTCGCGCGTCATTGCGCGGAGAAAGGTGCCGTCGGCACCAAAATGGTGCCCGAAGTACTCGGCGCGTGTCTCCGTCTGGCCGCCCTCGTGGATCTTCGCTTCCGGCAGCAGGAGTTTCTCTACGGCTGCACGGTCGCCGGCGACGATCGCCTGGTTCAGCGCGTCGGCCACGGCGGCCACAGCGGCGGTATCCGACGCCTGCTGCGTCGCTTCGCTAGTGTGGTTCCCGTGGTCCTGCTGGGCCAGCGAAGGCGCGGCAGTCGTGAACAGAGCGGCGGCCATCAGTGCAACTTGGATTCGCTTCATGTTTGATTCTCGTTGTAGGTGAACTTCAGAGCGGACGGCACCCCGCCGTCCGCCGGTGACGGCGGCGCTCCGCCGTCAGAACCACATGCGCAGGCCGGCGACGAAAGCGCCGTCACTGACAGGCTCGCCCTCCGCACGCGCGAAGTCGGCGCTCCCGCCTACTCGGCGGGTCCAAGAGTATCCGAAGTAAGGCGCGACCTCGCGCCGGATTTCGTAACGGAGTCGCAACCCGAGCTCGACGTCGTTGAATCCCGCCCCGACGCCGAACTCAGGAACTTCCTGCAACGCAGCATTGACCTCCAGCTCCGGCTCCGCGATCAGTCGCTGCGTGAAGAGCAGCTCGTACGACGCCGCGAACCGGCCGGAGAGATCCCCGTCCTGGCTCACGTACAGCGTGGGCGCTATCTCGAACCAGTACGGCGCGAGCCCTTGGACTCCGAGCACGAGTAGAGCACGGGCCGCGTCATCCTCTCCCCAGCGACCGTCCACGCGCACTCCCCCCACCGCATCGAAGTAAGGGGTGATCAGGCGGCCGTAGAGCGCCTCGACTTCCGCCTCTCCACCGCCTTCGGCCGTGAGCTGCTCGCCTTCCGCGCGCACCCACAGCCGGTTGTACGCGCCCCCGTACCAAGCGGTGGCCTCCAGGCCGACTGGCTGACCGGACGCGCCCGGAGCGTACTCCAACTCATCGAAGAGAAGCAGACTTCCCGTCCCCCAGTCCATCATCTCCCGCAATTGCTCGAGCCCGATCCCCTGCGCGGCCGCCGGCCGGGCGAGCGCCAAAAGCAGCAGGACGAGTGTGACGCCGACGCGGCGCGCACGCGGAACCAGCCAATCCCCGGCGTTAATCCTCATGACCGTGCCCCTCCAAGTCCATGTTCTCCGGCCGCGGGAGGGGATAGCTGCCCGGGCTCCCCGGCTCCGAGACTTCGACCACCCGGAACATCCCCACCTCCATATGATACAGGATGTGACAGTGGAAGGCCCACATTCCCGGTGCGTCCACGGTGATGAGCAAGGACAGGCGCTCGGCCGGCTTGACATTGACGGTGTGTACCCGAGGGATGTACTCCTCTTGGCCGTTCTCGAGCTCCATCCACATTCCGTGCAGGTGCATCGGGTGGTTCATCATGGTGTCGTTGACCAGAGTCAACCGCAGCCGCTCTCCGTAATTGAAGGGGATCAGATCGCTTTCGTTGAAGGCTTTCCCATTGAGCCCCCACATGAAGCGCTCCATGTTGCCCGTAAGGTGCAGCTCGAGCTCCCGGTCCGGGGCCCGGAAGTTCGAGCGCGGTTCCAGAGCACGGAGATCGGTATAGACCAGAACGCGCCAAGGGGCGTCATCCAGCCCGATGCCGGGTTCGTGCAGGCGGGTCCCAACCATCATCGGTGCGGCCGCGTTACCAGGTCCGTGCGTGTCGGACTCGTGCAGCAGAGCATTTGGTAGAGTGCCGGGCGGCCGCAACCCCTCGGTGCGAACGATTCCGGCAACGGCGTACTTCGCCGCGTCGGTCCCCTGCAAAAGCCCTGGAGCGGGGGCGTTCATCCCCTCCATTTCCATCCCGGCCATGTCGTGGCCCTCGTGCCCCTGCATGCCGCTCATCGCGGTATCGGCGGCGGGCATTTCCATCCCCGGCATGCCGCCGTGGTCCATCCCTTCCATGGCGCCCATGTCCATGCCCTCCATATCGCCCGCCATGCTGCCGTGGGGCATCCCCATATCGGCCATGGTGAGGATCGGCCGCGGGCGAAGCTCCGGCACCGGCGCGCTCATTCCCTCCCTCGGCGCCAGTGTGCCGCGGGCATACCCGCTGCGGTCCATGGACTCGGCGAATAGAGTATAGGCCTGGTCCTCTGTCGGCTCGACGATCACGTCGTAAGTTTCCGCGATCGCGATGCGGAACTCGTCGGTCTCCACCGGCTGCACGTACTGTCCGCTGGCCTGCACCACCGTCATCGGCAGCCCCGGAATGCGCACGTCGAAGTAGCTGTCCGCCGCCGCATTGATGATGTGCAGCAGCACCTTTTCGCCTGGTCGGAAGAGACCGGTCCAGTTGGTCTCGGGTGCCAGGCCGTTCATCAAATAGGTGTACGTGGCGCCGGTGACGTCCATGATATCGGTGGGGTTCATCCGCATCTCCCCCCACATCAGCCGGTCCTGGATCGCGGACATGAGTCCCTGCTCGGCGACATCCTCGAAGAAGTCGAAGACGGTGCGCTTCTGGAAGTTATAATAATCTCCCTGCTTCTTCAGCTTGGCCAGAACGGTGTACGGGTTCTCGAACGTCCAGTCGGAGAGTACCACAGTGTACTCCCGATCGTACTGGTACGGGTAGCCCTCGGCGGGGTGGATGATCAGCGGACCGTAGTGGCCGAGCTGCTCCTGGAGCCCCGAATGGCTATGGTACCAGTACGTTCCATACTGATGGAGCGGGAAGTGGTACTCGAAGGTCTGCCCGGGTAGAATGCCGGGGAAGCTCACCCCGGGCACGCCATCCATTTGTGGTGGTACGAGCAATCCGTGCCAATGGATCGAAGTGTCCTCTTCCAGATGGTTAGTCACGCGCAGGATCGTCTCCTGCCCCTCGTACAGGTGCAGGAGCGGCCCCGGCACGGTGCCGTTGATGGTAGTGGCGGTGGCGCGGCGGCCCGCGACCGCGATCGGGGTCTTGGCGATCTCCAGATCATACACCGCGGCGCCGTCGACCATCCGGGGTTGCAGCGCCTGCGGCGCGCGCCCCAGCGGTTGAGTCCGCGCATAGGCGGGCAGAAGGGTCTCGAGTCCGCCTGCGAGCCCCGCCGCGCCTGCGTACTGAACGAATTTCCTGCGGGAGATCGGTCGGTCGGTCTTGTTCATCAAATCCTGATTCATCTCGTCTACTCTATGTCTGATCCGGACTCTCGATCCGGGTGAATGACTGTTACTCGGGCGGCGAGGTCGCCACGAGAACCGCTGTGATCGCAAGGACCACGACACCCACACCGAGTTCCAGAGTGGCGGAACGCCGTAGCCGGCCGGCGGCAGCCTCGTCGCCGAGCGAGGGCTTCACCTTAAGCCAGTTGTAGGCGCCGGTGCCGAACACGATGGAGAGCACCGCCAGCTTGAGGAGCAGCGTGCGGCCGTACGCACTCTCCCAGAGCGCGGGTACAGTCCCAAGGTGGAGCCAGGCCGCGAATACGCCGGTGCTCACCACGACCCCCGCGAAAAACAGGGCCGTCGGGGAGAATGCGTTGATGAGCGCGCCTACTGTCGCGCCGCGGTCGCCATCCGTGCGACCCAGGGCCACGGGAATACCCACAACGACCACCAGTAGCAGGCTGCCCAGCCATCCCCCTGCCCCCAGCACGTGCAGGCCGTCGGTAAGAACCGCGAGGGCGGTGAGCTCCGGCGTGGCGACCGCGTGCCCGGAAAGCCCGGGAGTGAAGGCGAGAGCGATAACGCCGAGCGTGGCTAGCGTCCACCCCATGCGGCTGTCCTTCTCGGCCATGACGAACCCGGCCAGGGCTACCAACGCGGCGGCGCCTTGGAGCAGCCAACCCCACCCCCAGGTGGTTCCGGAGAGTAGAGCACTGATCGATTCGGAATCCAGGGCGTGGCTGCCCCCGAAGATCGCATACGATTGTGCATAGAGCCGGAGTACGAGAGCGACCGCCAACACCGCGACCGCTCCGAGACCGAATCGGGCGGCCCGGGCCGCCGCCGGCGCGACGATCGCACGCCCCGCGGGTTCCCACTTATGGCACATCATCCAGAGCACCACGAGGCGGAACGCCACCACGCCTATGACCCCCACGAGCCCCATGAAGGTCAGCCAGCGCACAGCCGCATACAGCGGCGACTCCGCGCTGAAGCCGGGATCAAACATCCTCCCCCGCGTCCTCCGGTTGCGGGCGTCGCCCGAACAGCTGGAACCCAACCACGCCGATGATCCCGAGTACGACCGCGGCAATGAGCCACGCCAACGTACTGGAGCCCGTTGACTCCGGCGTGACCGTCCCAACCGCGTTCGTGTTAGTCGGTGCCGCCGGAGTGGGAGCCTGTGTCGCGGCGGAGTTTTCGGCCATCGTAAGTCCCCGCGCGCCAGACTCGATGATAAAGGAGTACTGGCCCCGCACCGGGTGCCCGTCCGCGCCCACCGCCTGCCAGTTCACGGTATAAGTCCCAGGCACGAGCCGACCCTCGATCGCTCCGACCAGAACCGTGGCCGAGTCGGGGTCGAGCGCCAGCGCGGCGAGCGCGACCGGACCATTGGGCCCGGTGAGGTCCAACCGACTGACTGCAAGTTCCACGGCTTCCGTGAAGGTGAGGCGCAGCTCCCCAGGCGCTACGGAGAGCGTATCTCCCTCACCTGGGGTGGCCGATTTCAGTGCACCATGGGCGAACGCTGGATTCGGAAGTAGGAGCACGAGGGCGAGGAGCGATGCGAAGAGCACCGCCGGGCGCAAAGGTACGCGGCGTGGCCACCGCAGCGGAAGTCGATCCCAGGAGTGATGAACCATGATGGTACTCCAAAGTGAGTGGATCGCACCCGGAGATCCGGTGCCGAGGTCCAGGTCAAGCGGGCAAAAATGTACGCCTGAATTTTATCCTGCGTAAAAACAAAACGCAAGGAGCGGCCCTGAGCGCGCCTCGTCGGTTCAGGCATCGCGGAGCGCCTGCCGGACCTCGGAACCGCAGAGCAGGTGCGCCATAGCTGGCGTGGAGTGATGCGCGCAGTGCTCGGCGTGGGAATATTGGGACATCTCTGGCAGGGGGTGCGCGACCACGACCCCGGATGCCCAGGCGAGCATGAGTGCCGCTGCCGCCGCCACAAGGGACGCGCGCGTGATGTGGCTCTCCACGGGTGTCGGTTCGCCCGCGAGGCGCCGCACTCGGCGATCGAGCATATCGGTTGGATGGAAGCCGACGCGGCCGGTCGCGTCGGCGGCGCGCGCGGGGCCCGTATTCCACTTCGCAAGCTCGAGAATGGCGGAGGCAAGCACCAGCGGACCACTTCGCGCCGCGGCCGCGTCGTCGGCTCGGATCTCGGCCTCGTTAGCCGCGTCCGCGGCGAGGCGGCCGAGCGCCGGAATCCAGAACACCATGCGGGCGAGGAAGCGGAGCACGGACAGTCGGAGCGGGTCCCGACGAGCGACGTGCGCCGCCTCGTGCGCGATTACCGCAGTGAGCTGCTCCTGGCTCAGCTGGTCATCGAGCGATGCCGAGAGGTAGATCCGCGGGCGCAGCCACCCCGCGGTGAAGGCAGGTACTGGGAGTCCGCCAACCACCCGGACGCGCCAGGGATCCACACCCGCCGCGTGCGAGGCGCTCCAGAATTGCCCTCCGGCGCTCGGCACTCGAGAGTCGAGGAGCGGGAGTAGGCGCCCGCCCGAGCGCCAGGCGCGATACCGGTCCCACATCGCATAGGCCAGACCGGCGGCGAAGAGGACATGAAATCCCGTGTGGACGGGGCCCAGCACGTGGTGCCACGCTATGAGGCAGATAATT
>DASSKB010000182.1:0-8411 GCA_035690925.1 Longimicrobiaceae bacterium
AGCGGCGGTCGGGTCGCCGTCCGCCCTCGAGGCTGCGGCCAGGACGCGCAGGGCGTCGGCGCGTCCGAGCGGATCGGCCATTCGCTCGAAGCTCTGGATTGCGCGGCCAGCCATCACCCTGGCGAGTGCGGGATCACCCCATTGGACGCGGAGCATAGCACGCTCTGATTCGGCCGTGGCTACGACGTCCGGGCTGCCATCGTCGCGCGCGAGTGAGATAGCCCGCTCGAAGTGCCGATCGGCCTCGGCCTGATATCCCAGGTCGCGGTAGCAGATCCCCATATTATGGTGGGTCTGGGCCAGGCCGCGCATAGAGCCGAGCTTCTGGTAGGCGACCAGGGCACGCTTATACGAAAGCAGGGCCTCGTCGTTGCGCCCGCGGATGCTGGCCAGAATGCCGAGGTTGTTGGAGGCTCTTGCGGCGAAATCGTCGTTCTCCCAGGCGGTGGCGTGTTCCAGCAGGGCCTCGAAGCGATCTTCCGCATCCGGGATACGCCCTTCTTCGAACAGCGCCATGCCTATGACGTTGACGAGATCGAGGAGCAGATGACGGTTACCGCTGCGCCGAACAACCTGCTCGATGCGAGCGGTTACCTCGAGCGCATGGGTGGCCGAACCCAGGCGCCAGAGCGCGTCGGCGTAGTGAAAAAGGACCTCGGGCTGGTCCGTCCAGTCGTTCCCCTCGACTGGTGCCACATACTCCGCGAGACGCTGCCACGCGCGCTCGGCGGCGAGCGCGCGGATCTCGGTGAGCGAGACCGGAGAATCGGGTGAGGTGGTGCGCTCCACGTTCGGCTCAGTTGCTCGCCAATGCGTAGCGCGTGAAGCCCGTTATCACGGCGACGGCTCGCGGGTCCTCGGCACCTTTAACCGTTGCGACTTCGAACCAGGGTGCGCCCGTCTGCTCCTGTCGCCAGAATCCGAATGAATCGGCGATCTCATCATCGTCCGCGTCCACATCGCCGTCTCCGTCGAAGTCACGGTCAGCCCATAGGTAATTCACCTCCAAACGAGCGGGGTGGCCTTCGGCGAACCGCAGGCCCGCCGGCGTGAACTCGAAATCGAACCGGTCGGTATCGACGACTTCAATTGTTATGAGAACGGAATCCTGACCGGTTATGGCGCCGGCCGGAACAGTAAAGGTGAGACAGTCGCCAGCCGGATACGGTCCGGCCCCGGAGTACCGAATGGCGACGGAGCGCGATTCGTCGGGAACCGCCCAGAACGACACTACCGTGGCATCCAGCTCGGGCGCATTCTCGACCGTTCGCACGAAGATCAGATCGCTCTCCTCGACCGAGTTGCCGGGCGGGCCAACGGGGTCCGAGCAGCCGGCCGCGCCGACAAAGATGATGAATCCTGCCAGAATCGTAGAACTAAACCGCATAACTCGAGCTCCTGGATTGGTGGGGGAATCGTGCTCTGCTGCCAATACCGAGGGCAAACGGCGGTCCCGCGCGAGATCCGCGGAATCGCGGCGATTCCATGAATATCGACTGTTCCGGTCCGGAACGAGTGTACTAGTTCGAGCCATTGTTCGGCTCCAGGATACGGTAGAGTCGAGAACGGGAGATGCCGAGCGCCGACGCGGCCGCGCTCTTGTTCCCCTGGAATCTATCGAGTGTCGCGCGTGCCGCAGCCTGTTCTATCCGCTCGAGTGAGGCCGGGAAGGGGAGGGGACTGGTCGTGGAGTTGTTTCCGTGCGGGTGCTCGAGGCCGGGTGGGGTTATCGTTCGCTCCTCCAGTAGCAGGAGGCGCTCGAGGGTGTTGCGTAGCTCGCGCACGTTTCCGGGCCAATGATGGGCCAGGAGGCCACGCTGAATCGCGGGGGTGAGCTCGGGAGCGGGCATATCGTACTGATCCGCTAGTGAGCGAAGGAAGTGGCGCGCGAGGAGGATAACATCGTCGCCGCGCTCTCGAAGTGGCGGCAGGCGAATGGGGATGACGCTGAGGCGATAGAACAGATCTTCGCGAAACTCGCCATCGCGGACCGCCTGAACGAGATCTACGTGGGTGGCGGCGATTATCCTGACATCCACAGCCCGCGCATTTACCGCACCAACCCTGCGAACGCGCTTCTCCTCTATCGCCTTGAGGATCTTACCCTGGAGATCCATGGGCAGATCGCCGATCTCGTCGAGGAACAGGGTACCGCCGTCCGCGGCCTCGAATAGTCCCGGCTTCGCGGCGCGTGCGTCGGTAAAAGCACCGCGCTCAAAACCGAACAGCTCCGACTCGAGGAGCCCCGCGGGAATTGCGGAGCAGTTGATCTCCAGGAAAGGAGCCGTCGCTCGCGGGCCGTTATAGTGGATAGCGTGTGCCAGCAACTCCTTGCCGGTCCCGGTCTCTCCAATCAGGAGCACGGTTGCGGTAGCGCGTGGTATGATCCGGGCAGTCCTGTCGAGAGCGGCGCGGAGCTCATTGCTCTTGCCGACAATGCGGCCGAAATCGAAGGTGGCCCGCTCGGCCACCGCCAGATCCCCACCTGCCTGTCGCGCCGACCGCTGTCTTTTTCGATCGGCAATCTCCGACTGGAGCGCGCCGAGATCGCCGGGGAGCGCGAAGTAATCGGTTGCGCCGGCGCGGACCAGCGAAGCGGCGATGCGGTGGTCGGTGCTCGCGCCGATCACCACCACGGGGATATCGCCTCCACCTAACTGGCGGAGGACCGGCTCAGCGAGCTCCTCGTGTCCTGCCGCGACCAGCAGGATCGCCAGCGGGTCCGGTACAGCGAGAGCGCCATCCGGGTCCTCGAAGATGTGCAGATCGGCATCAACCGCCGCCGCGAGCTCGGGCCAGACGCTTGAAAATGTTTCGGAATCGCTGATGACGATGAGAGCTGGCACGGAACGGCGGTGGTGGGGATGGGTCCGTTCGGGTATCTCGGGAGCATAGACCCGCCGGCGAAATTCGGCAAGAATCAACTGCTGAATCCGGAAGTGTCGCGCTCTTCACATGACCCGCGCTGGAACTGACGCGCTGCCGATCTCTCCACGCTCCTCCAGCCGTGCCAACAGCAGGTGGTAGTAGAGCATGCCCTTCTGAGGTCCGAGCGTTGCCAGAACGTGGGATATGTCTATCTGCGCATCGCCCGCGACGAGCGCAAAGTTGCGGGCAACGCCGGAGTCGTTCATAGGAAAGGCATCGAGGCGCCCGAATCCGCGCAGCAGGATGACTGTCGCCGTCCACGGCCCGACCCCCTTGATCTGCTGCAGGCGATCCGCAGCCTCCGCGCTGGGAAGGCCCTCCAGCATGGCGGCGTCGAGATTGTCCGAGAGTATCGCCTCACCGGCGGCCCGGAGCGTAGAGACCTTGCTGGCGCTCAGCCCGACCGCGCGCAACTCCTCGACAGGCACATCCAACACCCGTTCCGCATCCGGGAATAGAAAGATAGAGGTACCGTCGCTCTCCAGCGGGATTCCGAACGCTACGATCAATCGGCCTACGATTGCGCTCGCGGCGTGCAGGCTCACTTGCTGGAACACTACCGCATTGATGAACGCCTCCCACAAGGTGGGATAGCGTGGTGGTTTGATGCCGCGTAGCCGGCGCGCCAGCGGCTCGAGCCAGGGCACCTCGGCCGCCGCCCGGCCGAAGTGCGTCAGATCCCGATCGACTCCGAGCGTGCGCCCGACGAGCGCCAGCACGCGCGCATGCTCACCCGCGTCGCGCGCGTCGCTCTCTATCGTTATGTCCAGCTCGTCGGCCCGCAGCTGCTCCGCACGGGCGATTATTGGTCCGTGCGACCCAGCATACGCGCGTAGATAGTGGCCTTCTGGCGTAAGCACGTCGACGACGTTCGTGGGCAGCCGGCGCAGCGCGCTGACGGTGAGGTCGAGTCTGAAAGGCGCGGCGACCGGCAGCCCGTGGCGCGTGCGGGCCAGCGCCGGTGCCGCACCTTGCCGCTGGCCGGCGTTATTGTACAATCAGCGTCGTCTCCATCCCCTTCGCCTGGTGGTCGTACTCGCCAGTTATCGGGCAGTAGACCTCGTAGCTGCCGGGTTCGAGTGTGACCGTGAGGGTAGCCGTCTCACCCGGTGGGATGGGCTCGGTCTCTTCCTCTACACCAGGGCCTTCAACCTCGAGGGCGTGCTCCATTGTTCCCGTATTCATGGCAGTAAAGGTGATCTCTCCGGCTGGTACGGTATCCCGCGATAGCTCGATTTCCCATTCGAAGAGCCGCGCGGTGACCGTCCTCGCCTGGTCTTCCTGGACAACTGCGGGTGATGGGGGCGCGGGCGTTCCCGCTGGCGTCGTGTCCATGACAGCGCCTGGATTTGCGCCAATGCCATCGTCCTCCGCGGGCGCGGAGTCGGCGCATGCTGTGAACGCTATCAGGGCAGTGAGGAGGATAGAAAGTTCGATAACGATTCTCGAATCGTGGCGAGTGACTGTTAGCTGTCGTTGAAACATGGCATCGCTCCACATTTTTGGGTGATCGGAATGTCAGCCCTTCAGTAGCGACTCGGCGCCGTCGATCCACAGCTCCGTACCGCTGATGTGGTCAGAGGAATCCGAGGCCAGGAAGAGGACCAGTCGCGCCACCTGCTCGGCACTACCGGGTGCGTGCTCCAGCGGCTTGTTACCCTCTGGAAATTCGACGGGGATCCGCACATGCTCGAGGTCGCGGTGCTCGCTGTTCTCCCCTATCTCGGTATCGATCGCGCCGGGGCAGATGACGTTCACGCGTATTCGGTGCCGCGCGAGCTCCAGTGCCGCCATCTTCGTGAACGCGACCTGCGCGGCCTTCGAGCAGGAGTATGCGGTCGCCCCGGTGTTGCTGAAGATGCGCGTGCCGTTCACCGACGAGGTAACGATTATCGATCCGCCGCGCTCCTTGAGGAGGGGGATGGCGTATTTTACCGTCAGGAATGTACCCCGGAGGTTTATTGCCAACGTGTTATCCCATTCCTCCGGCGTCAGCTCCTCGAGCGGCGCCCACACGCCGTTGACGCCGGCGTTGGCGAATACCACGTCCAGACGGCCCCAGCGGTCGGCAATTTGCCGGATTGCCTGCTGCATCTCCATCGCACTGGAGATGTCCGCGCTGAGCGCCAATCCTTCTCCGCCAGCCCGCACGATCTCGTCGACTGTCGCCTCGACCTCATCGGGTGTGCGACTGAGCGCGGCCACATTCGCCCCCTCCTTCGCGAGCAATAAAGCCGCCGCCTTGCCTATCCCCGAGCCCGCACCCGTCACCAGCGCCGTTCTTCCCGTCAGTTGCACCTGGCCCTCCGACTTCTCGAGTTGAGCATGACCCCGAGTACTTACGAGAGTTTCATGCCGCGCTCGACTTTCGCCAACCCCGCTTTCCCACTTTCTTAAAGCCCGGGCTCGTGAGCACTCCCGCACTCCCGCACTCTCGCACTTGTAGTTAATGGCCAGACCCGCAACTCATCCGCAGCCTGGCGGGCGCCGGCGTGGCGTTCTGCTGCTTCATGAATCGCGTGCGCTGCTGGGCATAGCGGGACCGGTCATCCTGAGCCAGCTCGGGACGGTCGGGATGAACACCCTCGACACCATAATGGTGGGGCCGCTGGGCGCGCGGCCTCTGGCGGCGGTGGGACTGGGGAGCGCGCTGCACACGGTTGCGCTCATGATATGCACGGGCACGCTGCTGGGTATGGCGCCGCTGGTGAGCCAGGCATTCGGAGCACGTGACCGCGACGGATGTCGTCAGGTCCTCCTGCAGGGGCTGTGGCTATCCCTTTGGCTGAGCGTGCCGCTCATAGTGATGAATGCCATCGGCGAACCATTGACGCTGCTAATGGGTCAGGACCCGGATGTATCCGAGCTCGTCGGTGAGTACATGGCGGCGCTCGCATGGGGAGTCGTGCCCGTGCTCCTATTCATGGCCTTTCGGCAGTTCCTGGAAGGGATGGGCATCGCTAAGCCGGCTATGGTAATAACCATTCTCGGGCTCGGGATGAACTATCTGGCGAACCGTGCATTCATCTACGGTATCCCCGGATGGATCGACCCGATGGGAATGGTGGGGACTGGCTGGGCGACCACCGCGGTTCGATGGGGGATGTTTGTCGCCATGGTTCTATACATTTATCGCCGGCCGGACCTACACCCGTTCCGCGGAGTTCACTGGAAGCCCGAGTCGCGGCTGCTCAGGCGGATCGCCTGGATAGGGGCGCCGACCGGCGCGCAGATCGGCCTCGAGGTGGGGTTGTTCTCCTTCGCAGCGGTTGTCATGGGCTGGTTCGGCGCACTGCAGCTCGCGACCCATCAGGTTACCATCAACATCGCCGCAACCACCTTCATGGTCGCAATGGGCGTCAGCATCGCCGGCTCCATCCGCGTTGGACATCATATAGGAGCGGGGAGTGTGAGGGGCATTAGGCGATCCGTGCTGCTGACGTACGTCCTCTCGATAGGGTTCATGGCCGTCTGTGCGCTGGCGTTTCTGGCCATACCCGGCCCGCTGATGCGACTTTACACCAATGACCCGGCGATCGTCCGACTGGGTGCATCGCTCCTCTTCGTAGCGGCCATATTCCAGATATTCGACGGCGCGCAGGTAGCCGGATTCAGCGTGCTGCGCGGTGCGGCGGATACCCGCGTCCCCATGCTCATAGCGGGGTTCGCGTACTGGATAGTCGGCGCCCCAACAGCTCTCTATCTCGCGTTTCGAACTCCCATGGGACCGATCGGGGTCTGGGCCGGGCTGTGCGTGGGATTGGCGGTAGCCGGGATTCTACTGCTTCACCGCGTACGGCTGGTCCTGTGGCGATGAAGAGACCCGGAACATGTAAACCATAATGTTGTCCGCGGCATCTTATCCACGACAACAGGAACGATCTCCTGAAGACGACGAGGGGCCGGTTGCATGGAAGCACTCCATGAGGCGACTACAGTGAGGCACACAGGCACGGCCTCACCGATCCGCGAGGCGCAGGCTGGCGATGTGGATGCGTTCGAGCGGCTGTACAGAGAGAATGTCGAGCATATCTACGCACTCTGCCTTCGGCTGTCGGCCGACGCTGTGCGAGCGGATGAGCTTACGCAGGACGTCTTCGTCCACGCCTGGACCAAGCTGGGGAGTTTCCGCGGCGACAGCGCATTCTCGACCTGGTTACACCGCCTGGCGGTAAATGTGGTCCTCGGCGGAAAGCGCTCTGACAAGCGCCGAGCAGCGCGGGTGCAGATCACCGGTGACCTCAGCATCTTCGATGCTGGAGTAGCACCGCCTAGGGTCGGAGACAGAATGGACCTGGAGGATGCAGTTGCGCGGCTACCGGACGCCGCCCGAACCATCTTCGTTATGCACGAGATCGAAGGCTATACGCACGATGAAATTGCGCGGCTTACGGGGCGCGCCGAGGGGACCTGCAAAACCCTACTGCACCGCGCCCGCAAGCTCCTGAGGGAGAGTTTAGCAAGATGATGAATCATACAGAGGCAACGGAAAAACTTGGAAGTCTGCTCGATGGCGAGCTGGCTCCGGACGAGGAGGCAGCGCTGAGGGCGCACCTGGCGATGTGCGATCAATGTCGCACCGAGCTGGCAGATTACGCGGCACTTCGGGGCGCTGCGCGCGACCTGCCAAGCAATATCTCGCCTACGCGGGATCTCTGGCCTTCGATAGCGGCGCGGATAGATGACCGGAAAATTGTGCGACTGGACGACAGGCGACCGGCCAGCCAGCCCACCAGCCGATCGGTACTAGCGGCCGCCGCGATTCTGCTGGTGATAGCGTCGTCGGGCATAACCGCCTGGTTGGTGGGCGGCGGCGACGAGACGACGGTATCGCCCGTAAGCGAAACTGCCGCTGTTGAGGATGCTGGAGCGATAACGGCCCTCGCCGCGTTCAGACCGAGCGAGGTTGATTACCTGAATACCGTGGAGGCGCTTACTGCCGAGCTGGATGCACGCCGCCACCTGCTGGACCCGCAAACTGTGGCTGTGGTCGATCGCAATCTGCGGATTATCGATGCTGCCATACGCGATTCGCGGGCGGCGCTGGAGGCGGATCCGGCGAATCGTGACCTGCCGCTCACCCTTTCAGAAATGTACCGCACGAAGGTCGAGTTGCTGAGCACAGCCATCGAACTCCCGGCCCAAACATGAACCATCACCTTCAAGTAGCGAGGTCACGAATGAATAAATTGATATTGCTCGCGCTCGTCTTCTGGGTGGCACCCGCAGCCGCGCAGCAGCGCGTCGACGAAACCATCAGAACGTCAGCCACCGGGGTGGTGCGGGTCAGCAATCTCGCGGGTAACGTCAATGTAGAAGGCTGGGATCGCAACGAGATCCGCGTTACCGGCGTCCTGGGCAGAGGCACTGAGCGTCTGGCCATTACAGGCGATGCTGAGCAGACGGAGATCCGCGTCATCATTCCGCAGAACAGCCGGAACGTCGAAGGTACGGATCTGCAGATTCGCGTACCCGCCGGCAAA
>DASSKB010000183.1:0-55856 GCA_035690925.1 Longimicrobiaceae bacterium
TTCGTCGGCTCGACGGGTTCGCTACCCCGCTTCTTTCAGCGCTTCCCTCACGGTCGGCACCTTGCGGCTCGCTTCGGTCCCTACGACCAAGTTCCGAGAGGACTTCCACCTCCGGACCATCGTTCATGCTGGGCACACATACGAAACTGGGGGTGCCGTACGGCACCCCCAGTTCCTGCAATTACCTGCGAGGAACAAGGCGACTCAGGCCACTTCCGTATCGCAGGTGGAGAAATCGTAATCCGTGTTGTTCTGCTCATCGAACGGGATCGGGAACGCTACATCATTCCCGTAATCCAGCCCGCTCTTATGGTATTCACCGGTCGGGAAGACCTCGTCCTCGGTGCGGCCGTACTGCCGAATGAGCCGGCGCATATCACCCAGGCGGTGGCCGGTGGTGTAGAGCCAGAACGCGCGTTCCTTGAACATCAGGTCCACACGCGCCTGCTGAGTTCCCGGATCGGTAAGCGGCGCGAGCGTGGTGGTGGGGTTGTTCGGGCCCGGCACGAAGCCGTCGTAACCCTCGAACCTTGCCGCCATCAGCGTGCCCACATCCGCTCTCAACTCGTTGAGCTTTGAAAGCCAGGTCGGGTAGTCGCCCGCCTGAAGCGCAGCCTCTGCCTCGATAAGGCGCGCCTCGATCCCGCCACCCAGCGGCACATCGGAATCACGCGTCGGATAACGGAGGTCGATATAGAGCGGCGTCGCACCATCGAACCCATCGCCGTCGTGAATCCATGGCAGGCGCGGATCGGCGCTGGCACGATACAGCAACCCGTTGATCCCCTCATTGTCCGACATCGAATACCGACCGTTAGACTGCAGGCCGTACAATGGATTGTATTGCCGATCCGAGTTCGCGGAGTGTTCAATGAGATAGACATATTCCGTCGGAACACTCGCTACGGCCGCAGCGGCGGCCGCGTACTCACCCTTGTTCAGCAGTGCCCGCCCCTTACCGACCATGGCCAGGTTGGAGCTCGGGTTCACGGCAAGCGCCGCGTCGAACTTGGCGATCGCTGTATCGAGCGCAGCGTCTCTGCTGATTGGAGCTCCTGTCTGTCGCTCACCTTCGACTACGTTGCTGAAGGGGATCGGTGAGCAGAAAGCCTCCACGAGAGCTACATAAGTGTAACCCTCCAAGCCCTTCAGGAGGGCGATCCGAGGATCATCCGCGCCTGCGACCTTAGCGACCGAAACTGCCGCGTCCTTGGCAGCCCGACGTGCCCGCTGCAGCCGCTCGAACGATCCATCCGAAGTATTGCCCTGCGCGTTCGGCTGGAAATTACGGCTATCGATAGCAATGCGCGTCGGGAACGTCTCCGAGTCGATGAACTCGTCGGAGAGAAGCGATACCATCGACAGGTATGCGTCCCCACCTGAGCCGCTGTAGGCAATCTGGAAATCGCCGATCACGCCATTGACTAGAAGTGGCAGGGCGGCGGGATCTTCGAGCGACCCCGGTGTCGCGACTTCAGGGTCATCAACCCGAAGAATCTCGTCTGTATCGCAGCCGGAGAGTGGCAAGGCCAGCGCCCCGAGCATCGCGAGTCTGGAAATGGTCCGTAGACCGTTCCCCTGTTTGAACGTACGCATATCGTTAATCCTCCTCATAATCAGAACGTGAAGTTCAAACGAACCGTGAAGTAGCGGACGGGTGGCTGCGTGTTGAACTCGTTCTGACTGAAGTTCGACCCACCACTTTCGTTGACTTCGGGATCCAGACCGGTGTAGTCGGTCCAGGTCGCGAGGTTACGGCCAGCAACGGTGAGGCTCGCACCCTCTGCCATGGGCAGGTAGTTCGAGAGCGATGCCGGCACACCGAGCGTAAGCGAAAGCTCGCGCCACTTGATGAACTCCGCGTCTTCGATGTAACCCGCTTCGGTGCCGTAGAAGCCCGAGGCGATAAAGGCTGCCTGCTCTTCCAGGCTCGCGTTGGGATCACCCGTTGCGGTGCAACCGCGATCACCCCAGCTGAGAGCTGTGACGCATCGGAAGCTTTCGGTACCATTCAGCTGATAGTTGCCACCGCGCCAGTCGAATAGTGTCGTAACCGTAATGAAATCGAACAGCGTGAGGTCACCCGAAAGCGTCCGGCTGAATGTCGGTAGTGCCGGCCCGATGAAGGTAGCGATCGTATCTACCTCGACCTCGGTTGGTGAGAGGATCCCGTTACCGTCAGCGTCGTCATAGGTGAACTTCGGCTGAACGAAAGCACCCGCCGGGAGCCCTTCCTGATGGCGCTGCTCGCCGCGGTTCAGGATGATCGGCTCGATGTTCTCACCGAGCGATACGATCTCGTTATCGATCGAGGTCGCCGATACCCGCATGTTGAAGCTTGCGTCACGCGTCTCGAGAATCCGAGCATTCAGGGCCAGCTCGGTTCCGGAGTTCCGGATGCTTCCGAGGTTGTCCCATACGCTGGAGCTCAGTCCGAACGAGGGCGGGAGCGGCCTTGATACGAGCGCATCCTCGGACTCCTTATGGAAGTAGGTGAACTCCACAGAGAGTCGATCGCTGAAGAGTCCAGCGTCGAAGCCGAACTCGTATTCCCTCGTCTTCTCCGGCTCGAGCTTGTCGTTACCAGTATCACCGAGCGTAACCGCCGACACATCCTCACCGTTAACCGTCACAGCAACGGGCGAGAAGTAGGTGACCGCATCGCGGAAATCCGGGCGAAGGCCCGACTCACCATAGGCAGTGCGCAGGCGGAGCGTGCTGAGGAAGTTGACTTCCGGGAACCACGGTTCCTCGGCGACTACCCAGGAAAGGCTTGCCGAGGGGTAGTAAATGAATCCGAAATCCTGACCGAAAGCGCTGTTGTCGTCGCCACGGATCGCGGCGGCGAGAAAGACGCGGTCGTTCCAGGCAAGCTCCTGCTGGAAGAAGGCGCCGAGTGTCTTGACCTCGGAAAAGTCTTCGTCGACCTCGAACAGCGAGCTCGTCGCCTCGCATGACGCGGTTCCTTCCACGATTCCGGCACCAAAGCAGTAGGTGCCTTCGAAAAGGTCGCGGATATAGCTGGCGCCGACCGTTGAGGTCGAAACAAGGTTCGGCTGCAGGTCGAAGGTGGCTGCGGCCGATGCGTTACCCGTATAGAGATAGCTGTTTGAGCGCCAGGAAGACCTGTATCCCAACGCGACAGTGCTTCCGTAGAAGAAGCGACCCGGCTGAACCGTCTCGAAGTCATGCCTGTCCACCAGGTCCATGCCAACGTTGGCGTTCGCCGTAAGCCACGAGAACGGGCGATAGTTTGCGTTTGCCCCTATGATGAAGCGATCCACGTCCTGGTTGGTGACCAGCTGACGCAGGTCAGCCTGAGAGAAACCCCAACCGAAGTTGTTTTCATTCAGGTCCTCGCCGGCCTCGTTCGGGAAGAACATCGCACCACCAATCAGCCCGTTGATCAGGGGGCTGAGGATGCTGTTGTCGTTCTGGTTAAGCACGAGTCCGCTATTCACATAGCCGGAGTTGAGCTGAACCGTGAGGTTCTCCTCGATATCCGCGGTGAAGTTCGCCCGCAGGTTGATCTTGTCCATCGTGTTGTAGTCGATGACTCCCTGCTCGTCCTCCACGTCACCGGAGAGATAGTATGTCAGCTCGTCGCTACCACCGGAAACACTGAGGCCGTACTTCGTCCGATTACCTTTGGAGAACGGAGTCGTCCGCGGGTCCTCGAGCGTGTTGAACGAGCGCGTTACGTCCTGCGTGCAGTTTCCTCGCGCAGCGTTGTAGTTCGCGCAAAGGGAATAGGCATCGTAGTTGAAACCGCCGTCCACGATGAATGGCGCATTCGGATCGTCGGTTTCGAAGCTGGCGATGTTGACCGGATAGTCATTCACATCCTCGATCACGCCACCTTCTACATACGCATTCCAGGTAGCATCGCCCGCCCTACCACGCTTCGTAGTAATGAGCAACACACCGTTCGCGGCGGCCGTGCCGTAAAGCGCCGAAGCGGCGGGCCCTTTGAGAACCTCGATGCTGGCGATGTTGGTCGGGTCGATGTCATTGAGACGGCCGGGCTCCTGACCACCAACTCCGAATCCGCCCTTGGAATTGTTGAAGCGGACGCCGTCGATGTAGATCAGCGGGTCGTTCGATAGCGAGAGGCTGTTCGCCCCACGGATCCGAATGCGCTGAGAAGTTCCTGTGGTACCCGCCACGCCCTGCATCACCACTCCTGCGGTTCGTCCGGTAAGGACGTCCGCGAGCTTCGTGATGGTGGCCGGCTGGATGTCGGTGACGTCGATGTTCGCTACGTTCGTCCCCAGCTCGCGCTTGCGCTCTTCCTCACCTGTGATCGCATTCACCACAACGCCGCCCAGCTTCACCGCAGATGGCGTCAGCGAGAAATCGGCCGTCACGGTTGCGCCCTCGCCGACGGAAACCTGCTGCTCGGCCTGCGAGTAGCCTATCAACGTTGCCCGCACGATCTGCTGTCCCGTAGGTACATTCGCTATCAAATACCGACCATCCTGGTCGGTTATGGTTCCTCGCGATGTACCCGCCACGAATACTTGAGCCCCAACGAGTGGACGCTGTGTGCTCTGATCCACTACAACACCCATAACGATGCCGCCGTCCTGCGCGGTGGCGACAGCCGGTGGCCAGCCCCAAGCGATAAGGGCGATGGCAATTAGCCAACGGATTTTACTCATTGATGTTTCTCCTTCGTACGCCGGCCTTGTTGCCGACTGGGAAAGATGCCCGCGCTCAGGAAGAGCCGGGCGCCGGTGAACAGAATTCCACCAAGAACGAACGATTGTTCGAATTCACCTCCTCAGGAAGACGGTTAGACCGTGGATGGATCAGTGCGGCGTTCGCACGCACGACCCTGGACATGGCTCGCCAACTGAGATGCCTCTGCTAGTCGAAGGGTAAGTCTATGTATTTAATAGCAACGATCTTGCATTTACGCAAGGGCTGCTTCGCATATACAGCAGGGGACGCGTATTCGCCCCCTGCTGTATATTCCACATCCATGTAAATCCTCGCGCCCTCCGAATCAGGCGCTTCTGTTCAGGCAACCCTGCGCCTCCGGGTTGTTGACCTCCAGCTGCGGGATCGGGAAATTAACATCCGTTCCAAACTCGCCGCCCTTAAAGTAGTCGCCCGTCGGGAAGACGTTTTCCGGGCTTTGACCATACTGGCGGATCAGTCGCCGCAGGTCGCCGAGCCTGTGCCCGGTGGCATAGAGCCAGAAAGCGCGCTCTTCAAAGAGAGTCTGCACAGTGACTGGTCCATCGAGTGGATCCAGATCCGCGGTGGCTCGCAGGTCGTTCAAAATTGCCAGAGCGCCTCCTGGATTACCAGACCCAAGTGCCGCCTCCGCCTCGATCAGACGTGCCTCAATTCCTGTTGCAAGCGGAGCGGGGGCTGATCGGCCTAAGGGTATGTTCACCAAGCCTCCCGCTCCATAATTAAGAAGCAGGTAGGTTGAATCTACAGTTGCGTCGAACGCCAGAGTATCCACCGTAAAGCTGACCCTGGGGTCGTCCGCTGATAGGAACGACAATCCCTCGCCGTCGTCGCTACCATCCCGGAAAGGGGGACCGCTGCCACCCTGATCATCCGCTATAGACAACCGCTGGGTCACGGTGTTGGCAGCATAGAAGCCATTCTCCTGCCGCGCTGAACTGGTTGAATGAAATAGAGTGTAGAGGTAATCGTCCGGCACTTCCGCGACCGCGGCTGCCGCCTCTGTGTACTGACCCAGATTCAGCAGCGCCCGTCCCTGGCCGACCCTCGCCAAATTGGCGATTTCCTCATTGTCACCTGCTTGGGCTTCGGCCGCCTGGAAACGGGCAAGCGCAATATTGAACACCTCTTCCGTTGTATTCGGTGGTCCATACTCCAACTCGCCGCCGAGAGTTGCTGTGCTAAACGGTACGCCGGAGCAAAAACCCTCCCCGAGCGCAACGTATGTGTAGCCCGCGAGAGCCTGTAACTCCGCCGCTCGCACATCTTCGGGGTCACTCTCCAGCAGCCGTTCGGCGCCCACTTCGGCCGCCCGGCGTGCGCGCTGGAGTCTCTGGAACAGGTCCAGAAGGTTTCCATTCCGGAGGTCGATAGCGCGCTGGTCAAACTGCTCTCTCGAAGGGAAAGTTCCTGAGACATAAGCCTCATCACTGAGCGACGCGCTCGCGGTCACATAACCAGTCAGGAAGCTGCCATCGCCCGCACCACCGTCGTACGCTACCGTAACATCGCCGATCGCTCCGGCGTAGATTGCCGAGAGCCCGATTTCCCCGGTCAGGCTACCGGGTGTGACAATGTCTGGGTCCTCAACCTCCAGCAATTCGCCTGTTTCGCATGCGGTGAGCGCAAGTGTCAGGCACGCCCCGAGGGCAAATCGGGGGAGAACCCTCCACGCCCTATCTCTTGTATATGTCATGGTGAATTATCTCCCGATTTAAAAGCCAAGATTCAGTCGCAGGGTAAAGCTTCGCGCCGGCGGCTGACCCAGGAAGTCGTATGAATTGAAGTTTGTCGTGGGAAGGGAATTCATTTCGGGATCCGTCCCCGTATAGTCGGTCCAGGTACCCAGATTCCGACCTGAGAACACCAGACTGGCGTTGCTGGAACCGATTCTCTGCGCCCAATCGTTAGGGATCAGGAGCGTCACCGATATTTCACGTAGCTTCCAGAACGTTGCGTCTTCGATGAACGGCGCCGCGGATCGGGCACCCTGAATCTGGGTTTGCAACGCCCTCGCTTGTATATCCAGTGGCGCGCTCGTATCGAAGAGTCCTCGACAGTTTTGCACTCCACAGCGGAACTCAGCGGTGTTGTTGTACTGATAGAAACCACCGCGGTAGTCCATCAGTCCGCTCAATCGCACCAGATCGAAGAGCGTCAATGTGGACCGAAGCGAAATCTGCGTTTCAGGGAAAGCAGGGCCGATGAAGGTCGGTGTTTCAGCGACCGTCACCTCATTGGTTGAGATGATGCCGTTATCGTCCAGATCTTCAAACGATACCTCTCTACCGAAGAACGCGCCTAATGGATAGCCTTCCTGGAAGCGTTGGTTCGTGCCGATGAGTATCGAATCCGCCGCCAGGCCGAGATCCTCCAGCTCGTTCTCGTTACTAGACGCCGTGAAGTTGAAATCCCAGCCGACGTCCTGCATCTCTAGCAGAGTCGCGTTCGCTTCGATCTCCCAACCGCGATTCTCAACACTACCGAGATTCGCGAATCGGCTATCACTTACTCCCAGCGAAGGAGGAAGCGGTGTTTCTACGAGGATGTCGCTGGTAGTCTTCCTGTACCATGTAAAGCCGAGGCCGACCCGACCGTCCAGAAATCCTGCGTCGAGCCCCAACTCTACCTCTTTCGAACTCTCCGGTTGCAGGTCAACATTACCAAGTGACCCGAAAGTTATGGCCGGTACATCAGTCCCCTGAATCGTGGCTGTCGCCGGATCGAAGAAGGTCAGTGCATCCGTTGCTCCTGGAGCCCGCCCGGACGCGCCCCATGCCCCGCGGATCCGCAGGGAATTGACCACGTTGTAGAATGGTTCACCCTGCTCGTCGAGGACTACATACGAAACGCCGATCTTCGGGTAGGAAATGAGATCGAACTCCTGGCCGAAGGCGCTGTTATCGTCGAACCTTATACCACCTGTAACGAACAACCTGTTCTTCCACCCAAACTGCTGTTCCAGATATGTGCCGAGGGTAATGCTCTCGGATGTGGCTTCGTCCGCGAACTGCTGGGCAGCCGAACTTACCGATTTCGTGCCTGGTCCAAGTTCCTCACCTGACGCATACGTTCCCTGCACGAACTCCCGGTTATACTGCACGCCCGCGGAAGAGCGGGAGGTTAAATCCGGTGTGATCGTAAACTCCGCCGTTCCGCCGAAATCCGCGGTGTACACCTTTGTGTCGATGCGATTGGAGGAGCGCGACCCGAGAACCGTATTGCCCAGTGGCACCTGTCCAACAGGCGCGAAGTACTGGTCGTGACGCGATGTGTTGTCGAGTCCGAGAGTCGCACGTCCTGTGAACCAGTCCCACTGGCTAGGTTCCCAGAACAGATTGGCGCTTCCTATTAAGCGATCGCTTTCTCGCACGACCTCCTGCGCGAAGACTTCTCCCGGCAGTAGGTATCCGTACCCGAATCGGCCCTCATCCTTCGAAGCATAGCCTAGCAGGCCACTTGGAAGGACGCCGAGCGCATTGTTATCGTTCGGCGGGAAGAACGTCTCGCCGGTCACGTAAGCGCTGTTGACGGAGAGGCGTAAACCATCCGCTATATCCGCCCCGACGTTCGCCCGAAGGCTGATGTTCTCGAGTGAATTTGGACGAATCCGGCTCTCCGGCAGCTCGTCACGGGTCTCTAGGAGGCGGTCGATGGCGTTGTCGGAGAGCCCGTACACTCCTACTACGTCTTCGAGCTGACCGGAGAAGAAGTAGTTGATCCCCTCGCCGCCACCGGCCACACTGAGCCCATACAGCTGGCTCCACCCGTCCTCGAAAGGATCTACTTCCTCGTCATTCAACGGCTGATATGAGAGCAGCTCGTCCTGAACGCACGCGCCCGATCCTACTTCAGCAGCGAAGCACGTCGAGTCTGCCGCCGTAATCCCCAGGAAGTTCTCGGGGTAAGTCGTTACGTCGCGAGTAAGCCCCTGCTCGACGTAGGCGTTCCACCGTGGACCACCGCTGGCTCCGCCCTGCTTGGTCGTGATGACTATCACGCCATTAGCGGCATCCGTCCCGTAAAGCGTTGCTGCCGACGGACCTTTGACGATCTCGATGGATTCTATGGTCTGTGGATTGATGTCATTCAGCGCGCCCAAGGTCTGACCGCCGATTCCGATCGAAAAGGCGTCCGACGAATTATTAACGCGCGCGCCATCCACAATAATGATGGGCTGATTGCTGAGAGAGAGCGAGGTAGCACCCCTGATTCGGATTCGGGTACTCGTTCCTACCGTTCCCGAGCTCTGCAGGATATTGACGCCTGCGGCGCGACCCGTCAGTAGCTCCGAGATGTTGGACACTGGAGCCTCATCGACAATCTCGTCGGCATTGATGTTCGAGATCGCGTTTGCGACTTCACGCTTCTGTTGTGCCCCGGTAGACGTAACTACTATGGCATCCAGCGATACAGCGCTCGTCTCGAGTGCGAAATTGGCTGTAATGGTCGCACCCGCACCGACCGACACCTGTTGAGTGCCGCCGTTATAGCCTATGCGCGTGGCCCTTATTTCGTAACTTCCCGCCGCGACATCGGCGAGCCTGTAACGACCGTCAGGATCGGTGAGAGTACCACGGCCGGTTCCTTCGAGGACGACCTGAACATCAGATAGCGGCGCCTGTGTGGTTGCGTCGACGACCCGTCCGGTGATGATTCCCTGTTGAGCTGCGGCTGGCGTGGTACACATAGCTACCGCAGCTATACCCGCAAATAACCAACGTGTCTTTAACATATAACCTCCTTATAACTCGCCGGGTTCTTGGACCGGCAGTTTTCGTGTCTGTTCCTGGCTGGCGGAATACAACCAGCGATTCAGCCGACTCGGAGTTTTGAATATGTGCCTCCTTCCGCAGTTTGGATGATAGGAGAAGTCAGGGTCAATCCTGCCCCTGGCCCACAAAGCGAACTTTCGCGAAATGGCGCTTGCCACGCTGCAGGAGTACTTCTCCGCGCAGAGGGACACGGGCCTTGCGGTCGTCCACACGCGTCCCATCCAGAGACACGGCACCCTGCTCGATCAGGCGTCCGGCCTGACTCGTGGACGGCGCAAGCCCTGCTCGGACCAGCAGACGAGGTAGCCAGACCTCGCCGCCCTCGGCGCCGAGCTCGGCATCGTCCGCTGTGATATCGAACGATGGGATGTCATCCGGCACGCCATGCTCGCGGTGTACCAGATCGAAACGATCGGCCGCTTCGGTGGCTGCCTGCGCGCCATGGTGTCGTTCTACAATCAGCGCGGCCAGGGCGCGCTTGGCGCGGTACGGCTCTGTCTCGGCCAGCAGCATATGCTCTTGCAGCATAAGGCGTTCCAGCCCCGAGACGAGTTGGTACCACTCCGGAAGAAGCTCGTCGGGGATGGACATGGTTCTGCCATATTGATCGTCGGCCGGCATGGAAAGTCCAATGTAGTTGTCATACGATTTTGACATCTTCTGCACTCCATCCGTTCCGCGGAGTAGCGGCATGAGCATGCACACCTGCGGATCCTGCCCGTAGCGCTCCTGGATGGCGCGGGCAACCAGAAGGTTGAACTTCTGGTCGGATCCCCCGAGCTCGATGTCAGCGCGTAGCGCCACTGAGTCGTAGGCCTGAAGGAGCGGGTACATGAACTCGACGAGGGAGATGGGCCGGCCCTCGCGAAAGCGATTCGCGAAGTCCTCGCGCTCGATCATGCGCGCGACGGTATAATGGGCAGTGAGCTTCAGCACGTCCTCCAACTTGAGCGGCTTCAGCCATCGCGAGTTGTACTCGACGGTGGTGCGCTCGGCGTCCAGAATCTGGAAGACCTGCGCCGCGTAGGTCTGGGAATTCTCAGCTATCTCAGATTCCGTGAGCCGGGGCCGCAGCTCGCTGCGTCCGGTCGGATCTCCAATGAGGGCCGTATAATCGCCGATCACGAAGATCACTTCGTGGCCAAGCTCCTGGAACACACGTAGCTGGCGGATAGAGACGGCGTGGCCGATATGCAGATCCGGCCTGGTGGGGTCGAAACCCTGCTTGACTCGGAGCGGTTTACCAGTCGCGAGAGACTTGTCGAGTTTGCGCTCGAGCTCCTCTTCCGAGATGATCTCCTGAGCGTTCTGCCGGAGCAGGTCCATCTGCTCCGGGACCGGTGGAAACGACACGTTCATTTCAGACCTGGATCTGGCCATGTGGCACGTTAGGAAGGTAGAAGCGCCGGAGAGTAGCGCCGGTCGGGAGGGGTCGCAACCGTGACGGCTGCCCGGTTATTCACGTTCGATACCACCCACTACGCCATGTGGGCCGAGGAGGTAGCCGGCGAAGCAGGTATTCCCGCCGAAGTAGTCCCCGCCCCACCCGCCGCCCACGCGCGCTGCAA
This sequence comes from Longimicrobiaceae bacterium, assembly GCA_035690925.1. Lineage (GTDB taxonomy): Bacteria > Gemmatimonadota > Gemmatimonadetes > Longimicrobiales > Longimicrobiaceae > DASSKB01. Next base: position 11,045 of record DASSKB010000183.1, read on the forward strand.
CCTCGCCCTCGCGACGCTAACGGAGGAGTACGAGCGGTTGGCGGATGCGCTTACCGGGGCAGGCATCCCATTCGGCACGTACCCCGACTGACCCGCACTCCCGCACTCGGGCAGGCACAAGGCCTGCCCCTACTAGTCGTCACACCCGCTCCAGCTCGGCTTCACGAGAGGGTTCGTCAACGGTGGCACCCCACGCGGAGAAGACGTCATGCATCCATTCGAAGATGGTGCGCACGGAGTCGTTCAACTCCGCCATCTTTGCGCGGCGCTCCTCGATAGGTTGCGCAAGCGCCTCGCGAATCTGTAACGCTACCGACTCCGGGTCGTATGGATTGATTAGGGTGGCCTCCTTCATCTCCTCCGCCGCACCGGTGAAGCGTGAAAGGAGGAGGACCCCGGCCCCGTCGATCTGGCTCGCTACGTACTCCTTGGCGACGAGGTTCATACCATCCTGCAGCGAGCTGACTATGCAGAGGTCAGCCATACGGTAGAGTACCGCAAGCCTGTCCGATGGAAGTGACTGCTTGATCAGGTGAATGGGCCGCCAGTTCTCGGTCCCGAACCTGTCGTTGATCTCCCATACCTGCCGTTCCACCTTCTGTGTGAGCTCGTCGTACGCCTCGATGTCGGTACGGCTCGGCACGGCTACCTGAATGAAGGTGAATTGCTCACGGAATTCGGGATATCGCTCCCACATGAATTCCAGCGCCTTGAATTTCTCAGGCAATCCTTTCGAATAATCCAGCCTATCGACACCTACTCCGATGATATTGCCAGTGGGAGCGTACTTCTCGCGGATCTTCGCCATCTGCTGCTCCGCGTCGGGAGCGGTGGCGTCGTTGCGGAATGCCTCCACATCGATCGAGATGGGGAATGCGCAGACATGGCAGGTATGGTCACCCAGCCGGATCGTCTGGGATTCCCAATCGATATCGGTGCCGGGCAGCCGCTGCGCGCAGCGCATGAAGTTGTCGGCGAACGCGGGCAGCTGGAACCCGACCACATCGTTGGCAAGTAGCCCGCGGAGGATGTAAAGGCCTTGCGGTGCGAGCCGGAAGATCTCGACCGGCGGCCAGGGGATATGCCAGAAGTGCGCGAGCGTGAGGTCGGGTCGGCGCGCCCTGACGAAATCCGGTGCAAGCGCCAGGTGATAGTCCTGGAACCACACCGCCGCCTGTTCGCCGCGGACCTCCTCGAGTATCGCCTCCGCAAATCGCCTGTTGACCCGCCGGTAACGCTCCCAGTACCGGGACCTTACGCGAGTGAGGTCCGGGCGCAGATGGCAGAGCGGCCACAGAAATTGGTTGGAGAAACCCAGGTAGTAGCGGTGAATATCGTGATGCGTGAGCCAGACCCGGCGAAGTCCGTAGCTGGGGTCCTCGGGCGGCACTCGCACGCAGTCGTTGTCGTCCACGACCGCCGCGTCGGCCTCTCCACTGCCCCACGCCACCCACGTTCCGCCCAGCGACTGCAGGAGCGGATCGAGCGCGGATGTGAGTCCGCCGGTTGGCTGGAGGACCCGCATCTCTCCCACCTCTTCAGCCCAACGATGCTCGTAGGGTTCACGGTTGGAGACAACTATGAACTTCCGGTCACCGAAAAGTCCTCTGAAGAGCGAGGCGAGCCCCTCACCGCCGTCGGCCGGAGAGAAGGTGTGTTGTGGAGCCTCGTCGTTTTGATTCATCGAGCCGCCTGAAGGAGAGAGATTCGCCCGCTACAAGGATGAGAGGCGAGCAATGCGCATGCCAGGTAAAGAAGTATCGACCGTCTTGCCACCGCCCGCCGACCGGCTTTACATTCGTGAGCCTGGATGATTTACCTTGAGCGATCCGGCCCGCCGGATTTCCCTGGCGGTGGCCGTCGCGGATTCAGCAGAAGGCTCCCTGAATGGCTGAGGCTTCCAAAACGGTGCTCCTCGTGGAGGACAACGAGGACAACCGAACGGTTTACCGGACGATACTCGAGCATTTCGGTTACGACGTGATCGAGGCTCGCAACGGAGAGGACGGGATACGGATGGCGAGAGAGGCCAGGCCCGATCTCATCCTTATGGATATTTCTATACCCGTCATAGACGGCTGGGAGGCAACGAAGATATTGAAGGCCGACGAGGCCACCGCCGGCATCCCCATCATAGCGCTGACCGCCCACGCGCTTGCTACGGATCGCGCCAAAGCGGAAGAGGTCGGCTGCGACGGCTATCTCGCAAAGCCATGCGAGCCGCGTCGAGTGGTCGCCGAGGTAGAGCGTTTCATCGGCGCGGGACGCGAGGTTAAAGCTTGAGCGAACAGGAATCCACCCCCGGCGAGCCCCGCGATCCGCGTATTCTCGTCGTCGATGATCATCCTGATAATATCGAGATTATCAGCGCTCGACTATCGAGTCGCGGCTTCGATATAGAAACGGCTGCGAACGGGCAGGAGGCGCTGGATAAGATTCACGATAATCCGCCGCAGCTCATCCTGCTCGATGTGATGATGCCGGTTATGGACGGGTATGAGGTCTCCCGTCGCATAAAGGGTGACAACGGGCTCCCGTATATTCCTATCATCCTGGTCACGGCTCGCGACTCCACCGAAGACAAGGTCGAGGGGCTGGACGCAGGGGCCGACGACTATCTGACGAAGCCGATCAACTTCCCCGAGCTCGAGGCCCGCGTCAGGTCCATGCTGCGAATCAAACGGCTCCAGGACGAGCTGGACGAGAAGAATCGCGAGCTCGAGTTCGTCAACAAGAAGCTGCGCAAGCTTTCGATCACGGACGGGCTGACGGAATTGTTCAATCACCGCCACGTCCATGAGCTGCTCCACGAGGAATTCGAGCGCTCCAAACGAAGCGGTGAGCCCATTGCCGTGGCGATGCTGGATCTGGATCGCTTCAAACAGGTGAACGACACATACGGCCACCCTACGGGCGACGTTATCCTCTATGAGACAGCGCAGATAATGCGTGAGACCGCGCGAGAGATAGACATGGTGGGGCGCTATGGTGGTGAGGAGTTCATCATCATACTACCAGGAACGGAAGAGGAGGCGGCCGCACAATTCGCTGACCGTGTGCGGCAGGCCGTTGCCGAACACGTCTACCGCGACGAGGGGGCTGAAGTGCGCATGACGGTCTCAGGCGGAGTGGCATCCTATCCCGGCCCGGGCATCGACCATCCCGATCTCCTCATCAAGAACGCGGATGAGGCGCTCTACATAGCGAAGGAGACCGGCCGTGACAGGGTCATTCGCGCTTCGAAAGCGCCGCCCTCGGAATGAACCCGGCAAGCGCTCGGGTCGCCGAGCTCCGTGCGCGGCTTCACCGGGCATGCCACGAGTACTACGTCTTAGATCGTCCCACCCTCCCGGACGACGCTTACGACAGGCTCTTTCGTGAGCTGCGTGACCTGGAAGTCTCGCACCCCGAGCTGGTAACCCCCGACTCTCCCACGCAGCGGATCGGCGCTGAACCGGCAAGCAGGCTGGAGAAGACTGAGCACCTCGCCCCGATGCTCTCGCTGGACAACGCCTTCAACGCCGATGAGCTCACTGCCTGGGAAGCGCGCAATGCGCGCATTGCGGAGGAAGTCCGTACTGCTGGATACATTGCCGAGCCCAAGATCGACGGCCTCGCCGTAGCTCTGACTTACCGCGACGGAGTCTTCGTGAAGGGTGCCACGCGCGGAAACGGAGTGATCGGCGAGGACGTTACCAGCAACCTGCGGACGATCCACGAGATCCCGCTCACGCTGCTCACCGGCAACGCCGAGCCCCCCCCACTTCTCGAAGTTCGCGGTGAGGTCTTCCTACCGCTTTCTGGGTTTGAGGCTCTGAACGCGCGCCGCGCCGGCGAGGGTCTTTCTACGTTCGCGAATCCCCGCAACGCCGCGGCCGGGAGCCTGCGCCAGCTCGATCCCGGGATAACGGCGCGCCGGCCGCTGCGATTCTTCGCCTTCACTGTCCAGCTGGACCCGCGCGGTGGCGATCGCCTTAGCGCAGCAACCCAGAGTGAGCTCCTGGAGTTGCTCGCCTCATGGGGTTTTCTGGTGAACCCACTGCGGTGCGCGTGCGGGAGCCTCAGCGACGTGGGTGCCTTCGTAGCTGATATCGAGAAGGGCCGCGCCGAGCTGGATTACGAGATCGACGGCATAGTCATAAAGGTGGAGCCGCTGACACTCCACAACGAGCTTGGGGTTGTTGGTGGACGCGAACCGCGCTGGGCTATCGCTTACAAGTTCGCGCCCTCGCTAGCAACAACAGTGCTAAAGGCGATCGAGATCAACGTCGGCCGCACGGGAAGTCTAAACCCGTACGCGGTGCTGGAGCCGGTCGAGATAGGAGGCACCACCGTCAAGCTGGCCACGCTCCACAATGAGGAGGATATCCGCCGTAAGGACATCCGCGTTGGAGATCGCGTTCTGGTGAAGCGCGCAGGGGATGTCATCCCGCAGGTCGTCGGCCCGCAGGTGGACGAGGGGGCCAGGCGGAGCGAGCCATTCGCCATGCCGGATGAATGCCCGGTCTGCGGCACTCCCGTGGAGCGCCCGGAAGAAGAGGTTATGACCTATTGCCCCAATGGCTCGTGTCCAGCACGCATCTTCTGGGGTATAGTTCATTTCGCCAGCCGCGGCGCGATGGACATTCGTGGGCTCGGCGAGAGGACCTGTCAGCTCCTGTTGGATGAGGGGATGGTCGAGGATGTTGGCGATCTCTATTCCCTCGATACAGACAGGGTTCTCAGCCTCGAAGGGTTTCAGCTCAAATCTGCTGAGAAACTACTCGCCGGCCTGGAGGAGTCGAAGAGTCGCGGACTCGCCCGCGTCCTGTTCGGATTGGGTGTGCGGCACGTGGGGTCCACCGCCGCGGAGATCCTGGCGCGTAAATTCGGATCCATGGATCGTCTTCTGGAGACGACTGAGGACGAATTTGCCGCCGTCCATGGCATTGGCGCCACCACCGCCAGTGCGCTCACCTCGTTCCTTGCCGAACCACGCAACCGCGAGACGATCGAGAAGCTGGAGAGGGCCGGCGTAGATCTGACCGAGCCGGAGGCGCAGGCTTTCGATGGGCCGTTCGCCGGGAAGACCTTCGCGATAACCGGCACACTTCCTACTCTATCTCGCAAGCAGACCACGAGCATAATAGAGCAGGCAGGTGGAAGGGTGACCGGGAGTGTCTCCGGATCCACCGATTTCCTCGTTGTGGGTGATGATGCAGGCTCGAAACTCTCAAGGGCGCGCGAGCTCGGGGTAACCGAGCTCTCCGAGGCGGACCTTCTTTCCCGCGCGCACATTTCACAACCTCCCATGGGGACCCCATGAACGAACTATCCGATCCCGGCTCGAAGATGCTTCAGATCCCGGCAAGGCTCCTTCCCGCTCTTGGACGCACCGCATCGAGTGAGCTGAGTGCGATTGACGCGGTTCAGGCACTCAGAGATGCCGGACTCGAAGCCGGTTCCGCGCTCTTCACTGAGTTCGAAGGTCACCTCAATGGCGACAACGGCCTGGAAGAGATCGGACCAGACGAGTTCTGGAATCGACTGGGTGAGTTCTTTGAACAAGCCGGGTGGGGCCGAATGGAGTATCAGCAGCTAAACGGAGGCGTTGGGCTCCTGAGCAGCATGGACTGGGCAGAGGCGACCCCGGATGGCGCCGCCCAGCCTACCTGCCACATTACCACGGGAATCCTCTCAGAGCTCCTCAGCCGCACGGCGGACAGTGACGTCGCCATCCTGGAGGTCGAATGCCGCTCCAGAGGCGACGAGCGCTGCGGCTTCGCCGTGGGCAGCTCGGACACGCTCGGGAGCATTTACGAGCGATTGCGCGAGGGTACGACCTTCTCGGACGCCGTAGGCGCGCTCGGGTGAGCAACGCCCCGTGACACGGCTCCTGGCAGTCGATTACGGTGCCAAGCGCCTCGGTGTGGCGATATCCGACCCGACGCGCACGATTGCGTCGCCTCTCACGACGCTGGTCCGTCGCACGGGTAAGCGTCCGCCGTGGGCCGAGCTCGTGCGCCTCATCGACGAGAACGAGATCGCAGAGCTAATTGTAGGCTTACCACTCGACCTGAGTGGCGACGAGGGCGCTTGGGCCGCGGAGGTACGCGAGTTCGGCGGTGAGCTGACACGTCGCACAGGGCTGCCCGTGCACTGGGTAGACGAGCGGCTGACCTCGGTTCAGGCTGAACGCGCGGTGCGCGGAAGCGGGCTGAAACGCAGTGATCGCGAGGATAAATCCAGGGTCGACGCCGCCGCAGCAGCGTTGATTCTACAGGCATATCTACAACGCACGCAGGGATGAGAAAACGCAGACGCACTCCCGCACTCTCGCACTTCCGCACTCCCGCACTCTTCGTCCTCCTCGCCGGTTGCGGGGGGAATCCGAGCGGCGACCCGGTTCGATTTACGGTCCCAGCTGGAAGTGGGCTCTCGGCGATCACCGACACTCTCGTTGCACGTGACATTATCGATTGGGGTGCGGGGTTCAAAGTGTACGCCCGCCTGAAAGGCAACGCGCGGTCAGCCAAGGCGGGTACCTACGAAGTTCAGCGTGGCAGCGGGTGGGGGGATATCCTGGACAAGCTGGTATCTGGAGACGTTGTACAGTTCCAGCTAGTCGTTCCGGAAGGATGGACGCTGGAGGAGATAGGCAGCCGCATCGCCGCCGTCACAGATACGCCACTCGACTCCGTGCGGGCCACGCTCCAGGGTGACAGCATCGCCGAGCGGCTCGGTGTGCCTGGCCCGACCTTGGAGGGTTACCTCTACCCGGCCACCTATAGTTTTCCGCTCGGCACATCGGTAGAAGACATAGCCGGTACCATGGTGCGGCGCTACGAGAGGGCGTGGACCCCGGAGATGCGCGCGCGCGCCGATTCTCTCGGCATGACCGAGCTCGAGGTCGTGACGCTCGCCTCCATCATCGAGAAGGAGGCCAAGCGCTGGGGTGAGCGGGATACCATCTCCGCCGTCTATCACAACCGGCTAAGGATCGGGATGCCGCTCCAGGCCGATCCGACAGTTCAGTACGCCCTGGGCGAGCACCAGGGCAGGCTCCTCTATGCGCATATTGACGAGGTGGCCGAACATCCCTACAACACCTATACCCATCGCGGGTTGCCGCCCGGTCCCATAGCCTCACCGAGCGAGGGAGCGATTCGCGCGGCTTTGAACCCCGCCGATGTCGACCACCTCTACTTCGTGGCCGCGCCCGACGGGTCCCACATCTTTACGGGCTCGCTGCGTGAGCACAACGCGGCGAAGCGCCGGGTGCAGTCCCAATGAACGCTCCCTCATTAGCCGAGCGCCTGGCGCTCACCGTTATCACCGACCCATCCTGCGGCGACGGCCGATCACTCGTGGAGGTAGTTCGCGCGGCCCTACAGGGTGGCGCTCCCGCAATTCAGATGCGGGTGAAGAACGGGAGCGGACGGGAGATGATGGAGCTCGGAGCCCTGCTGCTGGCCGAAACAACGCGCGCGGGCGCGCTCCTGTTCGTTAATGACCGGGTGGATGTGGCACTCGCGCTGGGTGCGGACGGTGCCCACATCGGCGCCGACGACCTGCCCCTACCGGCCGCACGCAAGATCAGCCCGCCGGGGTTCCTGCTCGGGCGTTCCGTCGACAGCGCCGCGGAAGCGCGGCAGGCAGAGCTGGACGGGGCTGATTACGTGGGACTCGGTCCGGTACTGGCGACGCCAAGCAAGGGCGACGCGGGCAAGCCCATCGGTCTGGCCGGCGTTCGGGAGGGTACCAGGGGCCTGGGTATCCCGACTGTCGTAATTGGAGGAATTGACGCGCGGAACACAGCGGCGGTGGTGGAGGCGGGGGCGGATGGTGTAGCGGTCATTCGCGCGGTACTCCAGGCAGTGGATCCTGCAGCGGCGGCCCGAGAGCTTATCAGGGAGGTGGTGGCCGGACGAGAAGCGCGCCCTCAGGGCACCTCGATCTGATATTTCTGAAGCATCCGATGGATTGTCTTTCGATCCATTCCCGCCTCTCTGGCCCCCTTCGAGATGTTTCCATTGCAGCGCTCCAACAGGTCACGGAGGTACGCCTGCTCGAACTGGGCGATCACGTCCGCCTTAGCCTCGTGGAAGTTATGATCCGCGCTGGAAGCCTTACCGTTGCCTGAAGAGTTCAATGACCAGGAGAACTCCTCGGGGAGCTCTCTCAACGTTATCTCTTCGCCGTCCAGGCTCAGAGATACCATACGCTCTACCACATTCTGTAGCTCCCGCACGTTGCCAGGCCACGAGTAGCTCCGCAGCTTCCGCAACACATCACTCGACAGACGAAGATCTTCTCGATCGTACTGATCTGCGAATCGGCGCAGGAAATGGTGCGACAGTGCCGGGATATCGTCGCGTCGCTCCCGCAGTGGCGGCAGCCGAAGCGGCACTACGTTCAGGCGGAAGAAGAGATCCTGCCGCAATACACCGTCCCGTACCGCCTGCTCCGGGTCGCGATTTGTCGCGGTGATCCATCGCACGTCGATGGGAATCTCCGTAGTCCCACCAACGCGCCGGATCTTACGCTCCTGTATCACTCGCAACATCTTCGCCTGGAGGTCGATGCTCATCTCCGAGATCTCGTCCAGGAAGAAGCTGCCTCCCGTAGCGTTCTCCAGCAAGCCGCGACGCTGCCCGTCGGCCCCTGTAAAAGCACCCTTCTCGTGGCCGAACAGCTCCGACTCCAGCAACTGTTCAGGTAGCGCCGCACAGTTTATTGCGACGAACGGTCGGGAGCTCCGCCGGCTCTTCGCGTGGATGGCGCGGGCGATAAGCTCCTTGCCGGTGCCCGATTCGCCCGAGACAAACACGTTTGCCTCGGTGGGTGCGACTCGCGACACGAGAGAGAACACATTCTGGATCGCCTCACTCGTCCCGACTATGTTCTCGAAGCTGTACTGCCTGCTCAGTTGGTCCCGAAGGCGTGCATTGTCGTGCGCCAGGCGCACCTGCTCGGACGCACGACCGATCAGTATCCGGAGCTGGGTCGCAGTGAACGGCTTAGGAATATAGTCGTATGCTCCCGCCTGAATCGCCTCCACACTCGAGGTCACGGTCGCGAAACCAGTGATCATGATTACCAGTGTCTCGGGCCTGCTCTTCTTTATCTCCTTCAGGAGTTGCAGGCCGTCGAAGTCCGGCAGCATGAGGTCTGCCAGAACTATGTCGGGGGGATTCTTTCGGATGGATTCCAGCGCGCTCTGACCGCGCGATTCACTCGTGATGCTGTAGCCGTCGCCGGAAAGGATCTGCGTACAACTCTTTGCCAGAAGTTCTTCGTCGTCAACGATCAGGATCGCGATCGGAAAGTCGACTTCGGCAGTTGTCATCTACAAACCCTTTCCAGCACTTCGGGGATGTCCTCCGGTCGGAGGAAGAAGTCGCCAAGGACAGCTCGATGTGGACCGTGCCAGTCCGATCCGCCTGTGGGGAACAGACCTAAGTCCCGCGTCACCCCCTCGAGCAGCTGCAGGTCCAGCGGGAGCGTCCCGGGTCGGAAGCATTCCACACCGTCCAGGCCGAAACTGGCGAACGGCCTGATGTGATCCTCGAATGCGTCGAGCGGCGGGTGCGCCCAGACCGCCACCCCGCCTGCATCGTGGATGGTCTGGATGGCCTCATCGACACCGGGAAAGCCCTGCGAAACGAATGCGGGGCCGCCATCTGATATATAGCGACTGAATGCCTCACCATAAAACCTGGTGTGGCCGCCCGCAAGGAGAGCGCGGGCCAGGTGGGGTCGCCCGAGTGATCGGGCGGGGCCAGCGGCAGTGAGTACCTCCTCGAATGTTACCCTGACACCGAGTTCATGGAGTCGATCGACCATTCCCCGCATACGGTCTGTACGGCGGCGAACAGACGCGGTCTGATGTGCCCGGATCGAGTCGGATTCCTCGTCTATCCCGTAACCCAGAATATGAAACTCATGTGACCCGTGCCGCGTGCTAATCTCGATGCCGGGAACGAACTCCAGCCCGAGTGCTTCCGCCGCATCGCGCGCTTCCGATACACCCGCAGCCGTATCGTGATCGGTCAACGCGACCATATCCAGCCCACCCGCGCGCGCGGCTTCCATAAGGCGGGTGGGCGATAGCTGACCGTCTGATACGTGGGAGTGCAGATGAAGGTCGATCTTCATCGGCGGCGCGCCACTGAACGACATGATATTCTCAGGCCGCCGCCTCTGCCCGCTCGCTCAGCACGGTTACGACGTTATCGATTACCTGTAAAAAGCCACCCTCGACGTGGAATTCCTCGGTCGTCCCGCCATGTTTCACGCGGAGATCACCCGATCCGAGGAGTGCCACGAGCGGTGCGTGACCGCTGAGGATGCCCAGTTCGCCGTCCCAGGCGGGTGCGACCACGGAATCCACCTCTCCCTCGAACACCTTCTGCTCGGGCGAGATAACCACCAGCTTCAAAACAGCGTCCGCCATCAGCTGCCCTCCTCCAGCTTCTTCGCCTTCTCGATTGCCTCTTCGATGCCGCCGACCATATAGAATGCCTGCTCCGGCAGGTGATCGACCTCGCCAGAGACGAGCCGCTCGAACGACTCGATGGTCTCCTCGAGCTTCACATACTTACCCGGCACGCCGGTGAAGCCTTCCGCCACGTGGAACGGCTGAGAGAGGAAGCGCTGCACCCGGCGGGCACGGCCGACCACCACCTTGTCCTCTTCGGTCAGCTCATCCATGCCGAGAATCGCGATGATGTCCTGCAGCTCCTTGTAGCGCTGCAGAATCCGCTGGACCTCGGTGGTAACGCGGTAGTGGCGCTCGCCTATGAACTGCGCGTCCATGATCCGGCTCGACGAGTCGAGTGGATCAACTGCCGGATAGATGCCGAGCTCCGAGATGGCACGTGAGAGCGTGGTGGTCGCATCCAGGTGCGCGAAAGCCGTTGCTGGCGCCGGATCGGTAAGGTCGTCGGCCGGGACGTAGATCGCCTGCACCGACGTGATGGAGCCCTCCCGCGTGGAGGTGATGCGCTCCTGCAGCTCACCCATTTCCGTTGCCAGCGTAGGCTGGTAGCCGACCGCTGAGGGCATCCGGCCCAGCAGCGCGGATACCTCGGAGCCGGCCTGCGTGAACCGGAAGATGTTGTCCACGAAGAAGAGGACGTCCTGCTTCTCGATGTCCCGGAAATATTCGGCTATAGTGAGGCCGGTAAGCGCGACCCGGAGACGCGCTCCCGGCGGCTCGTTCATCTGACCGTATACGAGTGCGACCGACGATTCAGCGAGATTCTCTTCGTTGATGAGCTCGCTCTCGCGGAACTCCATCCACAGGTCCGTTCCCTCACGCGTCCGTTCACCGACGCCCGCGAAAACCGAACGGCCGCCATGACCCATCGCGATGTTGTGGATCAGCTCCTGAATAATGACCGTCTTGCCGACACCGGCACCTCCGAAGAGTCCGATCTTTCCGCCCTTCACGTACGGAGCGATCAGGTCCAGGACCTTGATGCCCGTCTCGAGCATCTCGGTCTTGGGCTCAAGGTCGACGAACTCGGGCGGGTCGCGGTGAATCGCCCAGCGCTCGGCGTCTTCGGGTATGTCACCCCGCTCATCCACCGGCTGGCCGACTACGTTGAGAATGCGCCCCAGCGCTGGCACGCCGACTGGCACGGTGATCGGCTTACCCGTATCGATTATCTCCATGCCGCGAACAACACCATCAGTGGATTGCATGGCGACAGCTCGCACCTGATTGCGGCCGATGTGCTGCTGGACCTCGAGCACAACATCGATCGCGGCACGATCGTCACCCGCCGGCTGCTGGAGCCTCAGAGCATTGTAGATATCGGGCAGGTGGCCAGCCTCGAACTCCGCATCGATAACGGGTCCGATAACCTGGATTACCTTGCCGGTGTGGGTCGTCGCCGGCACAGTTGCGGTCTCGGGCATTGTAGCGGACATGATGATCTTTTCCATTGTGTAGGGGCGGGTTTTGTGCCCGCCCAGGCTGGGCACCCACAAGGGGTGCCACTACGTGTTACTCCAGCGCCGCTGCGCCACCGACTATCTCGGCGATCTCCTGAGTAATCGCCGCCTGGCGGATACGGTTGTAGGAACGTGTGAGCCCCTCGAGCATATCTCCTGCGTTGTCGGTCGCGTTCTTCATTGCCGTCCTGCGTGCACCCTGTTCCGCGGCCGATGTCTCCACAAGCGCGCGGTAGACACCGTTACGAACGTAGAGCGGCAGAAGCTGCGTCAGGATCTCGTCTGCGGACGGTTCGAGTAGGTAATCGACCTCGGCAGCGGGCTCCTCACCTTCCGGCGGTTCTATCGGGAGCAGCTGCTGTGTGGCCGGAGGCGTGGATAGCGCCGAATTGAACCTGGCGTACACCACGTAAACCGCATCGATCTGCCCGGCGACGAACTCTTCCATAAGCGGATCGATGAGCGAATCGGCATCTTCAGCGCTAGGGCGATCGCTGATGTCGCTCCTGGTGGTACGCATCTCTTCACGCTGGAAGCGGAAGAAGCTTATCCCCTTCTTTCCTACCACGTGGAAATCGACCTCGACGCCCTCTGAGCGCAGGCGCTTGAGAAGTCCGCGAGCTTCGCGGATCAGGTTCGCATTGAAAGCTCCGGCGAGTCCGCGATTGGCGGTCAACAGGAGAACAGCGGCTCTGTTCACCTTCTCCGGCCGGCGAAGCAGCGGATAGCGCGCGGCGAGCTCGGGGGTGAGGAGGCGTTGGATGACCTCCTGGAGGCGATCCGCGTACGGTCGGGCCGCAGCAACTCGATCCTGCGCGCGCTTGAGTTTGGACGTGGCGACCATCTCCATCGTCCGCGTGATCTTGCGCGTGTTCTGAACCGAGTGGATCCGGCTCTTGAGTTCTCTTGCTTTAGCCATTTTACTTTGCTAGTACGACTGCCGTGACGACGCGGCGTTCCCCTCGGGCCGCTTCGCGAGGCGAAGCTGTTCCTCAGACATATGTCGATCCGCTTCAGTCTCGTTGAGAATGGCGGATTTATGGTAGTCATCCGTGCCAACTGGCGACTCCGGTGAGGCGAATAGCTCCTTGTAAATTTCGATAGCGTCTTTGAGAGCTGCCTCGGTCTCGTCCGTCAGCTTTTTGCTCTCGCTGATGTCGTTGAGAATCGCGGGCTTCTGCGTGCGCAGGTATATGTGGAAGTCACGCTCCCATATCCTGATCTGGTCCACGCTGACATCGTCCAGATACCCGTTGGTCAGCGCGTAGATTATGGCGACCTGGTTCTCCACCGGCACCGGCGAGTACTGGGGCTGCTTCAGCACCTCCACTGATCGAGCACCGCGTGCCAGCTGCCGCTGGGTGACCGCGTCGAGCTCAGAGCCGAACGAGGCGAACGCCTCCAGCTCCCGGTACTGGGCAAGCTCACCCTTGAGCTTCCCTGCCACCTGCTTCATTGCCTTGATCTGAGCTGCACCGCCGACTCGCGACACGGAGATGCCGACGTTCACCGCTGGCCGGACACCGGAGTAGAACAGCTTCGACTCCAGGAAGATCTGACCGTCCGTTATGGAGATGACGTTGGTGGGGATGTAGGCGGATACGTCTCCCGCCTGCGTCTCGATGATGGGAAGCGCCGTGAGGCTCCCACCACCCATCTCGTCGGACAGCTTGGCGGCGCGCTCGAGGAGGCGCGAGTGAAGGTAGAATACGTCGCCGGGGTAGGCCTCACGACCCGGCGGGCGCCTCAGGATCAGCGACACCTGGCGATAGGCGGCCGCCTGCTTCGTCAGGTCGTCGTAAATGCAAAGCGTCGCTTTGCCTTTCCCATTCTCATCCCTCGTGTACATGAAGTACTCGGCGATGGCGGTTCCGGCGTAAGGAGCTATGTACTGGAGCGGCGCGGGCTCAGAGGCGGTAGCCGCCACGATGATGGTATAATCCATGGCGCCCGCATCGGTTAGGCGCTGAACCACGCTCGCGACGGTAGATGCCTTCTGGCCGATTGCGACGTAAACGCAGACGACGCCCTGGCCCTTCTGGTTGATGATGGTATCCACGGCGATAGCCGTCTTCCCGGTGCCACGGTCGCCGATGATCAGCTCGCGCTGACCGCGGCCGATCGGGATAAGCGCATCGATGGCCTTGATCCCGGTCTGCATCGGTTCGGACACCGGCTGACGAAGGACGATTCCGGGCGCTACGATGTCAATCTGGCGCCGGTCTACGGATCGAATCGGCCCCTTGCCATCGATCGGCTGACCGAGCGGATTGACTACCCGCCCGAGAAACTCCGGTCCAACAGGGATGTCGAGCACGCGGCCCGTGCGGCGGACACTGTCACCCTCCTGCAGCGACGTCCAGTCACCCAGCACCACCGCGCCGATGTTGTCCTCTTCCAGATTGAGCGCCAGCGCTACGACGGTATCGCCAGTCTCAGCCGACGTTACCTCGAGCATCTCGCTCGCCATGGTCCGGGAGAGCCCGTAAATGCGAGCGATCCCATCCTTGACCTCCAGAATCTCACCGATCTCTTCAGCCTGGAGTTCTTCCTCGTAGCGCTCGATCTCGCCGAGTAGAACGTTTTTGATCTCGCTCGCGCGGAGCTGGGTATCAACCGAAGCCATGACGTAATCCTTTAATTTTGAAGTGAATTGTGAATTTTTAATTGCGCGGGTAGCCTCAAGCCCCAGACCCCCGTGCAGATCAAAATCAAACTCACAATTGTCCTGCCGGTATTTCAGCCCGCACCATCCTGCGGCGCATAGCCACGAGGTGGCGGCGCAGTGATCCATCGAAAATCTGATCCCCTACGCGGATCACTACTCCGCCCAGGATTTCGGGGTCCGCCTGGAATTCAGCTATCACAGACTTGCCCAGTCCGTTCTCGAGTGACTGCACGATCTCGCGTTCGAGGTCGCCGTCGGGCATCTGCGCGAGGAATACCTCCGCACGTACGCGGTCCTTCGCCTCGTCCATGAGGCCCTGATACTCGCTGGCGATCTCCTTAAGGAGCGACTGCCGCCGCTTCTCCAGCACGACCAGGAGAAAGCGGATGAAACCCTCGTCGGACCTGTCGCCGAAGGCCTCACGGATCGCTGCCTGCTTCGCCCGCAGCGGTACTCGCGGCGTCTCGAGAAAGCGGCGAAGGCGGGGTTCATCCCGAAGCATTTCCGCGACTTCCGCAATGGAGTCGGCGTACTCCTCAGCCGTAGTCATCCCACCGTTCTGGTGGGCCAGGGCGAACAGCGTCTCCGCGTAGTTCCGCGCGATGATGGTCGGTCCCACGCTCTATGCTCCCGCCGCGACGACCTGGCGATCACCGAGCTCGTCGAGGTACTCGCGAACGAGCCTGCGGTTGTCGTCCGAATCGAGGTTTCGCTCGAGTAGCTTCTCTGCGGCGGCGATCGAGAGCTCAACAGCTTCCGCGCGCACCATTTCGGTAGCGCGGGCCACCTGCTGGCGAATGTCACTCTGGGCGCGGCGGAGCATATCTTCCTGCTCCTGGCGCGCCTGTGTAAGCACTTCCTCGCGAACGCGCTCACCTGCCGCCCGACTTTCGGCGACGATCTCCTGCGTGCGGATTCGCGCGTCCTCGAGATTCTTCTTCTGCTCCTCGAGGAGAGCCTTCGCCTCTTCGCGATCGCGCGCGGCGGCGGCGATGAGCTCCCTTATGTGCTCCTCGCGGGCCTCGACGGCGCCAAGAATATGCGGCCACGCGAACTTCCAGAGCGCCGCGAGGACTACGCCGAAGGTCAGCACAGTCCAGAACATCAGACCGCCGCTCGGAGTAAGTAAGCCACCCTCCTGCGCCATTACGGGCGTGGCGGAGCCAATTATGAGCGGGGCAATCAGCCGTAAAGATTTATGCTTCATAATCTCGAGTCGTAATCGAAAGCGAGGATCCATCGACCCATGCGGGGAGCGACGCTCCCCGCATGGGCTTCGACTTGTCAGGCTGCCGCCGCAAGGATGCCGCTCTGAATAAGGAACGTTACTACAAGGGCGAAAAGCGCTACGCCCTCAATCAGAGCCGCCAGAATGATTGCGGCGGTCTGAATGTTACCGGCCACCTCTGGCTGCCGGGCCATGGCTTCGGTGGCGCGGCCACCGATGAGTCCGATGCCGAGTCCCGCACCGATGACGGCGAGGCCGGCTCCTAATGCTGCGCCCAGCAGACCGTTGCTGAGGAATGCGAGCTGAGTTATGGCTTCCTGCATCGTTCTCTCCTGGAGAATACGATTCATCTAGTAGGGCACCGCTCCTCGCGGCTTCCGCCGCACGCGCTACAAGGCCGTCTGATCGGCCACACGCTATCCCCGGTCGCCCATCCCCGGGTACTGTACGACACGGGCGGAGCATGTCCGTGCCGGGGTACAGAAGCTATCAGCTATCAGCTATCAGCTATCAGCTATCAGCTATCAGTCGTCCGATTCGCTATCATCCCTGCGAGCCGCAGCTGATAGCTAATAGCTGATAGCTTACTTCAATGCGCCGTAATCAATCCAATAAACACACTCGTCAGCAACGCGAAGATATACGCCTGCAAGAACGCGACGAAGATCTCCAGGAATGTTATGGCCATCGCCATCAGCACCGGCAGTGCGGCCACGAAGAAGCTGCCGAACACGAAGATCAGACTGAGCAGTGCCAGCAGCACAACGTGCCCCGCGATCATGTTTGCCATGAGCCGGATAGCCAGGGCGAACGGCTTGGTGAACTTCCCGAGCAATTCGATCGGGGCCATAAAGATGGCGAGTGCACCGCCACCAATTCTGTTCATTCCTGGCGGCACGAAGAAGATCGTGCCGAGATATCCCTTCACGCCCAGTGCCCGCATCCCCGCGATCTCTATCACGCAGAACGAGAGCAGCGCGAGGCCGCCGGTAACCGATATACTTGCGGTAGGCGATGCGCCCCAGGGGAGCAATCCCAGAAGGTTGGCGGTCAGGATGAAGAAAAAGAGCGTCAGGACGAAAGGCACGAACTTGGCTCCATCGTGCCCGACGTTGGGCATCACAACCTGGTTCCTGAAGAAGAGGACCAGGGCCTCGATAGCGTTGTGTCCGCCGCGCGGCTGATCACCGGTGTGCCGGCGCTTCGCTCCCTGCGCCGCTGGGATGAACACCGCCAGTACCAGGATGGCCGCAAACCAGAGGAAGAGCACGTACTTCGTGGGCGTGATGTCCAGAGGGCCGAGCATCCAGGATCCTTCCGCGGGCAGGTGGACGGTCCCCAGAGGGGTTGCCCATTCGCGCGCGTCGGATACGTGATGGATGAAGTCGACCTGGTGCTCTTCCTCCTCACCATGCTCGCCAGCCGCTGGCGCAGCTTCCGCATGGCTCTCGTCGGGAACTTCCTGTGCACTCACCTGCGGCGCCGCCACGAGGAGGAGCAGCAAAGGTATTATCCGGAACATCCCCTTTACGCTTTCTGAGAACATTCAGCTTCCGGTCCTTAAACGGGTATGCATGAACACCGGCTCTAACATCGTCGTAATGAAAAACACAGTCACCAGCGAAAGAAGCGTAGGAGCGGCGCCCAATCCCAGACCAGGAACGAGGACAAATGCCACCGCCACAAGCACAGCAAACCGTCCAACCATCTGCATGAGGAACGCTATCAGCTGCCGATCCCTCAGAATGCCAAGGCCCAGGGCCGAGAATGCCGCGATCTGGTATCCACCTGCCACCAGCGCCCCCGTGTACACTCCCGGGCGCGAGGAAATCGCCCACAACCCTCCAATCCACATTACCATGCCGCTCACCATGCTCACGGCAACCGCATGCCATATCATCGGACGGACCGTCATCGCTTGTTCCCGCGCATCAGTTGCCGATACAGTACGTAGAAACCCGCCGCTGCCCCCACGAACACACCCAGAATCAGCAGCCACGGCTCTGTCCCCAACCGCTCGTCCAGCCATCGCCCCGCAAAGAGGAAAAGGAGGATTGAGCCCGCAAATTGCAGTCCGACTCCCGCGAACGCCGCCGCACTCTCCGGCGGGTCCGGCGCTCCACCCGGTTTCTTTTCGTCGACCGCCATGTATCGGCCCTCCTTCCAGGTGCCTTTCAAGACCGGGAATATAGGCGCTTGTGAATTTTTTCGCAAGCCATTCCGGTGCGCATTTTCCGGCTTCCTTGACGCTCTTCTTTTCGGAATTGTATCTTCAGCGGGTCGGCGTCAGAATCATACGCCCTTGCACCATCCACGATCGTTTATGCGAAACATATTCAAGACGCTCCTGCCACTTTTGTTTCCGGGTGCGATCATGGCTTGTTCGGTTGCCGGTGCCGGCGGCGCCAACGAGGCGCTCATGTCGTCGGTACAGGCGACAACGGGGACGGGCACTGTCACATTCACCTTTCAGGTAACGAATACGACCACAGAGCCGATCGAGTTGGAGTTTGCGGATGGCCAGTCGTTCGAATTCCTGGTGATGCGTGACGGATCGGAGGTGTGGAGGTGGTCGGATGGCCAGGCGTTCACCCAGGCGGAGCGGGTGATGGTACTTCCGGCGGGTGAGACCGTGCGGTACCAGGCGGTCTGGAACGCGCCCACCGCGGCCAGCGGCGAGTACGTAGTGATAGCGGCCCTGACTTCGCGTGATGGTGGAGTGCGGCAGGGTGCGACCTTCCGGCTTCCGTAGCACGAGAATAGCGGTGGCCTTCGCCAGCCAGAGGAGTCCTTAGTGGACACCGGTCCAAGTACAACGCGGTGCGCCTCAGAGTCACACGCGCGAGGTGTACCGTGATCCTGCCGATTCTGTTGCTCGTCGTATTCATCCTCCTCTCAGCATTTTTTTCCGGGTCAGAGATCGCCATCTTTTCTGTGGGCGAGGCGCGGGCGCGTGCGCTAGGTGATGAGCGTCGTGCGGGGGTGGAGGCGCTCCTGGAGCTCAAGGCCAATCCGGAACGGTTGCTGGCGACGATCCTGGTGGGCAACAACATCGTCAATATCGGGGCGGCCTCGCTTGCTACGGCGGTGGCACTGGAGGCGTTCGGCGCCGGCGGCGTTGCCTTTTCCGCAGGCGTCATGACGCTCCTGATACTCGTCTTCGGCGAAGTGACTCCCAAGGGGTTTGCGTCTGCAAATTCCGTCCGGATAGCGCTTATAGTCGCTCCGATAATCCTGTTGCTATCCCGCGTACTTTTTCCGGTTGTGGTACCACTCGAGCGGCTAACGCGCTGGTTCGTCAGGCGAAGCGAGCGAGCCGGCGTGCCCACAGTCACGGAGGGTGAGATCCGGGAGATGACGGCGATCGGGCATTCCGAGGGCGCCATAGACGAGCACGAACGTCGGATCATAGAGCGGGCGTTCTGGCTGGACGAGACCCGGATCTGGGACATAATGACACCGCGTGTGGACGTCTTTGGATGGCCCGCGCACCTGCGGTTATCGGAAATCGCATCGCAGCTTCCAGGGGTCAGATTCTCGCGGGTACCGGTATACGAGGAATCGATCGACGAGGTTGTCGGCGTGCTCTACACGCGCGACGCCTACCAGGCGTTGGTCAGCGGCCAGCGCGACGTAAAACTCTTGGACCTGGCGAGGGAGCCATTTTTCGTTCCGGGCTCCATTCCGCTCACTCGCCTCCTGGCGGACTTCCAGGCGCGGCGGATCCATCTCGGCATAGTAATCGACGAGTATGGCGGAACCGATGGTCTGGTGACGCTGGAGGACATTCTGGAAGAACTGGTCGGCGAGATAATCGACGAAACCGATCTCGACGAGCAGCCGGCCATCGTCCGAATATCGCGATCCGAGGTGCGGGTCGAGGGTACTGCGGACCTCCGCGAGATAAATCACTTCTTCAACACGACCTTCCCGCAGCTGGAGCACCGGTCGCTGAACGGCTACCTGCTGGACGAGCTGGGGTCGGTGCCTAAGGCGGGCGACGAGATAGAGCGAGAAGGCGTGCGGATCCGCATCGATGATGCGTCCGAGACCCAGGTTCTCCGGGCCACACTCACCAGACCGCACCACATCGAGGAATCGGGCTCGTGATGGAAGCGGCTGAGCCTTCCGTGGACGAGATCCGTCGAGCAGCGGCCCGCTTCAACGGCAGTGTTCGGTACACGCCGCTGGAGTATTCACGGAGCCTCTCCGAAGCGGCCGGCAGCGAGGTCTTCCTGAAGATGGAGAATCTCCAGCATACCCGCTCCTTCAAGTATCGTGGCGCAACGGCGGCACTCAGCGCACTCGCCTCGGGTGGTGACCTCCCACGCGTTGTCACCGCATCGGCCGGGAACCACGGCCTGGGTGTGGCCAGTGCGGCCAGCCGGCTGGGTATGGCCGCCACGATATTCGTCCCTCGCTCCGCGCCCGCGACGAAGCGGGAGCGCATAGGGTTCCGCGCCGAGCTTCGCATGGTCGAAGGGGGATACGACGAAGCTCACGCGCTGGCCGAGGCATTCGCCCGGGAAAGGGGCGCCGTCTACATCCACGCGTTCAGCGATCCAGCGGTTGTAGCCGGCCAGGGCACTGTCGGTCTGGAGATAGTGGAACAGCTCCCGAACGTCGGCACTATCGTGGTGCCGGTGGGGGGCGGCGGACTGATCGGGGGGATAGGCCTGGTTGCTTGCGAGCTTCGGCCCGAAACGCGCATTGTGGGCGTCCAGAGCGATATGACCACGGCCATGCACGATTCGCTCGAGGCAGGCGAGCTGCGGTCGCCACCGACGCCGCCGACCATCTGCGAGGGGCTATCTGGCGATATCGACTGGCGCAGCCTCGCGCTCGCGCGGCGGGTAGTCGATGACATCATCGTGGTACCCGAGGCTTCGGTGCGGCGTGCGGTTGCGCGACTTTATGTGGAGGAGGACCTCATCGCAGAGGGTTCCGCTGCTGTAGGTGCTGCCGGACTCTGGGAAGGACTTCTGTCGCCCTTACCTGGTCCGGTGGTGGTGGTGATTACTGGCGGTAACATCGATCAAGCGATATTGGAGGAGCTCCTCGCTGAATCGCCGGGAACATTAAAGGCAACTTAGAATGGCGATGATCATACCTTTCGGCGGGATCGAGCCGCGCATCCATCCATCCGCGTTTGTGGCCCCCAACGCCGTCGTAATCGGGAACGTCGAGATCGGGGCGGAGGCGAGCGTCTGGTTCGGCGCGATTATAAGAGGCGACGACCCAGACCGTGAGATCAAAATAGGCGCACGAACGAGTGTGCAGGACAACTGTGTGATCCACGTAAGCGCCCAGGGTGAGACCATCATTGGCGAAGAGGTGACAATCGGCCATGGGGCGGTCCTGGAGAGCTGTACGATCGGGCGGGGGGCGCTGATAGGTATGAACGCGGTGGTACTTCAGCGCGCGCGAGTGGGAGCGGGCGCGCTCATAGCTGCGGGGGCGGTGGTGGGGGCCGGCGCCGAGATCCCCGAACGAAGCCTCGCCGCGGGTGCTCCCGCACGGGTCAAGAAGAAGCTGGAGGGCGAATCACTTCGCTGGATCCAGACCAGCGCCGGCCACTACGTGGAGCTCGCCGCGAAATACTTGAAGGCCGAGAAGCGCTTGTAGCTATCAGCTATCAGCTATCAGCTATCAGCCAAGTAGGAATGTGGCGGTGTACCACGCGATTATGGCGTCGCCGAACGCCTCGGTTACTGCCGCACCGATGGCCAGGAAGATTCCGAAAGGGACGAGCTTCTTGGTACGAATTGATATGGGCAGGAAGATGAGGGTGCCGACGAGTGCGCCGAGGAAGATGGTCAGGAGGGCACCCATGGGCCCCAGAAACGCGCCCACCATCGCCATCATCTTGATGTCACCGCCTCCCATCGCCGGCTTTTTCAGCCACCACTGCCCGATGAGGCCGGCAACGTAGAGAAAGCCGAAGCCTGCGGCTGCCCCGAAGGCGGCGTCCGGAAAGGAGATGCCGCCAGGTGCGGCGGCCAGACCGAGCCCAATGACGAGCCCACCGAGAGAAAACTCGTCGGGTATGATGTACGTACGAGCATCGGTCAGGGCGATTCCCAGGAGGAGAGTGAAGAACACCGCTGTGCTGAGAGCCTGCCAGTCCAGACCGTAGCGCGCGACAGAAGCCACCCAGATCAGCCCCGTCACCAGCTCGATCAATGGGTATTGTACCGAGATCCCGGTACCGCAATTCCGGCAGCGCCCGCGCAGCCAGAGATAGCTGATTATGGGGATATTGTCTCGCCACCCGATCGGGGTGTCGCATTCCGGACAGTGCGAGCCTGGACTCACCACTGACTCGTTCGCCGGCAGGCGATAGATGCAGACATTGAGGAACGAACCTACCATCGCTCCGAGAATACCGGCAATCAGGTAGAGGTACCAGTCAGGCATGAGGAGAACGCCTTGCATTTCGCATTATGGTAGGAGCGTAAATAGAACTCAGCGGAGAAGCTCGTAGAGCAGGATCGCTGCCGCGGCGGTTACATTGAGAGACTCGGCGTGCCCGCGAAGCGGAACTCCCACGCCGCGGTCGGCATTGGCGAAGATCTCATCGGATATTCCCGCTCCCTCATTCCCTACCACGAGCGCGACCCGCCGGATATCACCGACTTGGGATATCGGATCACCCTCCGCTGAACTCGCGAGCACTCTGAAGTCCTCCTGGCGGAGCCAGGGCAGGAGCTCGGGCCAGGTGGTTCTCACAATCGGCAGCCTGAAGAGCGATCCGGCCGCCGCGCGCACGCTCTTGGAATTCCATGAATCTACCGTCCCCGGCAATGCAATCACAGCGGACGCACCAACAGCGTCGGCGGTCCTGACCAGTGTGCCGAAGTTTCCAGGATCCTGCACCGCATCGAGCACCAGGATGACCGCGTCGCCAGCGAGTATTGCCGCGAGACGTGCCAGATCCCGCTGCGGTATCTCGCCGACAGCGATTATACCCTGGGGCGTTACGGTGTCCGCGAGGCTCTCCAACTCGGTCTCGGAGATCTGGTGGTTCCGGATACCGCGCTCTTCTACCTGAGCGACGAGGCGCTCGCCGCGTTTGGAAGCTTTAAGTCCCGGCGACGAAACGACCCAGCGAACCGTCAGGTCCGACGCCAGGAGGTCCTCGACCACCCGCACGCCCTCGGCACGGAATGCGCCTTCGCGCTCTCTCGCTTTGCGACGCTCGAGCGCCGTGAGCAGCTTCCTATCTCGAATGGAGAGCACCTGTTCGCCTGGTCCGAGTCTTGCTCCCCTGCCCGCTGAAAATAACTCTTTGCCTACGAGCAGCAGGAGACAGATATGTACATTTCGCTTCGACGCCTCCGCCAGAGCACTGCCATCGCGGCGGTGGCCGTGAGCACCGCGGCAGTTGGCGGGTGCGCAAGCAGCATCTCTACCCAGCAGGAGATGCAGCTCGGTGCGCAGTACTCCGCCGAGATCAATCAGCAGCTCCCCATCGTTCAGGACCCAACCGTACACCGGTACATCAATCAGCTCGGCAGCTCGATCTCGTCGCTGGTCGATCCGCGTGGAATTCCCTATACGTTTTACGTGGTCAACTCCGACGTTGTCAATGCGTTCGCGGTGCCCGGCGGATACATTTACATCAACCGCGGTCTTATAGAGCGTGCCGAGAATGTATCCGAGCTCGCGGGTGTGATGGCGCACGAGATAGGCCACGTTGTGGAGCGCCACAGCGTCGAGCAGATGGCCAAGATGCAGCAGGCGCAGGTCGGGATCGCGCTGGGAACCATCCTCCTCGGTCAGCCCTCGCAGGCAGCGGCCCTGGGTGTCAACGTGCTGGGCAGCGCCATCTTCGCCGGGTTCTCGCGGGACGCTGAACGCGAGGCCGATATGGCGGCCGTTCAGTACCTGGTAACTGCCGGGATCGATCCACGCGGAATGGTAACCTTCTTCAATGAGCTCCTGGCAGAGCGGGAGCGGAGTCCGGGTGCGGTCGAGCAATGGTTCTCTACCCACCCACTCACCACCGAGCGCATCCAGAACGTCCAGGCCGCGATCGACCGGCTGCCGCCGGGAACTCTGGCAAATATGACCACTGACACACCCGCCTTCCAGCAGTTCAAGCGTCGGGTCCGCGGACTTCCGGGCCCACCGTGACGCCTGAGTCGCGACGGCCGGTGGATGGAGGGCGGATCCGCAGGTCTGGATCCGCCCGTTTTTTATTGCTGGCGCTCATAGCTTCTCTGCTGGGATGCGTAGATGAACAGCAGGAGCAGAAGCTCGGTAATTCGCTTGCCGCTGATCTGAACGAGCATCTGCCCCTGATCCAGGATCCGCAGACATCGGCTTATGTGGACAGCATGGGATCAGCGCTCGCTCGGGTCAGTTCACGCCCCGGTCTGGATTACGAGTTCTACGTCATCAACTCCAACGTGGTCAATGCGTTCGCGCTGCCCGGTGGTCACATCTATATAACGCGCGGCCTCATCGAGCGCACCCGTTCCGGAACCGAGCTCGCAGGCGTCCTCGCCCACGAGATCGGCCATGTGGCGGCGAGGCACGGAGTGCAGAAGCTAGAGCGGGAGCTCCGTACGGGCTCGCTCGTGGGATTACTCTACAATCTGTTTCTGGGTGGCGAGCCCGAGCTGCTGAGGCGGCAGCCCCTGGAGCTCGCCGGCACTCTCTGGTCCGCCCGCCACTCGCGCCAGGACGAGGCTGAGGCGGACAGGCTTGCTGTGAAGTATCTCATCGACGCAGGCGTAAATCCCGATGGGATCATCACTCTATTCCAGGAGCTGCTCGAGGAGGAGGCCAGCGATCCCCGTCTTGCGCAGGAGTGGTTTTCGACCCATCCTCTCACCGCCTCGCGGATCGCCTCGGTAAAGCGGGAAATTGCCGATGCAGGTCAGCCTGATCTGCAGTGGAAAACAGAATTCCCGGCATACGGTGCATTTCTGCGTCGACTGCAGGCGCTGCCCATCCTTACTCTGCCCTGAGCGACCTCATGACCACGCTGCCGCTTCCGATCGCTCTCACCATCGCCGGCTCAGACTCGGGCGGCGGTGCCGGGATACAGGCCGACCTGAAGACGTTTCACGCGTTTTCTACATTCGGTACATCGGCGATTACCGCGATCACAGTCCAGAACACGCTGGGCGTCAGCGCGGTCCATCCGATCCCCATCGACATTGTGCGCGGTCAGATTCGGGCGGTCGCCGAAGACCTGCGGCCGGTGGCGGTCAAGTCGGGGATGCTCGCGACGGCCGAGCTGGTCCACGCGGTGGCCGACGAGGTAGAGGCACTCGGCCTCACCAACTACGTGCTGGACCCTGTTATGGTAGCTAGCAGCGGTGATAGGCTGCTGGATCAGGACGCCGAGATGACCATTGCCGAGCGCCTTCTACCGCTGACCACGCTGGCGACGCCGAACCTGGACGAGGCAGCGCTGCTTGCCGGCATGGCGGTCGATAACCCGGACGATATGCGCGAAGCGGCGCGTCGCCTGGTCAATCTTGGTGCCGGCGCGGTCCTCATCAAAGGGGGACATCTGAAGGGGATGGAGCTCGTCGACATCCTCTTCGATGGCAACGATTGGCAGGAGTGGCGCCGGCCAAAGCTGGAAACGCCGAACACCCATGGCACGGGGTGCACGCTATCGGCGGCCATAGCGGCGGGACTCGCGCATGGCCGGTCAATCTCGGTGGCTATCGACGACGCTCTCGGCTTCGTGCAGCGCGCCATAGAGACCGCTCCCGGGTTAGGAAGTGGTCACGGCCCATTGAACCATTTTGCTGCCGCTCCGCTTACGCCGCCTCGGTAGGAAGGTTCTCCGGGGCAATCAGAGGTATGACGCCTTTGATCAGCGTCCCGAGCCGATCCCTGAACCGATCACCAGCTTCAAAAATTTCTTCATGCGTAAGCGCGGCAGGCCCGAGCCCCGCCGCGCGGTTCGTTATGCATGAGATCCCCAGGACCCGCATCCCCCGTGCACGCGCGGCGAGGACTTCCGGAACTGTAGACATCCCCACCGCGTCCGCGCCCATTCGCGCCAGCATGCGCACCTCAGCCGCGGTCTCATAGCTGGGCCCGAGGACCGCAGCATATACGCCGGCCTGAACTCTTATAGCATTTTCCAGCGCGACCTTCTCCGCGATCGCCCTGAACTCAGCGTCGTAGGGCTCGGACATATCCGGGAAACGCTGCTCGCCTTCGGCCACGGCTCCCACTAGCGGGTTTCTCCACATGAGATTGAGATGATCCGCGATCAACATGAGGTCGCCGGGCTCCAGATCCGGTCGAATGCCGCCCGCAGCGTTCGTTACCACTAGCGTTTCAGCACCCAGAGCAGCGAGCACCCTCACGGGCAAGGCCACCTCATCCGGACTCCACCCTTCATAAAGGTGAAAGCGGCCCTGCAATGCCGCCACCTCGACGCCCGCGAGTATCCCCACCACTAGCGCGCCGGTGTGGCCAGCAACTGTAGAACGCGGGAAGCCGGGGATGTCGGAATATTCAAGACGGACAGGGTCTTTAATCTCGTCCGCGAGCCCGGACAGCCCGGAGCCCAGCACCAGAATCGCCGAAGGTGCGCGCGTGATACGATCTCGAAGGTAGCCTATGGTTTCTGTATCGCTCATGTTCTGGAGTTTAGGTCTAAGGCTGTCAACGCGAAAGGATCGGTCCTGCCGTTTTGACCCTTTTCACTGTCGAATCTGCAGAAAACTGACACTCTCGTATGGCACGTGCGTTGCACCTCGTTGGGCACGACCCTCCCGGCTTTTGGTGAGGGAAAGGAACATTGACAACTCAGAAATCAAAGGAGTACCCATGGCGAAGGTCATCGGGATCGATCTCGGCACAACCAACTCCGTAGTTGCTGTGATGGAGGGGGGCGACCCTGTCGTTATCCCGAACGCCGAGGGCGGGCGGACGACACCTTCGGTTGTCGCCTTCACCAAGGACGGCGAGCGTCTCGTCGGCCAGGTAGCGCGCCGGCAGGCAATTACGAATCCAAAGAACACGATTTTCTCCATCAAGCGCTTCATGGGCCGCAAGGAAGCGGAGGTCAAGGAGGAGGAGAAGATCGTTCCTTACGAGGTGATAAGCGGCCCCAACGGTCTCGCGGAGGTCAAAGTACCCAGCTCGGAGAATACCTACACACCTCCCGAGCTCTCCGCGATGATCCTCCAGAAGATGCGCCAGACAGCGGAGGACTATCTCGGTCAGTCCGTGAACCAGGCCGTCATCACTGTGCCCGCGTACTTCAACGACGCGCAGAGGCAGGCAACGAAGGACGCAGGAAAGATCGCTGGCCTCGAGGTGCTCCGGATCATCAACGAGCCGACGGCAGCCGCGCTCGCCTATGGTCTCGATAAGAAGAAGGATGAGAAGGTAGCCGTATACGACCTGGGCGGCGGTACGTACGACATCTCGATACTGGAGCTCGGCGAGGGTGTGTTCGAGGTGAAGGCCACGAACGGCGACACCCACCTCGGCGGTGACGACTTCGACCAGCGCATCATTTCATGGCTGGTAGAGGAGTTCAAGAAGGAGCAGGGCATCGACCTCTCGAAGGATGCTATGGCCCTTCAGCGTCTGAAGGAGGCCGCGGAGAAGGCGAAGATGGAGCTGTCGACGACCATGTCGACTGACATCAACCTCCCCTTCATCACGGCGACTCAGGAGGGTCCGAAGCACCTCAACGTGACGCTCACGCGAGCCAAGTTCGAGTCGCTTGTGGACGACCTTGTACAGCGGAGCATTCCGCCGATGGAGAAGGCACTTGCGGACGCGGGGCTCAAGCCTGACGAGATCGACGAAGTGATTCTCGTGGGTGGGTCGACTCGTATCCCGAAGATCCAGGAGATAGTGAAGAACTTCTTCGGCAAGGACCCGCACCGCGGAGTCAATCCCGATGAGGTCGTGGCGATCGGCGCCGCTATTCAGGGTGGAGTTCTCGCTGGTGATGTCAAGGACGTGCTCCTCCTCGACGTAACGCCTCTCTCACTCGGCATCGAAACGCTCGGCGGAGTGTTCACCACTCTTATCGAGCGCAACACGACCATTCCCACCAAGAAGTCGGAAACGTTCTCGACGGCCGAGGACAATCAGACGACGGTGGAGATTCACGTGCTGCAGGGTGAGCGGGAGATGGCGATGTACAACAAGACCATCGGCAAATTCCAGCTCACTGGCATCCCACCCGCACCGCGCGGAATGCCGCAGGTAGAGGTGACGTTCGACATCGACGCGAACGGCATATTGCACGTATCCGCGAAGGACCGCGCGACCGGCAAGGAGCAGAAGATCCGGATCGAGGCCTCGAGCGGGCTTTCGGAGCAGGAGATCGACAAGATGGTGAAGGACGCTGAGCAGCACGCCTCGGAAGACAAGCAGCGCAAGGAAGAGATCGAGACGCGCAACCGCCTCGACGGGATGGTCTACGAGGTCGAGAAGAACATGAAGGAGTGGGAGGACAAGCTGGATCAGGACGCGAAGGACAAGCTGACGGCCAGCCTGGAGCGTTCTCGCAAGGCCCTGAAGCAGAACGATATGGCGGAGATCTCGGCCGCGCAGGAGGAGCTGCAACAGGCATACAGCGCCGCTGGCGCGCAGATCTATCAGGCGCAGCAGGCGGAAGGCGCCGAGCCCGACGCAGGGTTCACTGGAGGCGCGACCGCCGGAGCGGGTTTCGAGGACGACGCAACGGCGAGTGCCGGCGCTAAGCCAGAGGAAGACGACGTCGTCGAGGCCGACTACGAGATAGTCGACGACGAAAAGAAATAGGTCAGCGGTGGTGACCTGTTGACGATGTATTCGATCCCGTTCCCTAGTGCAGGGGGCGGGATCGTCTCATTATATACATGTACCGGAACCCGCGGCCGGCCGAGAGGTATAGCTCATTAACTACACTCCACTCCCATCAGAACGAAATCCTATGCTAGATCCCGTGCGCGCTAAGAGTCGCCTGATCGCCATCACGGCCGGTGCATTCTTGGGCGGTGTCATAATCGCCTCGGGATTGAGCTGGACCACCGGCTCGTACGCGGCCACGCTCCTCCAGACGACGCCGAACTCGGCCGAAGTGCGCCCGATGGCGGAGCTCAGCGAAGCGTTCATAGCCGTCGCGGAAGCGGTAACGCCGGCTGTCGTTAATATTCAGACCGAACAGCTGATGGCTATCCCGGCGCACGGCGATATTCCTGAGCGTTTTCAGCAGTACTTCGATCTGCCCCAGATGCAGGAGCGCCGGGAAGTTCCCCAGATAGCCGGTGGCACCGGTTTCCTGATCTCGAAAGACGGCCATATCCTCACCAACAATCACGTCATCGAGGGCGCAGATAAGATTACGGTGATGATGCATGATCGCCGCGAGTTCGACGCACGCGTGATCGGCAGGGACCCCCGGACAGACGTTGCGGTCATCAAGATCGAGGGGGAGAATTTCCCTACCGTGCGGCTTGGTGACCCGCACTCCACCCGCGTGGGAGAATGGGTTCTGGCGATAGGTAATCCGCTCGACAATCTCGATTTTACCGTTACAGCCGGAATAGTCAGTGCCAAGGGTCGCCCACTCAACATCATCCAGCGGAACGGCGGTGGCAGCTACGCAATCGAAAGCTTCATTCAGACTGACGCCGCTATAAATCCTGGCAACTCGGGCGGGCCGCTGGTGAATATCCGGGGTGAAGTCATTGGCATCAACTCGGCGCTGGCCTCCGAGACCGGCTTCTATGCCGGTTACGGATTCGCCGTCCCCATCGACCTGGCGAGCCGCGTAGCTGAGGACCTCATTCGCTACGGCTACGCGCGGCGGCCGATAATGGGTGTCTCGATCGCCGAGATCTATACGGAGGATGCGGAAGTATACTCGCTACCCTCCATCAGCGGTGTGCTCGTCCAGAGCTTCAGCATGGATAACGCGCCGGCTGAGCGCGCAGGGCTTAAACCGGGTGATGTGATAGTTAGCGTGGAGGGCGAGGAGATCGAGCGGACCAACGAGCTTCAACGCGTTATTGCCAGCATGCGGCCAGGCGAAACGGTGCACGTCGGGGTCATCCGCTACGGCGAGCGTCTGGAGTTCGATATCGACCTTGCCGAGGCGCCGGCCCCCGAAGTAGCAACAGCGGCTCCTTCCGAGCCGGTACGTCCTGACGCGAAGCTCGGGATCGATATCGCTGCGATGACAGCGGAGCTCGCGAAAGAATATGGATTCACCCAGCCCGGTGGGGTCGTCATTACCGGAGTACGCCCCTACGGCGCAGCGTGGAGGAAGGGCGTTAATAGAGGACTGAAGGTTGTTCGCGCCGATCGCGGGGAGATCAGTGAGCTCACGCAGCTTCAGCAGATTATCGAGTCGAAGAAGCCGGGCGAGATTATCTCACTCACGCTGGAGCTCAATGATGGTACACGCCGGATAGTCAACATCCGTATACCGGGGTAGAGCGGCGATTCCGCGCTAGGCGCCACCATCCACAATTGTAATCTTTATCTCGGCGGTCTGCCCTTCCGCGGTCGCGGTCACGTATGCCACCCCCTGTTTGATCGCGTGAACAAGACCGGAGTCGCTTACAGTAGCGTATTCATCGTCCGCAGTTATGGTCCAGCTGATCTCGCGGTCAGTCAGTACGTTGTTTTCCGCATCGTAGAGCGTTACCACTAGTTGAAGGCTATCGCCTTCAGCGAGATTCGCTGCCTCAGGAGTCGGCTCGAACGCGATGGAATCGACAGGAGGCATGGACTCCTGCACGCTTACTTCAGCCGTGCCGAATATGCTCGGATCATCTGCGTAAGTAGCCTTAACCGTAGCTGATCCGTAAGACCAAGCAAGCGCTAAACCGGTCGAATCGATCCTCACCGTCATCGAATCCGAGCTACTCCAGACAACCGCTGGGTTTGCGAGAATGTTGCCGAACGCGTCACGCAGGGTGGCCGAGAACTGCACGTCGTGTTCGGCATTAAGGATCACACTGGAGGGAGTCACAAAAATGGCGAGCGGTCCCACTACTGTGATATAGGCCGAATCAGCAACTCCTTCACTGGTGGCAACTATGATTGCCTCGCCGTAATCCATCGCCGTTACGAGCCCATCCGAGGTCACCTGCGCCACGGCCTTGTCCGAACTCCTCCAGGTGACATCACGGTCGGTAAGCTCATTTTCACGCGCGTCCGTGATGGTTGCCGTGAGCTGCGCCTCCTCCTCGATTTCCAGGGTATCGCTTACCGGGGTTACGGAGACCGCCTCGACCGTCGGCCGCACCACCGTTATGGCCGACGTAGCATTGACGGACGGATCGTTGGCAGCCGCCGCGGTTATCCGTGCTGTTCCGACCGAAACGCCCACAACAGTTCCGTCCACATCCACACGCGCTGTCGTGCTATCCGAGCTGCTCCAGATGACCTCAGTGCTCTCGGTGCCGGTGAGCGTTGCGGTAAGCTGAACAGTGGCGCCTGCCTCGATTGTCGCAGCGGGTGGTGTCACGCTGATCCGGATCGGCGCAAGGACGGTGACTGTAGCCGCTCCTGAGACGCCCTCGCTGGAGGCGACGATCGATACCTTACCGGGGCTGACGCCTCGGACCTCACCAGTTTCACTAACAACCGCGATCTTCGGATCGGCTGAAGTCCACTCCACTACCCTGCTGAGCGCATTCCCTCCGCTGTCCCGAGCCTGCGCCGATAGCTGAGCTGTGGAGTCCGGGAGCAACTCAACCGATGCTGGCTCCACGACTATGGCCGCTATCGAAGCGCGGACCGTTACCGTCACCGTGGCCAGGAGGTCCTTGAAGCTGGCGATCAAGTTCGCGTCACCTTCCGATCGCGCAATGGCGCGCCCGGTGGAATCGACCTCAACGATCTCGGGGTGCTCGCTGGACCAGGTCGGTAGCAGGCCGGGGATTGTATCGCCGGTAGCGAAGAGTACTTCTCCAACGAGCTGGATCGTATCGCCTATCCTACCTATCACCGGCACGGAGTCGGGCACTTGAACCGAAGCTGCTACTGGCGAGAGCTCCACCTCGACGGGCGATGTCTGCGCGAGCCGCAGCACCACGCTGCCAGACCCGCGGAAGAGCGCCTGGCCGCCCGACTGAATCTCAACCAGGAGTTCGAGAGTGTCCGCTGGCGGTGAAATCTGCACACCAAGCTGGAGCCGTGGATCGTCGCCGGCCGGATCGAAGGGAAGAATCGTATCCAGAACGGTGGAACCGGCCTTAGTCAGCTGAATGAAGACTGCATCTGCCTTCTCGAATACTGCACCGGTGCCGGCGACAGCTTCGAGCGCTGGCGGTACGGCAAGGGCGATGGCCATCGAAGCGGGGTCGGGGCTGGCGGGCTCGACGAAATAATCCGAGCACGTGCTGACGACGAGTGCCAAGCTCAGGAGCACCAGGAGGCGGAGCGCACGGGTGAGCGCATTCGGAGTACTCATCATCATTCTCCACCTCCGAAGCGTATTGCGATTCCCAGGTCGACTCCGGTGATGCCACTTTCGCTACCTTCGCGAACCAGCACACGTCCTAATCGCAGTTTCACATTGGGCAACAGAGTGATCGGGCCGGTCCCGATCTCGGCTGACAGACCGGCTGTTGTCACGAAGCCCTGACCCACCCCATCGCTGGTGCTCAGGATCCGCGCGGCAAGGCTCGGAAGCAGCGTGGTTCGCCCAAATGGCACCCGCATACCCCCGCCGAAAAGTGCCAGGTTCTGCGATGCCGCGTCGAACGTGACGTCCAGAAGGGCGGCTCCGCTCGAACGATGCTCACCGCCCGCGTATACAATCGCACTCGCTCGAGGACCCACCGCGAACGCGTAAGACCCCATCGCCTGGTACCGGTTGCCGGAGCGATAGAGGTTACGGCCCTCGAAAGTATCGTCGCCGAAGCGCTGCAAGCCCAGTTGAAGGGTAGCTTTGCCGGAAGTCCCTATGTTCCGATCCACCCCTAGCTGCACGCTGAGTATGTTGCCGGGCCGAAATGCGGTGAGTTGGCTCGTCTCTACCGGATCGAACTCGCCGGCCACGAAATAGCCGGCGGTTATTCCAAGCCCAACATCCCCCGCAGTGGTCGTCAGCGTCGTTCCCAGGCCAACGCCTCCCCCGCTCCCCCAGTGGGAGATTCCGAACGGAAGGAGGTCGGATGCGATCGCCCCCGCGACCTCGATCTCGTCAGCGGCCATGGTCTCCTGACCAGTTGGGACCAGGACTATGGCGTTGATCGTGGCAAGACCATCACCGAGAGCGACGCCGAGACTGACCTCCGTATCGGTTATGCCGGAGATACTGGACTCCGTGCCGTCAATCCGGACGAGTGAACCGCGGGCGTATCCACCGCTAACCTCCAGTGTGGCATTCCCGAAGAAGGTCGAGCGGGCAGAGAACGGAACGGTGAGGAGCGAAAGCGATTCGATCCCGACAGCGTCCGACTCGCCAAACTGGTATCTCTCATACGCGACCCCCGTCCCGGCACCCCACGGCGACTGCGCCTCGAGGTCGGCCGAGCCGGGCACCATAGGGTTGGCGGTGAGCACTATCGCGAGCGCGGCGAGCGAGCGGAGATAGGTCATTCGGGGTCTCCGGGTACTGGAATAATTATTTCGACAATGGCACGATTCCGACCGAAGCCCTCCTGACCGAGCACTTCTAGTGCGGGGTCGCGTCCGCCCGGGCCGGGAATGAAGCTCTGGAGCGCATCGAGGTCGGCAAGTGTCCCGGTCCCGGATCCCGGTGAATCGAGTTCGACCGTGCCCAGCCGCGCCAGCTGGAGGACGGTTGTCTCACTTGCCGCCTGCATGTTCGCGGCATCGGTCGCGTGTTGCTGTGCGGCCACGAAGTCGGGATCCAGTGACGCTGCGCGGTTGAATTGGCGAGCCGCCGCAGCGAAATCGCCGGCGTCCTGCGCCTCCAGACCGAGGCCAAACGCGAGTACCGCCTGGAGATTAGCCGTTGGCCGCCGGCTCACTCTCTCGCGCTCCGCAGGGGTAAGCTGGATACCGAGAGCATCGAAGATCCCGAAGGTGATGTCTGTCTGCAACGCGAAGAGCCGCTCGAGCTGATCCTCCGCTGTGAGAGTGCTCCCTGGCCATTCGTCACCTACACCGACCACGGCCGCGTGCAGGCGGAGCAGCTCGGCGTTACCATCTATGCGCCCCTGAACGATCCTGCCAGCGCCTAGAATCCGGCCGCTACGCGCCGCCGTGGTGGTATCTACCAGGCCGCTGCGGCCAAGTGCCAGCTCGTCCAGCAGAATCTGCACGCCTGTGCGCTCCAGGACAGTCAACCGATCCGTCTGCGAAAGGTCGGTGACCAGCATCTCCGCGAAAGCTCGCCCGAGCGGTGCCAGGGTTGAATCGGAGCCTGAATAAAGGAACGGGAAGACCGCTACTGTATTGGGCCGCGGTTCGGTATCCGCGAGCTCTGACTCGCGAGCCAGCGTCTCCTCGATCGCCGCCCGCAGTTCCAGGCGTTCCAGGAATGAAAGGCGCGCACGAATACGGGCCTTCAACTCTTCCGAGCGGCCGTGTTCGAGATACCGCTCGTAAAGCTGCCGGGCATCTGAAAAGCGTTCCAGATCCTCGTACGCGAGCCCGAGATATAGGAGTGCGCCCGAATTGTCAGGATCACGCCTCACCGCGCGCTCGAGCAGCGGCACCGCATCGGCCGATCGACTGGCAGATACGTATGCGGATGCCAGCGGCACCAGCACCCGCAGATTGGTGGTGTCGCTGGCGAAGCGCGCCTCGAGCGCGGGGATCTGCGCGGGCTGCGGCACACTCGGCGCATGCGGAACCTGCGCCGCCGGCGCACAGGCCGAGAAGACCAGCAGGATGGCGGCTCGGAATCGAAACAGCTTTTTGACTGGAGCCATAGAAACTTCAGTGGTCAGAGAGACTTCCAAGAAGAATACATCTGGACCGGCATGTAAAGCAATCGTCGGTCGCTATCCACCACGGAGCCACTCACCCGCCTATCAGCACGGTAGGGCAGCCCAGAATGATGCTCCCACCGTGTGCGGTCAGGTCTCCCATCCGGGCCGCCGGCATCTTACCTATCAGTACGGTCATGGAGCCTTTGGCGATGACATCGGGTGGGCCGACGCACGTGCACATATCCGTAGTGCGGGCCGCGGGCATCTTACCGATGAGCACAGTCGGACAGCCGGGCGGCATGATCGGCCCGCCTACATGGGGAATGGGCGGTACACCCGGCGTAACCATCGGGCAGACGTGCATGTCGCCCGCACGTGCTGCGGGTTGTCCCATTCAGGCTCCTTTCGCAGCGCCGGTGGACCAGAGGTTAAGGCGCTTGACGACTTCCATCCCCTGCGCAACGTAGTTCTGAAATTTCTCCTCGGCTTTCTCTGGCTCAGTCGCGACTGCCGCGAGCACGATGCTGCCGGCGATTGCCTGCGCGGTCATGAACTCGCCCGGTGGCACCTCTGGTGAGCCTGGCGGGGCGATGCTACCGCCGCTGAAGAAGGCCGCCAGCGCCGCGCAGGCCGCTGGCGTGGAGAAATCGAGCTCCTCAGCGATAGCCATAGCGGCACGCCTGTGCGGTTCGGTGGGCTCCTTGATCCAGCGTTCGGCGGCGTCGAGCGCCGCCTGCTCGCTTGGCAACGGCTCATCGCCCGCGGCCCGCCGTGCACAAACCCACGCCCACCACACTCCCTCCCGGGGCGGCAGCAGGTGCGCCAGAAGTCCGATCGCGTCGGTATATAGTTCGGCATCGACCAGCATCGGGACGTACGCGGATACTGCGTCAGGCCGTTCGCTCACCGCGCGAGCTTCGTCGCTCAGCTCAGCCAGATCGATGATCTGAGCTAGTGATCTTCCTCGAATGGGAGACGGAGTATCCAGAGCCGTTGCCATGATTAATTGATCATCGTGATTCCGCCCTTTGCCTTCAACATCCCTGTACCTTTTATGTCAGTCATCAATCCCTTTATCTCGGTCTTGATCTTCCCATCGAGGGTAATCTTCATGCCTTTGATGGTTACCCCCTGCTGATCGATCTTCACACTGCTCTGACCCACCTTCAACTCGATGCCCTGCATAGCGTCCTGGGAGATCTTTCCCATCTTCGCTTTGGTGGTCTGATTGCCCATCTTGATGGTGATGGTCTGATTGCCCTGCGCTACCTCCAGGTCGTGATTGCCCATTTTGATGGCGATCGCCTGGTTCCCCTGCTTGATCTCCGTCGTCTGGTCACCCTTCACTGTGATATTCTGCTTGCCTTCGGTGACCTCGAGAATCTGATCGCCCTTGCTTACCGTCACCGTCTGCTTGCCTTCTTTGACGGTGAGCGTCTGATCGCCGTTGATGGTAACGGTCTGGGTGCCAGGGTCTTTCTTCACGAGTCCGACTTCGCGGACCTCGTTGTTCTCGATTACGGTTTTGAGGTCCTTCTCCGCGTGGACGTATATCTCTTCGGCGTCCTTCTTGTCCTCGAAACGGATCTCGTTGAAAGTCTCGGCAGTGCCTTTTAGGGTGCTCCTCGTCTTGATGCCTGAACGGGTTTTGTTATCGGGAAGAGGGTACGGAGGCATGAACTCCGCGTTATATACCATGCCGGTGATTATGGGTCTATCCGGATCGCCCTCGAGAAAGTCAACAACGACCGCGGCACCGACACGGGGGATGGAATAAACCCCCCACTGCTTACCGGCCCAGGGCGTGGCCACGCGCACCCAGCATGAGCTATTGGCGTCGGACTTCCCTTCCCGGTCCCAGTTGAACTGCACCATCACCCGGCCGTACTTATCGGTAAAGATTTCGGTGCCGTCGGGCCCGACCACTCGCGCCGTCTGAGAGCCCCGGACGACCGCGCGCGGCGTCAGACGCGGCGGCGCGTAGGGTTGCGTGAGGGGGATGGCGTCGAATGACGAACGCTGGACAAACGGTGAGCCATCGCGATTGAGGTAATTCTCCACAGCGAACTCGTGGTGTACGCGGAGTATCAGGTAATCTGCGTTGAAGTCGCCGCGATAGTGCTCCTTCAGCGTGAAGCTGTGACCGGCCGTCATGGTGGGGCAATTGCTCTTTCCACGAAGGATCGTGCCGACTCCCTCGATCTCACGCATCCGGGCTGTAGCCGTATGTTGATTCATCTCGTAGATCTTCTGGAGCCTGGAGGCCTGGTCGCCACCGCCCCGACTCACACCATCCACGTTTGTGTACCCACCCGGATAATCGTACAACTCGGTCTTGTCGGCGCCCCGCTGGTTGGTCTGCTCGGTTTCGAGGTTCTTGCCAGGCAGCTCGAAGTGATCATCCCTGAGGGTCACCGCGCGCGTTATTACTGAGTCCTCCCGCTCGAGGGCGAACGAGATCGAGTCGGTGACCGCTGAGGGATCCGCGCCTGCCCTGAGAACACGAACATTGTCGAGCCCGGCGCACGGCGGCGCCTGCCGCGACAGATCCGACATGACCATCTTCAGGGCACTCTCGGTGTGCACGAAGTAGTAGTGTATCCCTTCTTCCTCCAGCAGTCTGGAGATGAACGCCAGATTGGACTCTCGGTACTGCACGCAGTAGTTCCGCGGTTCGTACGTACCGGTCAGCTTCCACTGGTGATCGACTTTGATCTCCTTGAGCAGCTCCGTGACTATGTCTGCGACCGTCTTCTCCTGAAAGATGCGGCTGTCCTGCGATAGGCCCGCCATCCAGAAGTCCGGAACAAGCTCAGCCCGGTAGCGGGCAAGCTGGTCGTCGTAGCCTGCCTGAACGAAACGGGCGATGATGCCGGTTATGAAGCGCGGTTCACCCCAGGTGGTCTCCACTGTGACAGTGACAAGCTTACCCAGCAGCTGTGACGCATTCAGCTCCTTCGATTCGGAGAGAAGGTCCAGTGTGAACATGAACGGAGTGGAAACACCCTCATTTCCGGAGATCCGCTCCAGGAGAAGAGCATCTTTCCCCAGTGGGGTCGAGATGCGCAGTGGCCGATTATCCTGTGTGAAGCTTGCCATCAGCTTACCAATGAACGGGTGACGGAGTACGCCGGGTCAGGCGACCACCAGTGGGATGTCGAGCTTCGCGGATGCGGCCTCCACCTCGTAATCTAAGTCGCCGTTCTCGTCGAGTGCGATCCGTATCGTCTCCGGTCTGTCGCCCCCGACCAGCGATTCGAGAAGTACCCTGGAGATGGCGGGTAACATGGTGTTTGTGAGGATGTTATCCACATTCCTCGCACCGCTCTCCACCTCCGTGCACCGTTCGGCGATCGCGTCGATAACGCTGTCGGCTACCTGAAGGTCCACGCGATGCGTATCGTGCAGACGCCGCTGGATCTTGGCCAGCTTCAGCCCTATGATCGCCTTCAATGCGTCGTCGCGCACGGGGAAGTAGGGGATGATAACTGTGCGGCCCAGGAAAGCAGGCTTGAAAGTCTTATCCAGCTCGGGCTTCAGCGCCTTCACCAGTCCCTGCTGACCAGGCATGGTCTCCGGGTCCGCACACAGCTTCATGAGAGTGTCGGTGCCCGCGTTCGTGGTAAGGATAATTATGCAGTTTTTGAAGTCTATTTCCCTTCCCTCACCATCCTCCATCCGGCCCTTGTCGAATACCTGAAAGAACAACTCGAGGACATCGGGGTGGGCCTTCTCTATCTCATCCAGGAGTACGACGGAGTATGGGCGCCTGCGGACCGCCTCGGTAAGTACGCCGCCCTCGCCATAGCCCACATAGCCCGGAGGTGATCCCTTCAGCGTGGAAACGGTGTGAGGTTCCTGAAACTCCGACATGTTGATGGTGATGAGGTTGTGCTCACCGCCGTAGAGCAGGTCGGAGAGGGTAAGCGCGGTTTCGGTCTTACCCACGCCGCTCGGGCCCACCAGGAGAAATACGCCTACGGGCTTCTCCGGGTCTTCGATGCCCGCGCGCGATGTGCGGATTCGGTGGCTGATGATCTCGAGGGCGTGATCCTGACCTATGATCCGCTCTTCCAGGCGCCGCTCGAGCTCCAGCGCGGTGCTCAGGTCGTCCCGGAGCATCTTGCCGACCGGGATCCCTGTCCATCCGGATATGACCTGTCCTACCAGCTCCGAGTCGACGGTGAGGGGAACCAGTGGGGAATCGCCCTGGAGCGCTTCGAGTTCCGCACTCAGCTCTTTGAGCTCCGCCAGGAGCTCCGCGGCGTCTATCGGGGGCTCGTCGGTTGCCTCCTGTTCCGCCGCATGGCCGTTTCCGTCCACCGATTGTTCTATCTCCTCGCGGATAGCGCGCACGCGGGTGACGAGATCGCGCTCGCGTTCCCAGCGCTCCTGCAGCACGGCGAGTGAGGCTTCCGTGGCTTCGCGCTCAGCTGCTATCTCGGCGAGCCGTTCGGTGTGATCCGCGCCAACAGCGGTCTCGCGCTCGAGCACCCGCGTCTGCACAGCAAGGTCGTCCAGCCGCCGCGCCGCGTCCTCTAATGCCGCGGGCGTGGAGTTCTGACCGAGCGAGAGCCGCGCACACGCGGTATCTAGCACGCTCACGGCCTTATCGGGAAGCTGCCGGTCGGGAAGGTACCTGTGTGAAAGACGCACGGCCGCGTGCACGCCGTCATCCACAATGCGGACGCCATGATGTTTTTCGAGCGACGGCACTATCCCACGCATCATCACCATACAGGTCGATTCGGTCGGCTCCTCGACCTTCACGAGCTGGAATCTGCGAGCGAGCGCGGGGTCCTTCTCGAAGTACTTTTTGTACTCCGACCACGTTGTGGCAGCGATGGTACGAAGCTCACCGCGTGCGAGCGCAGGCTTGAGCAGGTTGGCCGCGTCGTTCTGACCAGCCTGTCCGCCGGCCCCGATCATGGTGTGTGCCTCATCGATGAATAGGATTATGGGCGTGGGCGACGATCGCACCTCCTCGATGAGACCTTTCAGGCGGTTCTCGAACTCGCCCTTCACGCCTGCGCCAGCCTGCAATAAGGCCAGATCCAGGGTTCTCAGGGTTACGTTCTTGAGCGCCGGTGGGACGTCTCCGCTGGCAATCCTCATCGCGAACCCTTCAACGACTGCGGTTTTGCCGACTCCTGCCTCGCCCACCAGGATCGGGTTGTTCTGCCGTCGACGCGTGAGGATATCTACAACCTGTCGCACCTCGAAGTCCCGGCCCAGCACGGGATCCAGCTGGCCCTGCTTGGCCCGCTCGGTAAGGTTCAACGTGAACTGGTCCAGATTTGGAGTTTTTCCGCCGACCCGACGACCGGCATTCGCGCTCTGCGACGCCTGACCAGCGGCCACTGGCTCTTCATCTTCGGCTGAGGTCGCAACGATACGGGAGAAATCCTTCTTGAGGTCCTCCGCGTGGATCTTCTCGAATTCCTTGCTCACCCCATTGACCAGCCTTGCCAGCTCGTCGTTCGCGACGAGTGCGAGGATGGTATGTCCTGTCCTTATCCGCGACGCCTCGTAATCCACGGAGCCGAGGGTCCACGCCTCGGTGAGCATCCTGACCAGGGTGGGGCTCAGGGATGGCGTTCGCGCGTTACCGGTCTTCAGATTGTCGAGGCTGGCGGTAAGCTCGGACGCGAGTCTGGAGCGGTTGACCTCGTAATGCTTGAGGATGGCCGTGAAATCTCCATCAGTCTGATCCAGGAGCTTCATCAGGTAGTGCTCTATCTCCACATCATAGTGAGTGCGGGATAGACATAGTCCTGCCGCGGACTCTACCGCGCCCCTCGCCTGGTGGTTGAGCTTCCCTATCAGTGATCTGAGGTTGATGCTCATGGAACTCCCTTATCTCTTAGAGGCTGAACGTGGTTTCGTCCGCATTACGGACGAATGGCTTGGTTCGTAACCAGGTTGACCATCCGAGCGGCGGGGCATTGCCTTCATCGCCCAGGACAAGGCCCGGCACCTCGTCACCGGCCAGCACGAGCTGCAGCTCGAAGTCGAACTGATCGTGGCTGAAGAAACGGGTGATGCCTCGAAGCGTCTCGTACGCACTGCCCGTCGGCAGGAACTCATCGTACTCGGCCCGACGGAGCGGCCCCAGCCGTATGCGAACCTTTGCCTGCTGGTCCCAGACCTCATCGCCGACCACCGCGCCGAGGCCCAGCTGTTCGGAAACGCCAGTGTCCTCACCGAGAGCGCACAGGTCGCGAGCCTGAAGAGGGTACCAACCGCCAATGAACTGCTCGATCTCCGCGGGAACGCCGAAGTAGTCTTCCAGCAACTGCTCGAGCGCGACGGCACCGCGCTGACGAAGAGCGAACAGACCCGCGTAGAACAC
The DNA here is from genome assembly GCA_035690925.1 of Longimicrobiaceae bacterium. Classification (GTDB taxonomy): domain Bacteria; phylum Gemmatimonadota; class Gemmatimonadetes; order Longimicrobiales; family Longimicrobiaceae; genus DASSKB01. Next base: position 52,075 of record DASSKB010000183.1, read on the forward strand.
GAGAAGGTTGCTGGAGAACGGGAGCTCCTCGCGACTCTCCTCCTGTCCCATTCCGACCAGGTCAAGGAGGTGCTCCTCGAGCTTATCGCGCTGCTGCTTCTCATGCTGTACGGTGAATCGGTGCTTCTCCCACGCCCGATAGAATAGCGACAGCATCCGGTGGTGGAAGATGTCGTAGAACGCCCCGAGCGCTCCGTCCCGCACCCGGTTGCGCTCGGCCACCATGAGCGTGTAATGGTAAGGCAGGACTCCGAGCGGGCCCGTAAGTCCCATTACATTCACGCTCAGGCGCGCGGCATCCTCCGCCGATTGAGCGAGTGAATGGATTTCGCTGGGCGGAAATGCGATGCTGGCGTTTACCGAAAAACGCACCACCTCGTCGGCCGGATCCACGAAATACCCTACGGGCGCACGGTCCGGCTGGAGCCTTTCCAGCAGGCGCACCGCCTGGAAGAAGTCGAAGGAAGTGGGTTCCTTACGAAGCGACTCTTCGACAGCCGCGAGGCCTACAGGAGCGCTTTCCATCCTGCCCTCGGCGCCCATTCGCGCAGCGCCCCTTTCCGTTGTCGGGTCCGCGCCGCGAGGATGCAGAAGCTGTTCAGCGATACGTAGAGGCCGAGGAATCGCTCCAGGACGCTCGCCAGCAGGTACACTCCACCCCCTGCGAACTGCTCCTCGTCGAAGAGGATCTCCACCCGGTGGCCACGGGCGAATGTGAGTCCGTGCTCACTTTCGATTCTGGAATAACACGGGCTCCCCTCGACCTCCACAATGCCCTGGATTTGCTTCTCACCAGCATCGGAGTCCGCGAAATTATGCAGCCGGAGCAGCTCGTGAAGTGTCTCGACACCGCCGTCCACGAGCGAGAGATAATTCATGGACAGCTGTGATATCAACCGCCACATCTGGGGCTTACCGAGCGGAGGCTCGATGGCGCTGGTAGGCTTTACCAGGGTGGTGATCTTCGTAACCGCGCCGCCCCCCGGCATCTCGAAATCGCCACCCGGATCGCCGAAGGGCAATCGGCTGGGCAGGTCCCCGTTGAAGCATACCAGACGTGCCGTAACGGCATCGCGGTCCGGGTGCGCCATCCGAGCGGAAAAATCGGCGAACGAGAGGAAGAGATCCGTCCCTTCGTCGGCACGCCAGCGCGTAGGCCTGCGCCGTGCCTGCCAGAAAATCCGTTTATCCTTCTGCGAAGCGCCGTGGCGGAAGGAGTAAAGAGGCTCGAAGGTTATTGGCTCCGCCTCACCCGGAGTAACCGCGACGACCTCCTCGACGGAGAAGATCCCCGTGGTGGCGCGGCGCCGGGCGTCAGGGACAATCATGTACTCCTGCTTCCTCTCGGTCAGCAGGATCGGCTCTGACGATTGCTTGAAAAGGTTCACTATAGGCGTGCACCCCAAACGAATCGTCTCCGCGTTGACGCCAGTTTCCAGCATCTGCCGACGCTCAGGCCGCTCGAAAGACGAGATCAGGAACAATATCTCCATGCGACTGCCGAAGCCCGCCGCACGAGCACGGTCGAACCCGGCTAGGTCCAGGAAGAAAAACTTTTCGGGAAACGAGAAGTACTCCTGGAGCAGCCGGTAGCCCAGAAAAGATCCGCGTGACGTGGGCAGCAGCCCCTCGTCTTCGGCAAAACCAACTGGTTTCAGTGCCGAGGCTGGCAGACGAATGGGGTCGCGCTTGGCGCCAGGCGTGGCGTCCCTGAGCAGGATCTCGACGCAGTTGTTGCACAACAGCTCGTACAGCGTGGACGCCAGGTTGGTCTCCGCGTTCAGATGCAAACGCAGCGTCTCCATCTCCAGCTTAGCGAAAGACAGGTCGGGCGGGCAGTCCAGCTGGACGCGAAGCGCGGAAACGGCGCTGGTCGCGCCAACCGGCGGGCTCAGCTCATGAACGGCGGTCCACCGAGCATCCGACACTGAAAGCGGCCAGAGGACGGTATCGTAGCAGGTGCGAAAGCGGCAGGGCGCGCCGGCCACCGCACGCGAGAATAGTGGAGAACCCCTGGGAATCCGCAGCCCAGTGGCAAGTTTCTGCTCGGGATCGAGGTGGAACTCGACCAGCGACATGGACGGAATCGGGCGGGTGTAATGCGGGTAGACGACGTTCAGCAGCGCTTCGCTGACTTCGGGCAGGTCGTCATCAATTTTTAGATGTACGCGCGCCGCCAGAAATGCGAACCCTTCGAGTAGCCGCTCGACATTCGGATCGTCGCACTTATTTGGTTCGAGCAGCAGCCGGGAGGCTACCTTCGGGTAACGTTGGGCGAAGTCGGCGCCGGTGCGCCGCAGAAACGTCAGCTCCCGCTCGTAATACTCCAGGAGGTCATCTCGCATTGCCGTCCCCGCTGACCAGGAACTTACCGCTGGCCGTTTCCATCACCGTATCGAACGTCACCCGTTCGGGGTCCGGATCCATCCTGAGCAGTCCCTCGATAAGGAAGCGAATCTGGCGGCCTCCGTCGCCATCCGATTCCGCGAGCGATACACGAACCGCGGTGAGGCGCGGCTCGAACAATCGGACGCTTTCCTCCACCTGTCTTACCAGTTTCTGACGCACCGCGTCCGAGTCGGCGCTGAGCGACGATATGTCAGGCAACCCGTAATGGTAAACCGAGCGCTGTACCTCCGGATACGTGTCCGGCGCAGGTTCCACTATGCGGCGCGTATTAAGGAGCCACTCCAGATCGCGGTGTAACGAGGCTTTGAGTTGCCTTACGGATTCTTTCCGGGTGACGTTTGCATCTGTGCCCTGACCCGGTTCATGATCTACCAGCCGGTCTAGAAAGGACAGGCGGACCGTCCGTTCAATCTCCTGAACGGCCATTGGTCTGTGAGCCGAGGCGAATCGCCTGGAGGGGGTCCAGGCGGCAAATGCGGAGGTACAGGTCCTGGCCAGATTCCTCACCCTCGAGCTTCTGCATGCAGAGGTAGAGGAGCCCCAGCGGACGTGCGATGGTTTCTCCGTCTTCCCACCGCTCGAGCTGATGCTGGTCGATCTGTTCGACCAGCTCTGTGAGGAGTGGCATGGCCACGGCGTGAACGCCCGCGTCCACCATGACGCTGGCGGCTTCGGACCTGCGCAGGAACGCGGAGCGCGAGCTTCCTTCCTTCGCAGCTTCACGCATGAGAATGTCGACGGCCGCTTGCGGCTGCCCCGCCTTTACCAGCTCCATGGCCCGCTCTGTGGGTCCGCGCCGGGCACGCTGACGTGTGCCAACCTCCTGATCCGCACCCGCATCCGCAGGCTCCCCGCAGATCCCTTCGGAAACCAGCCATGCCATAGTTTCCGGGTTCGCCGTGGGCGAATCATCCATCAGGGTGAGCGTGGTGAGCGCTGGCAGGTCGCGGACCAACGCTGCCAGCGCGCTGCGGAGTGCTGCCGCCACGAAATCGTACTCGCTGCCCAGTCCCTCGCATGCCGTCATCACATAACGCTGCAGGTCCAGCCATCCACGCCCCGATGGCGTGGCCATGACCTCCTCCGCCGCGTTCAGGGGATCAGCCCATTTCTCGTCGAGTAGAAGAGTCTTCAGGCGCGTGCGGGCTTCGGTCGCCGGCGCCACCAGGAGCTTGGGATCGATGTCCTCTCCGCGAACACGCAGCTCGCCCCAGCGATATCCGCGGAGCATGAGGTACGGTGCGGGGTTCGTCGGGTTCTCGGATCGCATGAACCGGGCAGCCGCGGCCACGCCACCCGCCGCGTCCGACCCGGAGACAGGGGTAGCGACCGCACCACCTGATGACGGGTTCGCATCTGCGGCGGACGGCGCC
>DASSKB010000184.1:0-10447 GCA_035690925.1 Longimicrobiaceae bacterium
GATCCCGATCCCGTAACTTCCTTGCCCTTGCCCTTGCCCTTGCCCTTGCCCTTGCCCTTGCCCTTGCCCTTGCCCTTGCTCTTGCCCTTCCCCTTACCGTTACCGTTACCCCAACGCTAACCAAACCTCTAACGATAAAAAAATGCGAAAAACAATCTCCACCCCCACAAAATGGGAACCCCTGGTCGGCTACTCCCGCGCCGTCCGCTACGGCAACCACATCAGTGTCTCCGGCACCACCGCAACCGACGAGTACGGAGAAATCCAACCCCAAAACGACCCTTACGCCCAAACCATCCAGACCCTCAAAAACATAGAACACGCCCTGACCCAAGCCGGCGCAACCCTAAAGGACGTAGTCCGCACGAGAATCTACGTAACAAACATCACCCACTGGGAAGAAATCGGCCGCGCCCACGGAGAGTTTTTCGCGAATATCCGCCCCGCCACCAGCATGGTGGAGGTCGCGCGCCTCATCGACGACGATATGCTGGTAGAGATTGAAGCAGAAGCATGGCTGGACGACTCCTGACCAGCACCGCCCGCGAGTACGCCGGCCTGGCGGCCACCTACGACAACCGCTGGCGCGCCTACATCCGCGACAGCGTCCGCGAGACCACCGACCGAACAGATCTGGCCCCGACCCAGAAAATTCTCGACCTGGGCACCGGCACCGGCGCGCTCCTCGAGGCGCTGCTGGCTCGCGACCCCACGCTGTGCGCCACGGGCGTCGACCCGTCGCCCGAAATGCTCGAGCAGGCGAAAGCAAAATTGCCCGACAGCGTAGAGCTAGTAGCCGCCCCCGCCAGGAATCTCCCATTTCAGGACGACGAGTTCGACGCGATCGTCTCATCCAGCTCACTGCACTTCTGGACCGACCGCGAAGCCGGTCTCAAAGAAGCCCATCGCGTCCTGAAGCCCGGCGGTTGCCTGGTTCTGACCGACTGGTGCGGTAATGACCCTATCATGAGGATCCGGGATGGGTATCTGAGGCTGACAGGCAACCACCACCCGTCACTGACCCAGGGTCAACTCGAGGACGTGCTTACCGCCGCGGGGTTCGACATCCGGCGCATCGACCGCTATCGTATAGCCTGGAACTGGGCGCTGATGACTGCACTTGCAAGTAAGCCGAACGCGTAGCACCCATCCGGTCCGCTTCGTGCACTTTCCGCACTGTGCGCATTGTCACTGACGCCCGCTCAGCTGAAACCTTAGACTCAGCGGGTGCGTAGGGTTGAGCAACGAGAACAGCCCCCGCACCCGCGAAATAACATGTTCCTTATCCGATTTCTATTCAAATCCCTCCTCCTGACGATTCTGGCGAAGGTATTCGGGAAGTTCATCCCCGTACTTCGCAGAGTCCTCGCGCTGGTGTGGAAGTAGAAGCCGAACTGTCATCCCGATGACCGATGACCGATGACCCACCTCTAAACCGCCTCGCGCGCTACGCTCGACCCTACCGAAGGCGCGTATGGCTCGCGTCGCTCTGCTCGGTCCTCAACAAAATATTCGACCTCGCGCCACCGATGCTCATCGGTGTGGCGGTGGATGTCGTGGTGGAGCAGGAGAATTCTCTCCTGGCCGACTTCGGCGTCGTCGACGTGTGGGACCAGCTGGTTGTCCTGGCGGCGCTCACCTTCGTCATCTGGCTGCTGGAGTCGGCGTTCGAGTACGCCTACGCGCGGCTCTGGCGCAACCTGGCGCAGACGGTACAGCACGACCTGCGGCTGGACGGTTATAATCATCTGCAGGACCTGGAGTTGGAGTACTTCGAGGAGCGGAGCACGGGCGGGTTGATGTCTATCCTGAGCGACGACATCAACCAGCTGGAGCGCTTCCTTGACAAGGGCGCGAACGACCTGCTCCAGGTGGCCACCACGGTGATAGTAATCGGCGGCATCTTCATCGTTCTCGCCCCGAGCGTCGCGTGGATGGCCGTGCTGCCGATGCCGTTCGTCGTCTGGGGCTCCATCCGTTTCCAGCGCAAGCTCGCGCCACTCTATGCCGATGTCCGCGAGAAGGTGGCCCTGCTGAACGGTAGGCTGTCCAACAATCTGAGCGGCATCACCACCATCAAGAGCTTCACCGCCGAGACCTTCGAGTCGGGTCAGGTGGAGCGCGAGAGCGACGAGTACCGCGAGAGCAACCGCCGCGCGATCCGACTCAGCGCCGCGTTCGTGCCGCTCATCCGCATAGTCATCCTGGTCGGGTTCACAGGCACACTTCTTTTCGGGGGGATGGAGGCGGTGCGGGGGACGCTCTCGGTGGGCACTTACAGTGTGCTGGTCTTCCTGACGCAGCGGCTGCTCTGGCCGCTCACGCGCCTCGGCGAAACCCTCGACCAGTACCAGCGCGCGATGGCCTCGACAACGCGGGTGATGGACCTGCTCGACACTCCGCTGGAGATACACACTGGCGACAGGGCGCTGCCCCGCGATGCGGTGAAGGGAGATGTCGAGATCCGCGACCTCACCTTCGCGTACGCCGAGGGCGATCCGGTTCTGCGCGATGTCTCCATAACCGTACCCGCCGGACAGACCGTGGCGATAGTCGGCTCGACCGGCTCGGGGAAGAGCACCGTCGTGAAGCTCCTCCTCCGCCTCTACGAGGTCCACGACGGCGCCATCACGCTCGACGGCGTGCCGATCCGCGATCTTCAGCTGGCTGACCTGCGCGGCGCGATAGGGCTGGTGAGTCAGGATGTTTTCCTGTTTCACGGCACCGTGCGCGACAACATCGAGTACGGCAGCTGGGGGGCGTCGGACGGTGACATCGCGGCGGCGGCGCGCGCGGCGGAGGCGCATGAGTTTATAGAGCGCTTGCCGCGCGGCTACGGTACGGTGGTGGGGGAGCGGGGGCAGAAGCTCTCAGGCGGTCAGCGTCAGCGGATAGCCATCGCCCGTGCCGTCCTCAAGAACCCGCCGATCCTGGTTTTGGACGAGGCGACCTCGGCGGTTGACAACGAGACGGAAGCGGCGATCCAGCGGTCACTCGAGCACATCACCCGCGACAGGACGACCATCGCCATCGCCCATCGCCTTTCGACTATTCGCCACGCGGATATAATTTACGTTCTGGAAGATGGACGCGTCGCGGAGCAGGGGACCCACGAAGAGCTGCTGGAGCGAGGCGGCCTCTATACAGCGCTCTGGAGGGTCCAGACCGGCTCGGCCGCGGAGGCGATCGGCGCAAGCTCCACCTCGACGGCGTTGTCGTAGAATACAGGACCACCGCCCATATCGGTCTCCGCCTGTGAGGTCGTGTCGTTCACCGTCCTCCCACCCTCCGAGAGCCGCGCCCAGCGGACGCCGTAGGAGACCGCCACGCCGGGCCTGACATCTTCGGTTACTTCCGCGTGGGCGATGAACTCGCCGCGTGCATTCCAGCTCCGCACCCTGTCGCCTTCCTCGATCCCGCGCACGGCCGCCTCGTTGGGGTGCAGAAGGAGCCGCGTACCGCCCGCCGCCTTCCGCAGCGACGGCACATTCACAAAAGTCGAGTTCAGGAACTGATGCTCGGGCGGGGAGATGAGCATCAGTGGGTACCGCTCGCCGCGATCTTTCGCAGCGCGCGGGTCCTCGGCGGGCGGCGTGTAGCACGGGAGCGGATCCAGCCCGAGCTTCTCGAGCGCCGGTGAATGAATCTCGATCTTGCCCGACGGCGTGTTGAAGCGCACCGGGTCGGCGAACGGCGCATACGAATCGGGCAGGTTCAACCGCGCGTAGCCATCTTCCAACAGCCGTTCGAACGTTATCCCCCGCATCGCCGGATGGTCGGTGTCCAGCGCCTGACGGATCAGGTCCAGGTCAGAGTGGCGGAACTCCGGTTCGTCGAAACCCATCCTCGCCGCCAGTCGCCTGAAGAACTCGGAGTTCGGGAGACTGGCCCCCACCGGCTCTATGGACGGCCTGTTGAGTGTGACATAGAGGTGACCGTAGGCGGTGTGGATATCCCAGTGCTCCAGCTGGGTCGTTGCGGGGAGCAGCCAGTCCGCGTAATCGGCGGTGTCGGTCTGGAAATGCTCCAGTACTACGGTAAACAGATCCTCGCGCGCGAGACCCTTACGAACCTGGTTGAGATCCGGCGCTACCGCGCCAGGGTTCGAGTTGTAGACGACCAGCGCCTTCACCGGCGGGCCGCCGACACCAGCGTCTGCCCTGGTGAGCGCCTCACCCAGTCGTATCATATTGATGGTGCGCGTGCCGGCTGGCACCCACTCGGGCTTCTGCAGTACCGCGCTGTTCATATGAAAAGCGCCCGAAGTCGATACTGTCACGCCTCCACCCACCTCCCGCCACGCGCCGGTCACGGTCGGGAGGAGCGAGACGACCCTGACGGCCATCCCACCACCAGCGTGCCGCTGCATCCCGTAGTTCAGCCTGATGAAGGACGGCCGCGTGCTGGCGTACTCGCGCGCAAGTTCCACTACGGCGGATTCGTCGACGCCAGTGACCTCGGCAGTGCGCGTGGGCGTCCACCCGGCAGCGCGCTCCTTCAGTGCCTCCCAACCGACGCTGTGACGCCGCAGGTAATCCTCATCCTCGAGCCCTTCCGAGAAGATCACATGCATCATCCCCAGGGCGAGCGCCGCGTCGGTGCCGGGGAGGATCGGGAGATGCTGGTCGCACTGGCGACCGGTGCGCGTGAGGATCGGGTCGATGGCGATAAGCCGCGCGCCCCGCTCGCGCGCCCGCCTGAGCGCCGGCCACAGATGCGGATTCGAGGTCAGCGTGTTCGTCCCCCACAGCAGTATCACCTTCGCACGCTCCGCCTCGACTGGCGTCGGCCCCACCCGATCGCCGTACGTGTGCTTCCACGCCGCCGAAGCCGCCGCCGCGCAGATGGTGCGACCCAGCAGCGACGCACCTATGCGATGGAAGAAGCGCCGGTCCATCGACTCGCTCTGCACCAGCCCCATGGTCCCCGCGTAGGAGTAGGGGAGAACCGCTTGAGGTCCGTGCTCCTCTACGACCCGCCCTAGGCGGCGCGAGATATCGTCCAGTGCTTCATCCCAACTGGCGGCTTCGAATCGCCCCTCCCCCTTCCGCCCCACCCGCCGCATCGGCGTGGTGATCCGCTCCGCGTGATACGTCCGCTCTACGTACCGGTTCACCTTGGTGCACAAAAACCCCTGCGTCACCGGATGATCAGGATCCCCCGCCACCCGCACCGCCCGCCCATCCTCCACATGCACGAGCATAGCACAGGTGTCCGGACAGTCGTGCGGGCAGGCGCCGCGCACCAGGCGCTTCTCAGCCATAAAACCGAAGAACTGCCTTTGACCGCCAGAAGTTTCTCATAGTTATCATAATCAAAGGACAGTCGGGGCAATGTCAAGTTTACATTGAGCCCGATCAAAAGCGGATTAACCGCGGAGGCGCTGAGGACGCGGAGGGATGACTCAGGCTCTTGGGTAGTTGATTAGAAAAATCAAAGGATTGCTGAACGCTCCCACCATCATCTTATAGAATAAAGCCATTCCTGAACTGATTGTCGCTCAGTAGACAACGCCCTCCGCGCCTCCGCGCCTCCGCGGTTTAACGATCACCATAGGGACGATGACCGCGGCCGCCGGCGGAGGCGCTGAGAACAGCCGGCACTACGCGTAAATATCGGCCCGGGTGGGCGGCAAATAGCTCCTCCCCGAAGCGTCCGGCTTGGCCAGCAGCGTCTGTATGATCCCGATCTCGGCCTTCGCGAACCCGCGCGCCGCCGCCGACATGTACAACCTCCACACGCGATACGTGGGCTCGCCGACGATAGCCGCTGCCTCGGTGTGATTGCCCTCCAAGCGCGCAACCCAGATTCTCAGCGTGCGCGCATAATGCTCGCGCAGGCTTTCCACGTCGCGCGTTTCGAATCCAGCGAGCTCGGCGCTGCCGATGACTTCGGTGGCGGGCACCAGGTTGCCGTCCGGGAATACGTAACGATGCAGGAATACATCGCGCCTCCAGACTTTCCGCATGAGCTTCTGGATAGCACTCACCGGCCGGGCCGCCCAGAGCGACACTATCCCGTGGTTGAGGAAGAGCCCACCCGGCTTGAGCGACCGGTAGGCCGCCGCGAAGTACTCGGGCAGCTTACCCTCGCCCACGTGCTCTACCATCCCCACGCTCCCGATCTTGTCGTACGCTTCCTCACCCGGGAGATCGCGATAGTCCATGATCTCCACACGGCAGCGGTCCTGGAGTCCCGCCGCCTCGATCCGCTCACGCGCCAGCTTCGCCTGCTCGCGCGATAGGGTGATGCCGGTGGCGTCCACGTCGAAATGCTTGACAGCGTGAAGAATCAGCCCGCCCCACCCGCAGCCGATGTCCAGCATCCGCTCGCCCGGCTGGAGCCGTAATTTGCGGCAGATATGCTCGAATTTAGCCTCCTGCGCGGTCGCCAGGTCCTCTTCGCCGGTCGGGAAATATGCGCACGAATAGACGAGGCCGGGATCCAGCCAGAGCTGGTAGAAATCGTTCCCCACGTCATAATGGAACCTTACGGCCTCGGTGTCGCGCCGCTTGGAGTGCTGCCGGCCGTGCCGGAATAGTGCCGTGGCGCGGCGACCGGTGGAGAGCTCAGGATCGCGCGACGGCAGCCGGCTCAGCTTAGCCGTCATTGATGCTACCGCTCCCGGCGACCTCAGTCCCTTCGCTATCCGGTCGCCCAGCGTGGATGCCGCCTCCAGGTTACCCTCGATATCGAAATCCCCGAAGATGTACGCCTCGGCGATCCTGATCTCCGACGGCGGCACCAGCATTCGCCGCAGGGAGCCGGGATGCTCCAGCACCAGCGTGAACCTCGCCTCCCCCGGCGGCTCGTCGGTGCTCCCATCCCAATACCGCACAGCGAAGTCCCGCTCCCTCACCGGCCCGAGCAGTTCGAGCAGGACCTCGCGGGTAACACGGGGATCTACGTAAGAATTATCAGCCATTCACGCATCACTCGTACGAAAAATCACGGGACCTCACTCGCTCACGACAAATCCTGTGCGGGAGCATGGGTCGGGTGCCCCTCGCAGGAATGAAGATGTCTGAGCGAGCGCAGCGAGCGAGTTATTCATTCCGGAGAGGGGCACCCGACCCGTGCTCCCGCCCGGAGACCGAAGCCTACGAAGGCCAGCGGTTGTTCGACCGGTCAGCATCCAGGATAATCGTCCCCGGATCGAGAACTATCTCAGCCGGCCTATCTGAGGTGACGACTTCGACCACCTGCCGCACATCGTGCGACTCGAGCTCGCGCGTCTCATCCCCAACCTTCAGAACCACCGGCATCCACGCCTGCCCCATACGTATAATCTCGACACGCGTCCGCCAGTCGCCGCCCGCGAGCTGGTCGACCTCGACGGAGCCGATGCCGTAGTCCAGGTACTTGGTCGTCCTGAACCACTGGTCGAAAAACCAGTCCAGCTCATCACCGGCCGCCTCTTCCATGGCCGCTTCCAGATCCTCCAGCGTCACATGCTGTAGCTTGTTGTTCTCGTAGTAGATGTGGAGCCCCTCGCGGAACGTCTCATCCCCCAGATAAGCCTGCAGCATCCGGTAAACCACGGAAGGCTTGGTATACGTCATCGCCTGATAGGTCCGGAAGTCCCGGAAATCGGCCGATTCGGTCGTGAGCGGCTGCGACATGCCAGCCAGCTCCCACTCCGCGACGCGCTCGAAAGCGCCGTCCCAGACATCCTCCTCACCATGCGCCATGGCGTACCAGTTGGTCTGGAAAGAGCTCATCCCCTCGTCCAGGAAGCCTTCCTTCCATTCGTTGCTGGCCAGGATGCCCATCGTGTAGTTGTGACCCACCTCATGGAGGATCAGGCCGAGCGATGCGCTGCCGTTCATCACCATCATGGGGAACTCGGTGCCGCCGCCCTCCACCCGGTGAACATTGGTGATCTGCGGCCAGGCGAAATCGCCGTAGATATCGTCCAGCCAGGCCAGCGCGGTCTTGGTGCGTCGGAGCGCCACTCCCTCGTCCCATGCCGTGTCGCCCGGCTGGTAAAGCACATGAATCGCCACATCCTCCCAGTGGCCGCCCTCGTAGATGTAGTCGGGAGACGTGCTCCAGGCGAAGTTGTGGACGTCCTCGGCGAGCCAGCGCACCCGCTTTCTGTCTGCCTCGACCGGCGTGTCGAGCAGGCCGAGCGCTTCAGCGGGGCCCGGACTGCCGTACACGTCCCGCTTGAAGAACATGGAGTCCGCGTAGCCTGGTGCCGCTGCCGCTGACCAGCCCGGATCGCCAGCGACCGGTACACCGGTCGCGCCGATCACCTGGTCAGCTGCTACGTCCAGTGTAACGTCGAAGTTCATGAACTCGCCGTAGAACTCGCCCTGTGGCATAAGCGGGTGCTGCTCCCAGCCAAACTCGTCGTAAACGGCAACGATCGGGAACCACTGAGCGAAGTCGTAATGCCTGCCGCGCCGCCCCTGCCGCCGCGGAAGTGTGGACGGCCGCGCATCCCAGGCCAGGTCGACCTCGACGGTTTCTCCGGGTGCAAGTGGCTCGGGCAGCGGAATCTCGACCACTGTGGAATCAGGAGCACCCGGATAGATAGGCTGAACCGGCGTACCCTCGACCTCGACCGAGGTCAGCCTCTCGTAGGCCAATTCTTCGGGACCCAGATCCTGGAACCGGCGCTCGCCGAACTCCAGCTCGCGTCGCGCCCACGCACTGTTGGGTCGGAACGCGTTCAGGTAGAGGTGGAAATAGAGCCTGTCGAGTGTGTCGGATGAACGATTGGTGTAGGTCATCCGCGCGCGACCGTGCAGGACTTCGGCGGCGTCGTCCAGCTTCGCCTCGATCCGATACTCCACATCCTGCTGGAAGTACGCGGTATCCTGGACCTGGGGGGCGACTAACAATGCTAGAAGCGGTATGATCATGGCTCGTTCTGTGTAGATGGACGTTATTGGCTTAAAACATGGCCGCGCGCGTGATATCCGGCAAGTTGGAGATACTCGCGCCTGCCCGCGTGCGCGGCTAGCTTTCTGACCTCATTCTGCCTTCGATCCGCTAAATGTTACTCGCATGATACTCATCTTCCTTGTAATCGGCCTCGCCGCCGGCGTACTCTCCGGCCTCTTCGGGATCGGCGGCGGAATCCTCATAGTACCCGCACTCCTGTACATCGCCAAAATGCCACCCATCATGGCGACCGGAACCTCGCTGGCCGCCCTCCTGCTCCCGGTGGGCGGCCTGGGCGCGTGGGTATACTATCGCAACGGCGACCTGAACATAAAGGCGTCGCTCCTGATAGCGCTCGGCCTCTTCATCGGCGCCTGGTTCGGAGCACGACTGGCGCAGCATTTCTCTCCGCTCCAGCTGAAGCGCGCGTTCGCGACCTTCATGCTGGTTGTGGCGATTCATATGCTCTGGTCTAAATAATCTGCTCAGACATGAGATTGCGATTCCTGGGCACCGTGGCTCTTGCTGTCCTCGTGTTGAGCGCGTGCGGCGATGCGGCTCCACCAGTTCTTCGCGTGGGCTCGATCGGCTATACCGCTGCCGAGGTCGCTCCGCTCGGCCGCGACGGCGCTGAGACTCTCGCCGACCTCACAGCTTTCTCACTGGCTGTCGCCGATGGGAGGATCGATGAGCTGGGGGCGCCGTTGATACGGGATGCCGAGCGCGCGGCGCGCCTCGACGTGCTGCCGCTCTACCTCGCTGCTCGAGCCGCGGGCGTCGGCCCGCAAGAACTGCACGAGGCATATCTGGCCGATCCGGAGTACATTCTAACAGTCCGCCACATGGTCCGCCTCGCGCCACCCGAAGCCACCGACGCGCATCGCGCCGAGCAGCTGGCAGTAGCTCAGATGGTGCGCGAAAGGGCGATGGCGGGCGATGATTTCGCAGCGCTGGCAGCGCAGTACAGCGAAGAACCTGGTGCGGCCCGGAGCGGTGGGCTACTGGAGCCCGGCCGGCGCGGTAGCTGGGTAGATCCGTTCTGGGACGCAGCCCGTGCCCTCCAGGTCGGTGAGGTCAGCCCCGTGGTAGAATCTCCCTATGGCTTTCACGTGCTGCGCCTGGAGGCGCGCGATACTGTGCCGTTCGAAGAGGCGGATCTGGCCAGTGTGCTGCGGCGCGTTGTATCGCCCGAACAGGCGCGCGTGGCGATGGAGGAGTGGGTGGCCTCCCGACCTCCCATCATCCTCGATCCGCCGGCCGTCATGGGCGCACGGCATGCGCTCGCTGAGATGCGCGGCGACAGCACGGTCATCGCAAGCGGTCCGCAAGGCGACTACACGACTGCCGATCTGCTTACCGACTGGACTGCGCTGGACGCCGAGCGCCGGGAAGATCTTATGGCCGCTGGTGATATTGACTTCGCGCGGTGGGTGCAAACAGAAGTGCGCGACGCGTTCTGGGCACGCGCGGCGCGCGACGACCTTGGCGTCGAGGTTCCCGCCGATGCCGCCGCTGATGTGCGGAGCCGATGGCTGGGAGATGTGGCGCGCTGGCA
>DASSKB010000185.1:0-4328 GCA_035690925.1 Longimicrobiaceae bacterium
CGTGTGGACGAAGCCGGTGGGGACGATATCGTACCGCGCGGCTGGCTCCATGGCGAGCGCTGACAACCTGAAGATAGTGGTGCACGGAAGTCAGACCCACGGCGCGGCGCCGTGGGGCGGCGTCGATCCCATCGCCACGAGCGCGCAGATCATCAACGGCCTCCAGACGATAGTGAGTCGCCAGATGGACCTCACGAACGCTGCGGCGGTGGTGACCATCGGGACGATCGATGGCGGGGTTCGGCACAACATCATCCCCGACTCGGTGGTGATGACGGGTACGATCAGGGCGCTGGATCCGAAGATGCGGAAGCAGCTCCACGCGAGCATCCGGCGCACAGCGGAGCTAATCGCGCAGAGTGCCGGCGCAACGGCGACGGTGAGCATCGAGGAGGGCGCACCGGTGACCTACAACGACCCCGCCCTCGCCGAGCAGATGATGCCGACATTGAAACGGGTAGCCGGCACCGTCCACACCATCCCCCCTCTGACGGTAGCTGAAGATTTCGGCATCTACCAGCAGACCATCCCCGGTCTATTCTTCTTCCTGGGAATCGTCCCCGAAGGCCAGGACCCATCCGAAGCGCCACCCAACCACTCGCCATACTTCTTCGCCGACGAAGCAGCGTTGCCGGTGGGGGTCAAGGCGATGACGAATCTGGCGGTGGATTATTTGACAAGGTAGGGGCACCCCTTGTGGGTGCCCTGGCTGGGCAGGCACAAGGCCTGCCCCTACAGTACAAGCTTCCAAGTCTGGCCGATCAGATCCTCCCCGAACATCGCGTGTGGCTCTTCGTCCAGCAGCTCGTAACCCTCCGCTTCGTAGATACGGCGGGCTGAATGCAGGATGCTGTTGGTCCAGAGGGTGATGGTGTGGTAGCCGGCGGCGCGGGCGAAGGTGGTGCATTCGGCTACCAGATGGCGGCCCAGGCCGAGGCCGCGGGCGCTCGGCTCCACCAGTAACAGGCGTAGCTTTGCTGTGCCGGGGTTCTCGCGATCGGCGACCACGAACACGCAGCCAATGTTCTCGCCGTCCTTCTCAGCGATCCAGCAGCGTTCCCGCTCGGGGTCCGAGTCCCTGAGGAAGTCGGCGACGATATCGGCCACCACCGACTCGAATCCGCTGGTCCAGCCGTATTCCTGGTAATAGAGTGCACCATGACGGTGGACGACCCACCCCAGGTCGCCCGGCCTGGGGTGTCTGAGGATGTAATCACTCAGGGGACGACCTCCTCTATCGGGATGATCTCGAGTGGCGCGAGGTCGAGCGCGCGGATGCCGGCTTCGATCTGCGAGCGATCGCCTACAACCACCACCACGGCATTCTCCGGGCGCACGTACTGGCGCGCGACGCGCTGTACGTCGGCCGCCGTCACCGCCTGGATACGCTCCACATAGCTGTTGTAGGTGTCGAGCGGCAGGTCGTAGACTATGAGGTCGCTGAACTGGTTGGCCACACCGCGCGTGGTCTCGAAGCGGCGGGGCATCCCCAGCGCCACGTAGTTCTTCGCTCGCTCCAGTTCGGCCTGCGAGACGCTCTCGTCGCGTATCTGGCTGAGCTCGCCGAAGAATTCTATCAGCGCGCTGTCCGTTTTGGCCGTGAATACCGCACTGGAAGCCATGAACGGGCCGGCGCCGCGGTCCATGGCGAACGACGAGCCCGCACCGTACGAATAGCCGTGCTCCTCGCGCAGGTTGCTGTTCAGTCTGCTGGTGAACGAGCCACCGAGGATGGTGTTGAGCACCATCAGCGGGAAGTAATCGGGGCTGATACGGGCGGCGCCCGGGTGCCCGATGATAATCTCCGACTGCGCCGCACCCGGTTTATCGACCAGATAGATGGTGGTCGGTCCGATCTCCGGTGTGGTAGGTACCGCGGCGGGCGCGGCGGCGCCGCCATCCCAATCCCCGAACGCCTCGCGCACCATGCTATCGAGCGCATCGGCCGAGACCTCGCCCACGAGAATCAGGGTAGACGAGCCGGGGCGATAGTAGCGCTCGTGAAAAGATTCCAGCGCGGCGCGGTCGAGCGCTGCCATGCTCGCGAGCGTGGTCAGGCTGCCGTACGGATGATCCTCGCCATAGACGAGCGATAGGAATGCGCGACTGGCGACAATCCGCGGCTCATCGCGCGCACGGTTAAGGGCCGTAAGGCTCTCCTCGCGGAGCCGCTCGACCTCGGCGGCGGGGAAGTCCGGCCGGAGCGCGACGTCCGCCATCAACCTGAGCGCTGCGGGCAGATTCTCGCGCAGCACGTGCAGGTCGACGGTCGCGGCGTCGGTATCGACTCCGGTGTTCAGGTTAGCGCCGAGCAGCTCCAGCTCACTGGCTAGCTCGAGCGAGCTCAGGCCGTCGGCGCCCTCGTCCAGCATCTCGGCAGTGAAAGCGGCGAGGCCCGGCATCGCCAGAGGGTCATCCGCGAGTCCGCCGCGGGTGATCAGCTTGGCGTGGACGATGGGCAGGGAACCGTGCTCCACATACATCACCGTGAGCCCATTCGGGAGCGTGCGTACGACCGGAGCCGGTATCTCCAGCGACGGAACCGGGCCGGGGACGGGCGCGGTGGTGGGGAACCCGGCCGCCGGTGCTTCGGGTGCCGCAGGCGCTGGCGGAACCGGTGCGGTTACCGGATAGGTCTCTGACGGCGGTGGCGGCGCGGCGCACCCGGCGAGCAGCGCTATCGCGAGGATCAGGCGGTATTTCATCGGGCAACCTCCTCATTGGTAGCGAGCTCGAGCTGTCCCATGGGCACTACGCTCACGACCACCGAGTTCTCGTTGGTCAGATAGGTGCGCGCCGCGCGCTGGATGTCCGCCGGGGTGAGAGCCTGGTATCGCGCGAGCTCTTCCTGCGAGAAATCGGGATCGCCCGTGTAGTAGTAGTAAGCGTTGAGCTGGTTGGCCTTGCCAGCAACACTCTCCAGGCTTCCGACCAGTCCCGTCTGAATGCCGCTCTTGACCCGCTGAAGCTCTTCCGCCGTTGGCGGCTCGGCCGCGAGCTTCGCTATCTCCTCGCGCACCGCGCGGTCCAGTATCTCCAGATCCACACTCTCGCGGCCGGTCACCTGGACGTAGAAGTCGCCGGACAGGAGGCGGGCGTCGTTGTAGGCGTATAGGTTCTGGGCGACCTGCTCATCGTAGATCAGCCGCTTGTAGAGACGCGAGTTCTTGCCACTCGCGAGGATCTGCGCAAGCGCGTTCAGGGCCGCCGCATCCTCGGAGAACGCGGGCGTCGTGCGCCAGATGAGATTGACCTGCGGCAGCGTAACCCGATCCTCCAGCGTTACGTAGCGCGTTTCCGGGATCGGCGGAATGGGTATGTCGGGTGGGGTGATGACGGGGCCGCTCGGGATCCAGCCGAAGAACCGCTCGGCGGTGGCGCGGACCTCCTCGGCGTCGACATCTCCCGCAACCGCGACTACCGCGTTGTTGGGCGAATAGTAGCGCCTGAAGAACTCGCTCACGTCTTCCCGGCTGGCCGCTGACAGATCATCCATGGAGCCGATCGTGGACCATGAATAGGGATGGCCGGTCGGATAGAGGAGCGAGTCTACGGATGCGAAGAAGATTCCGTACGGCCGATTCTCGTAACTCTGGCGCCGCTCGTTTTTCACCACCGCGCGCTGGAGGTCGAGCTTGCTGTCAGTCATGGTCTCGAGCAGCCCGCCCATCCGGTCAGCCTCGAGCCAGAGTGCCAGCTTCACGGCGTTGGACGGGATTATCTCGTAATAATTGGTGCGGTCCGAGTTCGTGGAGCCGTTGTTCACACCGCCCGCCGCCTCCAGCAGGTTGTCGAAGTCGCCCTCGGGGACGTTCGCGCTGCCCTCGAACATTATGTGCTCGAAGAGGTGCGCGAACCCCGTCCTGCCCGGCTCCTCGTAGCCCGATCCCACATGGTACCAGACATTTACAGCTGCCATGGGTACGCTGTGATCCTCGTGGACTATGAGCGTGAGCCCATTGGACAGTTCGTATTTCGTGAATGGGATACTGACGTCCTGCGCGGCCACCGGTGCGGCCCATAGCGTCAGCAGCAAACAGAGTTTCTTCATGACTGGCCTGTAAAAAAGGGTGGCAGGATGGGCGCGGACGCCGTAGTATGCAACATCACTAAACTATAATCTAAGCCAGAAATCGTATGTCGCTACAGTTGTTGGTCGGGTTTCGATGCAACCGCTGAGGATGAAACGCGGAGACGCTGAGACGCAGAGAAAAGCAAAGGGGATTCAGGTTGAAATTAGGGTAAGTTCTGAACGTAATAAGAATAGTTTATCAGTGCCTGAGGTCCATCTTGGATCCGGTATACGGCAGTGCAGTTCTCCGCGCCTC
>DASSKB010000186.1:0-6259 GCA_035690925.1 Longimicrobiaceae bacterium
CAGTCAATCTCCAATCTCAATGTCCCGCAGTGGCGAACCGCGTGCAATATCCTATATTACGCACAATCCTTAACCGTCGCACTACTCGTTCCGCACTGTTGCGGTTGTTGCAGTTGCAGTTGCACTTTCGCACCTCGCACATTGCACTTGTAGTTTCGCACTTCGCACCTCGCACCTCGCACTTGTCGTCCATGCTCGGAGCCCACGTTTCCACCGCCGGTGGAGTTCAAAACGCGCCTGCTCGCGGTGAAGAAATCGGCGCGACCGCCATCCAGATCTTCACCAAACAGCCCAATCGCTGGGCTGAGCGGCCGATCGATCCGGCGGCCGCCACGGCGTTCCGCGATGGCGTCACCGCGCTGGGCATAGGTTTCACCTGCGCTCATGACTCCTACCTCATCAATCTGGCGACGGCCGACGATGTTCTGCGTGATCGCTCCTACGCGTCGTTCGTGGGTGAGCTTACGCGCTCCCGCGACCTCGGCCTTACCGGCGTGGTGACCCACCCTGGCAACGCCACCGATGGCGATAAGGCGCGCGGTCTCGCACAGAACGCCGCGCTGATCGAGAGGGCGCTCGAGGAGGTCCCCGGTGAGGTCGTCGTCCTGCTGGAGACAACGGCAGGCGCCGGCTCCGTCCTGGGCAGCCAGTTCGAGGAGCTCGCCGAGATGCGTGAGAGGACTTCGCCGGCGCTCCGCCACCGGGTAGCCGTCTGTCTCGATACCTGCCACGTGTACTCGGCAGGATATGACGTGAAGGACGACTTCGACGATGTAATCGCTCGCTTCGACGGCACCATAGGCCTCGAACACCTGAAGCTCTTTCATCTCAATGATTCTCAGAAGCCGTTCGCCAGCCGCAAGGATCGTCATGCGGCGATCGGCGAAGGCAGCCTCGGAGACGAGCCGTTCCGGCGCATAATGACTGATCCGAGGTTCGCCGCGATCCCGAAAGTGCTAGAGACCCCCAAGGGCGACGACCCCGTGGCAGCGGACCGCGCCAACCTCGCACGCCTGACCTCGTTCCTGCTGTGAACCACTCGGCACTTGATAAGGCGATACAGGAACCCGGCGGCGGAGGTGGGGTACCGCCCACATAATGCTCAACAGATCTGAATCGCGCGGACTCACAAAGCGGCTTATGCTGCTACTCACGGCTGCCCTGTATTTTGCAGGTGCTGCCGGCCCGCTCGACCATCTTATATCCGGCAGCTCGCACAGCGGGTTCACCACGGAGCAACAGGTTGAGTCACCAGCTCCGGATGACGACGGTATCCCGCATAACGAGCTGAGCTGTGCGATCTGTCAGGGCCTGCGGGCCGTGGCAATTACGGAGCCGGGCACGCTCGTGCCGCAGGAGACGTTCGTCCGCACATCGCCGGTAGACTGCAGTGCTGTCCCTCAAACAGCTTGCTCCACCTCCCGTACCCAGGCCCGCGCACCACCCCTCGCCTGATCCACCCCCGGACGGCCGTTCGGGGATACCATTCCGAGAAAACGATCGTTCGACCTATCCAGCGTTTTGCTGATAGATCTTAGCGCCTACTCCCGGCTCGGTGGAGCATAAATGCGTACGCAAATAATACTGATAATCCTGCTGCTCGGAAGCGTGGGATCGATTTCCGCGCAGCAGCGAGATAGCACGACAATACCCAGCGATTCCGCGGCGGCCGCCCGCGCGGACTCATTGCAGCTCGTAAGGGAGCTGGAGGAGCTGCTCGGAGCTGGCGAAGGTGAGACCGAGCTGACAGCCGCCTCGCCGACCGGACCCATCAACCCGCGGATGCTCCCCGATATAAGCGTAGTGGGTGACCTGGTGGCGGACCTATCGCCTGACGGAAGCACACTGGAAGGCGCTGAGCGTTTCGCCGTTCGCGAGGTCGAGGTCGCGCTCCAGGCGGTAGTTGACCCCTACTTTCGCGCGGGCGTTTTCCTCGGGTTCTCGGATGCCGAGGGTGCGGCGGTCGAGCAGGCGAAGCTGACGACGACCGCTCTCCCCTACGGACTCCAGGCGACCTTGGGGCGATTCCTGATGCCCGTGGGCAAGCTGAACAACAGCCATCGCCACTCGCTGCATACCGTCGATTTTCCTCACGTGGTTCAGCAGTTCCTGGGTGAGGAAGGACTCAAGGGGACAGGCGTGGAGATAAGCCGGATCTTCGCGCCTTTCGGATTCTACCAGGAGCTCCTGGTAACTGCGGTCGACGGCCTTGGGGAATCGGAAGAGGGTCTGGTGACGGAAAGGCCGGCCAACCGACGGTTGAAAGGCCTCGGCTACTCGGCTCGACTCCGCAACTATGTAGATATATCCGAAAGCTCCAACATTGAGATCTCCACGAGCGTGCTCACCGGCCTCACCGCGCGGCCGCTGGCGTTGCCGATCGGCGATATAAACGCCGCGAACGCACGGCAGAGCGTTGTGGGCGCCGACCTGACTTTTCGCTGGCGTCCACTCCGCGAAGGGCTGTACGAATCGTTCCTGCTGCGCGCGGAGTATCTTTATCAGTTCAATGATGATGATGTGCAGTTCGCACCGGCGCTCACCGACCGCGGGGGCGCCTACATCTTCGCCCGTTATCAGCTGACCCGCCGGCTTTTCCTGGGCTCGCGCCTGGACTGGGTGCAGGCGGCGGTGCCGGCGGGCGACGACACCCGCGCGGCGTCCGCCTATCTGGAGTTTTACCCGAGCGAGTTCTCCAAGCTGCTGGCGACCTACGAGCGACTCTCACCGGCATTCAGCGATCCGGTTAATCGACTGATATTCCAGGCGACCTTCGCGATCGGACCGCATAAGCCGCATCCATTCTGAGCTGTAATCCGCAATCCACTGCAGGAGATAAAAATGAATATCATACTGACACTGATTGGATTCCTGGCGCTTCACGCTCCGGCCGCTTCGGCGGCACCGGAGCCAGCAGCGACCGCTCCGGCGCTGAAGGTGGTCACGAGCACCACCGACCTGCGCGCGATTGCCGAGGCTGTCGGCGGCGATCGAATTACCGCCACGAGTATCAGTGAGGGCTATCAGGACCCGCACTTCGTGGAGCCCAAGCCCAGCTTCATTCTGGACATTCGGGACGCCGATGTGTTCGCGTTCGTGGGTCTCGACCTTGAAATCGGCTGGATGCCACTTCTCATCAACGGTGCGCGGAACCCCAAGGTGCAGCGTGGTGGATCTGGGTACCTGGACGTCTCCCGGGTTATCCCGCTCCTGGGCGTGGCACAGGGTGAGGTCGACCGCAGCGGTGGCGACGTTCACCCACGCGGGAACCCGCACTACTGGCTGAACCCGGACAACGCGCGGCTCATCGCGCAGCTCTTCGCCAAACGCTTCGCCGCACTCGATCCCGCGGGGGCCGCAACCTACGTGAGGAATGAACAGGCGTTCGAAGCACGCCTCGATGCCGCTGAGAAGGGCTGGGCGGCTGAGCTTGCCGCAATCCGGGGCAAGCCAGTTGTGGCCTGGCACACCAGCTGGCGCTACTTCGCCGATTATACCGGGCTGAACATCATCGGATACATGGAGCCCAAACCTGGTGTGCCGCCGTCGCCATCGCACCTCGTCGGCCTTATCCAGGAGATGAAGCGCACAGGTGCTCGATTGATCATTATGGAGCCGTTCTACGATCGGAAGATGGCTGATTTCGTGGCCGCCAGAACGGATGCGGAGGTGCTGATACTGCCACCATCTGTAGGCGGTGCGAAGGGCGTGGACGACTACATTACGCTCATGCAGCACGACATCTCGCAGGTGGCCAGGGCGCTCCGATGAACCCTCTGATCACCTTCGATGGCGTGGACCTGGGCTACGGCCGCGAGCCGGTGCTACGTGGCGTATCCATGGATATCCCCGAGGGGGATTTCCTGGGCCTGGTGGGACCGAATGGTGCGGGGAAGACCACTATCCTGCGGGCGTTGCTCGGGACGCTGAACCCGCTTGCCGGCAAGGTCACAGTCGCGCCGGGCATTCGCTTCGGCTACGTACCACAGCGCGATCAGGTCGATTACAACTTTCCGCTCGAGGTGCTGGACGTGGTGTTGATGGGTCGCTTCGACCGAATCGGCCTCGGCCGTCGACCTGGGCGGGCGGACCGTGAGGCGGCCCACGCGGCGCTCGAGCACGTGGGCATCGCCGATCTCGCTGGTCGCCCACTCGCCAGCCTTTCGGGCGGTCAGAAGCAGCGCGTGCTGATAGCGCGTGCGCTGGTCGGCGACCCGAACATCCTCATACTGGACGAACCTACCAACGGCATGGATCTCGTCTCCACCACCCAGATACTCGGGTTGGTGAGGGCGCTCCACGAACAGGACAATCTGACCGTCCTCATGGTTAGCCACGCCCTCAATGAGGTCGCCAACTACGTTGAGCGGATCGGGCTGGTGGTCGAGGGGAGCTTCCGCATAGGGACTGTCGACGAGATCCTGAGCGAGCGAACTCTCAGCGAGATGTACGGCATCCCCGTCGAGGTCGACTCGTTCGACGGTCACCGTATAGTCCTCGCGCGGCGCGGAGCGTTCGGGAAGGCGGCCACCGATGCTTGACGCCGTCCTGCTCTTCCGCCAGGCGCTTTACGGATCGCTGCTGATAGCCCTTTCGTGCTCGGTAATCGGCGTATACGTGGTGCTGCGGAGGATAGTTTTTGTGGGTGCGGCGCTCGCGGAGCTCTCATCCGCGGGCATCGCCCTGGGATTTTTCCTCTCGGGCCTGGGCCTCGCGGCGGGCCTCGGAGCGCACCCGCTCATCATGTCGCTCGTGGTCACGCTCTGCGGAGTGCTGTTCTTCTCGCTCGGATCGGGCGGCGGTCGTGGCCGCATCCCACCGGACGCCACCATCGGCGTGACCTACGTAGTGGCGGCGGCGATTGGTATCCTCCTTATATCCAAAGCCGCCAGCGGTGAGGCCCACGACATGCTCATCCAGGGAAATATCCTGGGCATAATGATCAGCGATACCCTGGTGCTCCTCGCGGTAACTATCCCGATCCTCTTGCTGCACGCGATATTCTACAAGGAGTTCCTATTCGTTTCGTTCGATCGCGAGATGGCCAGGACCCTCGGCTACCGCGTCGGTGCGTGGAACCTCTTTCTCTATCTCACCCTCGGCATCATCATCGCCTTCTCCATGCAGTTCGCCGGCGTGATGCTCGTGTTCAATTTCCTGGTGCTGCCCGCTGTTACTGGCCTCCTGCTCGCCCGCAGCATGGCAGGTACCTTTTTCTGGTCGGTGCTCTCCGCGCTCACCGCTGCGCTGGTTGGGTTCTCCGTTTCCGTCCCGTTCGATCTGCCCACGAGTCCCACGATGATCGCCGTGTCCGGAGCGCTCGCGCTGCTGGCTCTCGGGGTGAGAAAAGTGCGCGGGAGGTGATTCGATTTAATCTGTTTGGAGATTGGGACCCGTCTTATGTGAAGATCCCTTGAAAGACAAATATTGTGCTAAAGGAGAGGCAGGAGTATACTAGAGGTCCACGCTGGTTTGTCGCGCAGTCACCGTCCCCCACAGGAGATCCGCGATGCCTATTCGTCTTACCAGATCGCTTCGAGCCCGAATCCTTCCCTTTGTCGCACTGGCGGTAAGTTCTTTGTTTAGCGCTTGCGAAAGCGAGGTCAAGAGCCCTCTAGAGCCAGCGCACCATCCGTCGTACTCCGCTTCCGAGGCAGATCGGGACATCGTCACGACCAATCCACGAGAATTTGCAGAGGCGCTTCGCCGGATCGATAACAACAACGAGGTCCTGGTCCTTCTAAAGAATTCGAACGTCCCTCCGCTTTCCGGAACTTTCCTGCGCGATCTGCCGCTCGGAGCCGATGTAATTGTCGCCACCCCCGAAGTGCCGACTGGCTCACCATCGCGGCAACGGGCCGGGCTTGCATCCGCTAACCCTGGTGCAAGAGAAGTCGTAGTTCGTGTTTTGCGGAACCATGGAATTCAGCCTTACCGTAGTGATAGTCAAGCGCTCGCTCTTCGAATTCCAAACGAACAGCTAGTGGCTACCCTTGCAATCCTGCTTCACCATCCCAATGTCGATTATTTGGAAGCCAATCAGCGGAGGCCGATCATAGTCAGTAGCGACCCGGTTGGCACCAACTCCGAAGATACCAAGCACACATTCCACAATGTTCTAGATGCGTGGGATTATTCTCGCGGAGCCGGAGTCGAAGTCGGAATTTTGGACTCCGGATATGCATTTGACTCGTCAACCTCTGAGTGGCATCCCGACGGTACGCTTATCAATTCCAGCAAAGGTATCGAAAAGCTCGGT
>DASSKB010000187.1:0-3967 GCA_035690925.1 Longimicrobiaceae bacterium
GGACGCAGCACGTAAGCGCCTGGGAGTAGGTACTATCAACATGAAAAAGGCGCCGCTCCAGGTGCCGCGCATGCTACGGGCTGGACGGGCCGTAGGGATAGTTTTCGATCAGGACGCCGGTAAGGCCGGGATCAGCGTGCCATTCTTCGGGCATCCGGCGTCCACCCATCGAGGGCCCGCCCTCTTCGCGTTGCGATTCGGTGCGCCCGTGTTTTCCAGCATCGTCCGCCGCAGACCTGATGGCCGCTACGATATAATCATGGACCGCGTTCCGTACAGCCGGACCGACGACCTGGAGAAGGATATACTCCGCCTCACGACCGACCTTAGTAGCCGCCTGGAAGAGGCTGTTCGAGATGATCCCGAGCAGTACTTCTGGTTTCACAAGCGCTGGAAAACTAATCCCGACAAGGAGATAGCATGAGGTATAGAGTTGGATTGGGTGCGGTGATGGCGACGGTCATCATGACCTTCGGCACCCCCGCGAACCTGACTGCGCAACTCGGAGTGCTGGGAGATATTCGAGTGGGCGGCGCCTTCCCGACGGGCGACCTGGCCGAAGTCACCGGACGAGGACTCTCTTTTGGCGCCGGCATAGCTGCCCAGATGGTACCGCGGATAGCGCTTCGGACAGATCTCGCGGCAAGCTTTCTACAGGGGAAGGATCTCGATTCAGGCAGCGCCGCTCCGGACGTGAAGATGATCCACGGCGTGGTCGGCCTCGAGGCACTCGTCCGCGCTTCTCATTTCCTTCCGATCAGCACCTCGCTTTCGGGCGGGTGGACCCGAATGACGGTCGAGGAATTCAGCCTTCCCGACGCCGGTGAAGAAACTGGTACCCGACCCATCGAGGCCGAGAAAAGCCTGCATCCGACCCTCGTAGCCGGTGCCAATATAGGACTGTTCGGATCCCGCGGAAGCTCCCCCGTAATCACCCTCGGCGCCCATGCGGTGCGCATCTTCGGCGACGAATCGAAGTTCGCGGACCTCCAGTCACTGGTGCCCAGCGCCGACGACCTCGCCAACTCGACGTATTTCGTTGCCAGGTTGGGTGTGAGGTTTGGGTTTTGAAGAAGCTATCAGCTATCAGCTTACGGCTCGGATGCCGCAGGGGACAGCTCGTAGGGGCGGGACTTGTGCCCGCCCAGCCCGGGCACCCACAAGGGGTGCCCCTACACCATGCGCCGTAAGCTGATAGCTGATAGCTGATAGCCCCGCCCGCTGACACGGGCGGCCAATGGAACCCCGCACCCGTCGATCGGTGTACCTTACATCGAACTTTCGCACTCTTGCACTCTCGCACTCTGGCATTTTCGCTTGATTTATATCTGCATCCCCGCTTACAACGAGGCGGCGACTATCGGGGTGGTTTTGTGGAAGATCCGGCAGGTGATGACGGAGTTTCCGCGCGACTATGAAATCCTCGTGCTGGACGACGGCTCGACTGACGAGACGCAGGAAGTCCTCGGGCCTTACGAGCGCGTTCTCCCGTTGGCGGTCCTGAAGAATGAAGAGCGAGAAGGTTACGCCGCGGCGGTGGATCGACTGCTTCGGGAGGCGTCGAAGCGCGCCACGCACCCGCGTCGTGATGTGGCCGTCACCATGCAGGCGGACTTCACCGAGGGCCCGGAGGACATACCGGCGCTCATCAAGCGAATCGAGGGCGGTGCGGATATAGTCGAGGGTGCTGTCACTCACGAGTCCGGAACGGTCCCGCGCGCGATGCGCTGGTCGAGAAAGGGACTGCCGCTACTGCTCGGCGCGGATCATATGCCCGAGGGGATACGGGACCCGATATCGGGGTTTCGCGCGTACAGAATTGCGGTTATCCGGAAGGCACTGGAAGATAGAAACGGCACGCCGCTGCTCACTGGCGACGGCTGGGCCGCGAACGTCGAGCTTCTCTTCGTACTGGCTCCGCACTCGCGGCGGACTGAAGGAACGGATATTTCGCGCCGCCACGATCGTCGACAACGCGAGTCGCGGGTTCGGACCTGGAGCGCGCTGGTAAGCCTCTGGACCACAGCACGGCGCGCACGCTCCACACCGCTTACTACAAGAAATCCCGAAAAAACGGGGTAAAAGAATGAATATATTGCTCGAACGAAGCTCGTTCAGGTACGCAGTTACCGGCGCGGCAATACTGTCGATACTCCTCGGCGCGCGGGAGGTGACCGCCGCTCAGTCACAGGGGACCGCTGCGGGAACCGACGTGCCGGCAGTGCCCTTCGGCGCTGGCGAACGCGCGCTCTACCAGGTCAAGCTGGGTGCGTTTACCGTCGGTGAGGGTGCCATGGAGGTCCTCGGTACTGAGCGGGTGAATGGACATCTCACCTACCACACCCGCCTTAGCGTGGAGGGCGGAATCCCCTTCGCACGCGTGGACGACACGTTCGAATCATGGATCGATGTAGATGGTCTCTTCTCGCGCCGATTCAAGCAGGACCAGCACGAGATAAACTACGATAGGGAGCGGGTATACGACTTCTATCCGGACCGCGGATATTATCGCCGGCGGGACAATGGGGAGATCAAACCCCTCCCGACCGACAAGCCGCTCGATGATGTCTCATTTCTCTTCTACGCGCGCACGCTTCCTCTGAAGGTGGGTGAGACCTACGAGATCGAGCGCTACTTCAAGGAAAGCGGCAACCCCGTCGTCCTGAAGGTCGTTCGAAAGGAAACCATCGAGGTGCCGGCCGGTAAATTCAACACCATTGTGGTACGCCCGATCATTAAGACGGACGGGTTGTTTGGTGAAGGTGGTGAGGCCGAGATCTATTTCACCGACGACTCACGTCGCATAATGGTTCAGTTGACAACCAAAGTTCCTATCGTGGGATCGCTGAATCTCTATCTCAAGGACTACAGACCCGGTGAGCCGCTCAGCCGGGCGACCGGTTCGCAGGCAGGGCCCGGTAAGTGACCGACACACCTGAGTCCGGCAGGAGGTCCGCCCCCATTCGGGAGGCGGACCTTTCCGGTATTCGCACCATCCCCGTCGCTGACCGTCCCAACAAGGTAGGGGCCGAGCAGTTCGCGAGTCCGCCTCCGCAGGATCCCGCCGACCGCACGTATGCGAGATTCCTGGATTCACTGCCGCGCGTGCTGCAGGCCGATAGCTTCCTGCATGTAGTGGATGCCATCGCCGACGCTATAGCCAACCGCCGCGCGCTCGTCTGGATGCTCGGCGGGCATGTGGTCAAAACGGGGATCGGCCCACTCCTCATCGACCTGGTGAACCGTGGCGCGATCACCCACATCGCAACCAACGGATCAGCGGTGATCCATGATTACGAGATGGCCCGCTGGGGCGGAACGAGCGAGGATGTGGAGGCCGGACTGGCCGACGGCAGCTTCGGTATGGCCGACGAGACCGGTCGCGACATGAACGCGGCGTTCGGGCGCGGAATGGAGGAAGGGCGGGGGATGGGTGAGGCGCTCGGTAGAGACCTCGCTGAACGCACGGATCTCGCGTATCCAGAGCTGTCAATTCTGCTCCACGCATACCGAACCGGCGTCGGTTTCACCGTCCACCCCGCGCTAGGCGCCGAGATCATCCACCAGCATCCCGCCGCGGATGGCGCCGCTATAGGCGACACCGGACACCGCGATTTCCGCCGGCTCGCCGCCTCGCTGGTCGATCTGGACCATGGAGGCGTTGTGGTCAATGTAGGCTCTGCTGTGATCATGCCCGAGGTTTTCCTCAAAGCGCTCACCGTCGCCAGAAATCTGAACGACGGTAAACCCCGCGCATTCACCGCGTGCGACCTGGACATGCAGCGACACTATCGCCCGCGCATGAACGTCGTCGAGCGCCCCACCCGCTCAGGCGGCGGCCGCGGCTACCAGATCACCGGCCCCCACGAACTGCTCCTGCCGATGATAGCGTGGGCGATAGCGGAAACGACTAGTGCGGGAGTGCGGGAGTGCGGCGGCGCCTCGAGTTTGACGCGACGATCAGACC
>DASSKB010000188.1:0-15260 GCA_035690925.1 Longimicrobiaceae bacterium
ATTCTCTCGCGCCTGTCACGCGCCACGCGCAGCATGACAGAGTCGCTCGAGCGCTTTCGACTCGATGAGGCGGCCCTTACCGGCTACAGCTTTTTCTGGGGTGAGGTCGCTGACTGGTACCTGGAGATAGTGAAGCCGCGACTTCGCGGTGAGATGGGCGACCGGAGCCGGGAGGCCGCGCGGTCGACGCTCGTGCTCGTACTGGATATGACGCTCCGTCTTCTGCATCCACTGATGCCGTTCATTACGGAGACCGTCTGGCAGCGCCTCCCTCGCAGGGATAGCGAGTCAGCATCCATTATGACGGCTGAGTGGCCATCGCCATTGCCGCGTCTCGAAGACGCCGTGGCCGAAGGGCAGATGGAGATGTTGCAGGAGATGGTAGGCGCCGTGCGCAACCTGAGAGCCGAGTACGGCGTTCAGCCGGCCCGGAAGGTGTCCCTGCGCGTGGACGGATTGAACGACGATATGGAGGGGGTAGTTGACGCATCGCGGCGCGTGCTGGCCGATCTCGCGCGGGTGGACGACGTGACATTCGGTGGTGCTGAGGGCGGGGTTTCCGTGAGCGCGGTGCTGCGATCGGGTGCCCAGATATTCCTCCCGCTCGAGGGTGTTATCGATCTGGACAGGGAGAGGGAGCGCCTGCGAAGTGAGATCGATCGTATAGCGGCCCAGGTCGCGAACACCGAGGCTAAGCTGGCCAATGAGCGCTTCGTCTCGCGCGCGCCGGACGAGGTGGTGCAGCGTGAGCGGGACAAGCTGGTGAGCTTTGCCGAGCAGGAGCAGAAGCTCACCGCGACCCTCCGCGCGCTCGCTGGATCGGCGTGAAGGTTTTACGCATTGCGCTCGTGGCCGCGAGTTTGCTTCTCGTGGTCCGCTGCGCGCATGTCGAGCCACCCTCCGGCGGGCCGGAAGACAGGTTGGCTCCGCAGCTGCTCATCAGTCGCCCCGACAGCTTCGCGGTGGTACCCGACTGGAGCAGCCCGGTAACCCTGGTGTTCGATGAGAGAGTGTCGGAGCAGGAGATCGAACAGTCGATCCGGGTTTCGCCACTTACCAGTCCGATCGTTGTGGACCATAGCGGAGACGAGGTACGGGTATCGCTTCGGGAGGGATGGGAGCCTGGCATCATCTATCATGTGCGAGTCGTTCCGGGCGTAATGCGGGACCTGTTCGGCAATGAACGAACGGATCCGTTGACGCTCGTGTTTTCTACCGGCCCGGAGATTCCCGCTACCCGCATATCCGGCACTGTGAGCGACAGGATAACCGGTGCTCCGGTACCGGACGCGCGGGTGGAGGCGGTCCGGACCGCGGACTCGCTCGTTTATGCCGTGAGCCCCGACAGCGCTGGGGCGTTCGTGCTTGCGTACGTGCCGGAAGGTGACTACATAGTTCGCGCGTATCTGGATCAGGACCTGGATCTGGCGCTCGATGAATACGAGCCACGCGACACCGCGTATGCCATTGTCGGCGTGGTGGAGACACCGACACTGGACCTGGCGATCGTTCAGCCGGACAGCACCGCGCCTGTTCTGGCCAGCGCCGCTGTAGTCGGGGAGGCTATCGAGCTGAAGTTCGACGATTACCTGGATCCCGACCAGCCGATTTCGACCGATGCCGTTAGCGTACGGAATGGCGCCGGGCTAGCAATAGAAATCGCGTCGGTCGGCATTGGCTCGCTTCGCGACGCGGCCCGACCTGAGGTGAGCGACACCATCGCTCCGCCGCCACCGCTCCCGTCCCGGATACTGAGCGTGCAGCTGGCGGATACGACCGCGCTGGTGCCTGGCGAGACCTACAGTGTGACCGTTCAGGGGATCCTGAACCTGGTCGGTCTTGCGGGAGGGGGCGAGGCGGAATTCGAGGCACCTGAGCCTCCCGCCCTCCCTACGGATTCTCTGACGGCAGATACGACGGCGATCGCACGCTGATCCGCATACTCACGAACCCGAATAGTCCGAGGCATCATGGCCGAAACGAACGCGTTGAATGGTTTGCTGAAGGGAAAGAAGGGCCTGATAGTGGGCGTCGCGAACCAGAACTCCATTGCCTGGGCATGCGCTAAAGCGCTTGCCGGGGCAGGAATGGACCTCGCCTTCACCTTTCAGGGTGAGACCTTCCGCGATCGCATCGCACGGACGACCGCCGAGATCGGCGAGGTCCCGCTCTTCGATATGGATGTTCAGGACGATGCACAGATCGAGGCCGTCGTAGCCGGACTGCGCGAGCGATGGGGGCGGCTCGACTTCCTCCTCCACTCGGTGGCGTTCGCCCCGAAGGAGGCTATGACGAATCCGTTCATCGAAACGTCCCGTGACGCGTTCCTTAAGGCGCACGACATCAGCGCCTATTCGCTGGTCGGCCTGACCCGCGCCGTACGGCCCCTCATGAGTGACGGCGGGAGCGTGGTGACGATGAGCTACTTTGGTGCTGAGAAGGTCGTGCCCAATTACAACATTATGGGCGTAGCCAAAGCTTCGCTGGAGGCGAGCGTGCGCTACCTTGCGGCGAACCTGGGTGAAGAGAATATCCGCGTGAATGCCATATCCGCAGGTGCAATAAACACGCTAGCCGCTCGAGGGGTGGCCCACTTCAGGGATCTCCTGAAGATCACGGCCGATCGGGCGCCACTCAAGCGGCCTATCGAGCCCAATGAAGTGGGTAACGCCGCGCTGTTCCTGGCATCCGACCTGTCGTCTGGCATAACGGGCGAAACAATGTATGTGGATGCGGGGTTCAACATTACAGCGGGTTAGACGGCGCTGAAGATGCCTTCTGGACGGGCGGTGTTCCTCGATAGAGACGGTACCATCATAGTCGATAGTCACTATCTCTCAGACCCCGAGCGCGTCGAGCTGCTTCCTGGTGCGGCGGACTCCATCGCGCGACTGAACAGTACCGGCATGCCCGTCCTTCTGGTGACCAACCAATCCGGGATCGGGCGCGGGATGTTCAATGTGGCTGATTTCGAGCGTGTACAGGAACGATTGAGCGATATCCTGCAGGCGAACGGCGCTCACCTGGACGACGTGTACGTCTGCCCTCACGCGCCCGATGATGACTGCCAGTGCCGAAAACCAGCGCCGGCGCTCTTCCAACGCGCCGCGCGTGAGCATGGCGTCGACCTGGCGAGCTCGTTCTTCGTAGGTGATAGGATTCGCGATATCCGGCCTGGAGTGGAGGTCGGCGGTACGGGATTTCTCATCCGTGGGAATCGCGAAGATGATAGCGTCGGCACACCGGCCGGCGTCATAGAAGTTGGTACTCTCGGTGAGGCTGTCGACGTCATTCTCACCAGAATCGGGTCCGATTGACGCTAAGTAGGGCGATTGTTATATTTTAGTGTCTGAACGTGTGAAGAATTTTGCGGTCCGTAGACCGGAAAGCATACTCTACCGCGGGGGTTGTATGGAGACACAGAACATGGTAGCGGCTCTGACTATCACGCCGACCGCTGTCGCTGAGGTTCGCAAGTATATAGAGGAGAACGGTTCTGCCGATACGGCCGGCCTGCGCGTCGGAGTGTTGCCAGGCGGTTGCTCCGGGTTCCAGTATGGTCTCAATATCGAGGATGAGCAGGGCGAGGACGACCTGGTGGTCGAATCCAATGGCCTGCGCCTCTTCCTCGATCCCTTCAGCATGCAGTACCTGGAAGGTGTAGAGATCGACTACGTAACTACATTCCAGGGCTCCGGGTTCACCTTCAACAACCCGAACGCGACCGGTGGTTGCGGCTGCGGCAGCTCCTTCACGGCCTGAGCACGCGTTCCGTTAGCGATTGGGCCTGCGGGGGTACTCCTCCGCGGGCCCAAGTCGCATGCTCCGGCGAGCCACGAAGCGAGGTGAAGATTTGATCCAGTTAGCTAACGCTCGACTTACGACGCTAGATTACGCGCG
This sequence comes from Longimicrobiaceae bacterium, assembly GCA_035690925.1. Classification (GTDB taxonomy): domain Bacteria; phylum Gemmatimonadota; class Gemmatimonadetes; order Longimicrobiales; family Longimicrobiaceae; genus DASSKB01. The sequence continues at coordinate 3,901 of DASSKB010000188.1, forward strand.
CCTTCCTGCCGACGAGCTGGTAGAGCGGGTCAGCCGTCGTAAGGCAGAGCTGAACGCTGTAATTCTCGGACATAATTACCAGCGGATAGAAATCCAGGCGGTAAGCGACTTCATAGGCGATTCGCTTGGCCTGTCGCAGGAAGCGGCGGAGACGGATGCCGACGTGATAGTCTTCTGCGGCGTGCATTTCATGGCCGAAACGGCGAAGATCCTCTCGCCTGAGAAGACAGTACTCATGCCTGACCTCCGGGCGGGCTGTCCGATGGCGGATTTCGTCACCGGCGACAGCCTCCGGCGGCTCAAGGCGAAGCATCCGGGCGCCGCGGTGGTTGCGTATGTCAACTCCACCGCGGAGGTGAAGGCGGAGTCGGATATCTGCTGCACCTCTTCCAATGCGGTCGATGTCGTCAACTCGTTCGCTGCCGACAGGACGATTCTCTTCGTTCCCGACCGCAATCTGGCGCAGTATGCGGCGGAAAGGACCGGGCGGAAGTATGCCACGGCCGGACAGGAAGGGGCGAATGTAGAGCCCGGCACGCTCATCGGGTGGGATGGCTACTGCTACGTGCACGACGATCTTGTCCTCGACGAGCTCGCGACCGCACGCGGCAGGTATCCCGACGCCAAGGTGGTGATTCACCCTGAAGCGCGCAGAGAACTTCTGGACCAGGCGGATTTCGTTACTTCTACAGCTAAGATGGTACAGATAGCTGAAGAGCACGACTCGCTCATCCTGGGCACCGAGCGAGGACTTGTAGATCGACTCAGGGAGCGATTCCCGGAGAAGACGCTTATACCGCTCTCGGGTGCGGCGATCTGCGGCAACATGAAGATGAACACGCTCCCGAAGCTGGCCTGGTCACTCGACAATCTGGAGCACGAGGTGGTGCTGGACGAGGAAATCCGCCAGCGTGCGGACGTCGCGCTCCGGCGAATGCTCGACCTCTCGGGCGGCTGGAGAGCGCCGACTCCCCTGGAGGCGGATATGGAGCTTGCCGGCATCCGCGCACCGGGTTGTGGTTGCGCCTGAGCGCGACCCGGCCGGACAACACGAATAACAATTCTGCGGGCGGCCCTCGGGGCCGCCCTTTTGCTTCGGAGGGATTATCATGGCTGAAGGCGATATGCTGGTGCGATGCTTTACCGGTGGCGTATTCTCTCAGAATGCTTATCTGGTGACGTGCACAGGAAGCTCGAGCGGCATTCTGATAGATCCGGGCGCAGCCGTCGGGGAGATGCTTTCGCTGGTCGAGCGTGAGGCGATAAGCATTCAGGCGATTATCCTCACCCATGCTCACCTGGACCATCTGGAGGGTGTTGCCCGCGCGAAGCGTGAGCTGGCTGTTCCGGTGAAGCTCACCCGTGCGGACGAACCGCTGTACCACGCAGCGGCTGCGCAGGCTCAGCAGTTCGGTATGACTATCGAGACTCTTCCCCCGGTAGACGAATTTCTGGAGATGAACGAGGTCGTGAACTTCGGAGATTGCGCGCTGACGGTAAGGCCGGCACCTGGCCATTCGCCAGGCCATGTCATACTCGTCGGCGACGGCGCTGCCCTGGTTGGCGATTGCATTTTTGCCGGCTCCATCGGGCGAACGGATCTTCCAGGTGGTGACCTATCAGTGTTGATGAACTCTATTCGCACTGAGATCCTGACGCTCGGCGAAGAGACCGTACTATACTCCGGCCACGGGCCGGAGACCACCGTCGGGCACGAGCGCGCTACCAATCCATTCCTCAATCCGAACCTCGGTGGCAGCACCTTCGCATGAGCGTTGACGATCGCACCGCTCACGCATAGCTTGCCGCCGCGCCGATAAGCAACCAGAAACCAGTCAATGCCAGCCCGCATAGCCGTGCTCGTCTCCGGTGGTGGAACGAACCTCCAGGCGCTCCTCGATCACTTCAATGAGCGAGAGAGTGCCGTTGCGCGCGTGGCGCTCGTGGTGGGTAGTCGGGGTGGTATCGGCGCGCTCACGCGCGCTGAACAGGCGCGCGTGCCGACTGCCGTGCTCGATCCGGCGGCCGATCTACACGCCGGGAAGTTGCAGGATGCTTTGGAGCGGGCCGCCGTGGACCTCATAGTGCTAGCGGGATACCTCCGTATGATCCCCGCAGCCGTTGTCGCGCGATTTCGCGGGCGGATATTGAATATCCACCCGGCACTGCTTCCGGCCTTCGGCGGAGCAGGCATGTATGGCCTGCGGGTCCATCGCGCAGTGATCGAGTCCGGCGCTCGCGTATCCGGCGCGACTGTACACCTCGTAGATGAGAGATACGACGAGGGCCGCATAATTGCCCAGTGGCCGGTTCCTGTTCTGCCGGGCGACACATCGGAAATGCTGGCTGCACGGATTCTTCCGGTTGAGCATGCACTTCTGCCAGCGGCCGTTGAAATGCTGCTGGGCGGGTGGTCCGCAGAGGACGGTGCCGCGGCCGACCCGCTCGCGTTCGACATTATCCGGTCACCAGTTCCGGCGCGCGTGTCGCTGGGAATTCTGGCACCGCTATCATCCAAGCTTCTTTAAATGCCCCGCGCTTTACTCAGTGTTTCAGATAAATCAGGCCTGGTCGCATTCGCCAGCGAGCTCCAGCGCCGCGGTTGGACCCTGCTATCTACCGGCGGCACTGCCGGAGTGCTACGCGACGCGGGAATTCCCGTCACCGAGATCAGCCAGGTCACCGGCCACCCCGAGGTGATGGACGGGCGGGTGAAGACGCTCCATCCCTCCGTGCATGCGGGGCTGCTAGCCAGGCGGGATAATCCCGAGGATCGCGCGCAGATGGAGACGCTGGGCTACGAGAACATCGACATGGTCGTTGTGAATCTCTATCCCTTCCGTGAAACTATCGCAAAGGCGGGTGTGTCGTTCGCCGATGCCGTAGAACAGATCGACATCGGCGGGCCAGCGATGCTCAGATCGGCCGCCAAGAACCATGAAAGCGTCTGGCCGATCGTGGATCCGAGCGATTACCCGACCGTGCTGAAGCTCCTGGACGCCCCGGCCGAAACCGGCGAAACGGCGCGACGCGGTTTCGCGGCGAAGGTATTCGCTCATACGTCGGCGTACGACAGCGCCATCGCCGGCTGCCTGGAGCCTGCAACGGCAGAGAGCTCGATTGGGCTGGACGACAGTATCCAGATCAATCTCCAGAAAGTGCAGGACCTGCGCTACGGCGAGAATCCCGACCAGACTGCCGCTTTCTACAAGGAGGAAGGGCAGGGCGGTCTGGCGGCGCTTGAGCAGCTGCATGGGAAGGAGCTTTCGTTCAATAACCTGCTGGACGTGGACGCGGCCCTGCTGGCCGTATCTGCCTGGTCGGGTGACGAACAGCCAGCGTGCGCCATAATCAAACATACAACACCATGCGGGATAGCCGTCGGCGAGAGCGCGGCGGAAGCTTATCGGAAGGCACTCCTGACCGACCCGACGAGTGCGTTCGGTTCGATCGTGGCGTTCAGCACGCCCGTAACGGAAACGGCAGCGATGCTCCTTCGGCCGCAGTTCGTGGAGGCCATCGTCGCGCCCGGATTCAGCGAGGGAGCGTTGCGGTTGTTGACCGAGAAGCGAAATCTGCGCCTGCTGAAGCTAAGGCCTCAGCAGCTGGACAGCGGGATGGACTTCAAGCGCGTCCGCGGCGGCTTTCTGGTCCAGACGCGGCTCGACATGGATTTCGACGAGGCAACCTGGACCCTCGCCAGCCAGAGGAAGCCGACCGATTCCGAATGGACGGACCTGCGGTTCGCCTGGCGCGCCGTAGCTCCTGTGAAGTCGAACGCGATACTCATCGCTCGCGGTGGTGCCAGTCTCGGTATCGGCGCCGGCCAGATGAGCAGGGTGGACTCGTCCCGCCTGGCGGTTCTCAAAGCACAGGACGCCGGCCTGGATCTGGAAGGGGCGATTCTCGCTTCGGACGCATTCTTCCCGTTCCGCGACGGCGTGGATGCCGCCGCTGAAGCAGGTATACGGGCGATTATCCAGCCGGGCGGCTCCAAGCGCGACGCGGAAGTCATAGCTGCCGCCGACGAGCATGGTATAGCTATGGTGTTTACCGGCCGGCGGCTCTTCAGGCATTGAGCGCGATGACTGTAAGAACCCGCTTCGCACCGAGCCCCACGGGCAATCTTCACGTAGGTGGTGCGCGCACAGCCATCCTCAACTGGCTGCTGGCGCGGCACACGAACGGCACCTTCGTCCTGCGTATCGAGGATACGGATACCGACCGGAACCGCGAGGGTGCAGATGCCGAGATCCTGGAGGACCTGCGCTGGCTGGGACTGGACTGGGACGAGGGCCCCGGCATGGGTGGACAGTTCGGCCCTTACCGGCAGAGCGAGAGGTTCGATATCTACCGCACAGCCGCCGAGCAGCTCCTGGAAGCCGGCCACGCCTACTTCTGTACCTGCCCGCCAGTGACAAGCGAGCCGGGCACGCGCCGTGAGCGCTGTGCCTGCGCCGGAAGAAAGATCATACCGGGATCGCCACCACCAGCGGCGTCGGTGCGTTTTCTCGTGGCCCCACGGGGCGATATTCTGGTCGATGACATGGTTCGCGGCGAGATTAGCTTTCCGGCAGACAGCATCGAAGATTTCGTCATTCTGAGGACGGACGGCCGGCCGACCTATAATTTCGCCGCTGCCGTGGATGATGCCGCTATGCGGATCACGCACGTCGTCCGTGGAGCGGATCATCTGGGGAACACGCCCAAACAGCTACTGCTCTTCGATGCGTTCGCCTGGGATCCACCTCGTTTCGCGCACATCCCGCTCATTCTGGGTGAGGATCGCCAGAAGCTCTCCAAGCGGCACGGGGCAACTTCTGTATCCGAGCACCGGCGACTCGGTTACCTGCCGGAGGCGCTCGTCAACTATCTGTCACTTCTATCGTGGTCATCGCCCACCGGGGACGAGTTCCTTCCCGCCGAACGGCTCATCCGCGAAATCGATATGGACAGAATAGGGGTCAGCGACGCAATTTTCGACAGGGATAAGCTGGAGTGGCTATCGCACCGCTACATGCAGGAGCTTCCTCTGCCGGACATAGTTGATCGAGTCCGGCCTTTCGTGAGCGAGCGCTTCGCATTCGCGAATGACCGGCTGCCGGCGGCGATAGCGGCTGTTCGCGATCGGATGTCGCTTCTTTCGCAGGTCGACGAGCATCTGACCGCGTTCGCTGGTCCGCAGACCGTCGAGCAGACGGCGGCGCGGGACGAGGTACTTGCCGATGCTGAGGCCAGGCGCGTCCTGGGAGCCGTTCGCGCCGGGCTGGCGGACATAAGCGATTGGGATGAAGAGGCAATAAACGGCGCGATCCGCGAGGCAGGGAAGGCCGCGGGCGCTCGTGGCCGCGCGCTTTTCCATCCGCTGCGTGTGGCACTTACCGGCGAGGAGCGCGGGTTGGAGCTCGTAAAGATTGTATATGTGCTCGGCCGGGATCGCGCCCTGGGCCTCCTGAGCGCTGAAGGTCGGGAGGTTTGACGCGGCCTGGCGCAGCGCCTACCTTCTCGCGATTATCGCCCGTACGACTGGAGGATAATTGCCCGGCCTGATCTTCGATCCGTTCAGCGGAATCAGCGGGGATATGACCATCGCCGCGCTCATAGACCTGGGTCTTCCCGTCGAGTGGTTGCGTGACTTCGTCAACCAACTTGATCTCGCGGAGATAGGTGTCGCCACCGAACGCGTTGATCGCAGCGGGATCGCCTGCACGCGGCTCCTGCTGGATTTTCCGGAGGAGCACGCGCACCGGCACCTGAGTGATATCGTTGCGATCATTGAAGGGACGAGGGTAAAGCCGGAGGTGCGCGATCGCGCGATAGCGGCTTTCACGCTTCTTGCCTCCGCCGAGGCCCAGGTCCACGGTACCACGCCCGAGAAGGTTCACTTTCATGAGGTCGGCGCCCTCGATGCAATAGTCGACATCCTGGGGGCTGTAGCTGGGTGCGCGGAGCTGGGCTACAGTGAATTTTACACGCGCCCCACGACTCTCGGTCGCGGCTGGTCGGAGATGGCGCACGGCAACTTCCCTGTCCCGCCGCCAGCGGTTCTCAAGCAGCTCAAAGGCATCCCCGTTCGGGATCCCGAATTGGAAGGTGAGTGTACGACTCCGACCGGTGCGGTACTCCTGAGGGTGTTTACCCAGGGACAGGAGCCACCTACCCGGTTCACACCGCTCAGAACCGGGTTCGGTGCCGGCACGAGGGACCCATCGGATCGCCCCAACTGTTTGCGCCTAATCGAGATCGAGTCGCGACCGGGGACGACGGAGGAGCTCTTGCTCCTGCAATCCGATGTGGATGACCTTTCGCCCGAGTACGTCCCGCCGCTCGTTGACGCTGTTCTTGCCGCGGGTGCGCTGGATTGCGTGGTCATTCCGCAGATCATGAAGAAGGGCCGGCCGGGCATTCGCATCGAGGCACTGGTGAACCCGGACGACGAAAGTGCGGTATCAGAGGCTCTTTTCCGCGCGAGCCCGTCCATCGGGGTGCGGAAGTGGGTCGTTGGGCGAGATGCCATGCCGCGCGAGGAGGTGGTGGTGCGGTGGAGGGGGCATTCGCTGCGCGTGAAGCGCTCGTCGCTCCCTGGCGGCGGCGTGCGGGCGAAGCCCGAGTTCGAGGACGTTGTGCGGGTGGCGACATTGCTCGGATTGACCCCCTTAGAAGCATACCGGGCCATGCTTTCAGAGGGAGTTGCCGCGGAATCATAGCCGCGCCCATGCGCGGGTTCCACGGTGTCTCTGCGTCCACTGAGGGGCGCAGTTCTTCATCATCACGGGAGGACCAGACAATGAAATTTCGCAGTGGGATCATTCTCGCATTTGCGGGACTAGCACTCGCTGGCTGCGCCGGCGCCACGGTGCCTGCCGGTCCAGTCACATCGCCCACCGGAGAGACTTATCCCCCGGGCACGGAGCCGAGTGAAAGCGACTTCTCAGGGCCGGCGCAGCTATTCCTTGCCCAGGCCGAAGGATCGACTGGCGAAGCGCGCCAGAACCTCTTTCAGCAGGCACTCGACCAGGCGGAGCAGGGAATCGCCGCCGATTCGGCGAACCCGCTCCATTATTTCCTGGCGGCGAGGGCGCAGGCAGGACTGGGCAACTACGAAGTTGCCGATGACCTCTTCGAGCGTGCCGAGGAAATCTATCCCGCGTACGAGCTCGAGATCGATCCGGCCCGCGAAGTCGCATGGGCCGCGGCCTTCAACGAGGGCGTGAACGCGTACAACGAGGGCGACGTCGAGGGCGCGATCGCGGCCTGGAGCGGAGCGAACATCATCTTCGACAAACGTGGTGAGGCGGCGCTCAACCTGGGCGTTGTGTACACCCAGCGTGGTGAGCACGAAAAGGCCGTGCAGGCCTACCGCGACGCGCTTGCAGCGCTGGAGCGTACCCCCACGCGCGAGTTGATGCCCGAGGAGGTAACGGCGCGTGAGGAAACCCGTGCGTCGGTGATATCGAACCTTGCGCAGCTGCTGATCTTCACCGAACAGTACGCTGAAGCGGAAGAGCTTTACCGTGCGCAGCTCGAGGCGGACCCGAACAACGTGGAACTCCAGAGTGAACTCGCACTCGCCCTCTCCAAGCAGGGTAAGACTGCCGAGGCGAATGCGATCTACGAGAGCCTGCTCACCTCTCCAGATCTGAGTGGCAACGAAATCTTCAACGTTGGCGTAGCACTGTTCAACTCGCAGAATTTTGCGCAGGCGGCAGAGGCGTTCAAGCGTGTGACGGATCTCATGCCGAACAGTCGTGACGCCTGGTACAATTATGCGAACGCGCTGTACGCGATGGAAGATTTCGTGGCGTTGGTGCCAGTGGCGGTCCGGCTGGTCGAGTTGGACCCGCTCAATGAGAACGCTGCGCTGATCCTCGCGCGTGCTTATCGCGACACCGAGCAGCAGGATCTCGCTCTGGAGGTGCTCCGCGCCAATGCGGCCGTTCCCATTCACGTGGAGCAGTTGCAGATGGGCACCACCGACACCGGCGCAACGGTCCGTGGCACGGTAGTCGGGACCGAGGCGGGTGCCGGGCAGACCGTACAACTGCTCTTCACCTTTTACGGCGCTGCAGGACAGATCGGTACCGAGACTGTGACCGTCACGGCTCCGGGTGCGGAGGCGTCGACAGACTTCGAAGTCGAATTCCAGTCCGCCGAGCCCGTTATGGGCTATAGCTACGAGCTGGTCGGCTGATCGGAGAGTCTGGTGCTGGATATGCGAAAGGGCGGCCATAACAGGCCGCCCTTTCGCACATCCAGCGCACACTTCTTGCGTTTGCCGACGTTCCGGAACGGGGTTATTTCTCCTTGCCAATCGACGAGATGACGAACTGTCCCACCTGCGATACCGAGATTCCGAGCTCGATGGACACCTGTCCCAACTGCGGCGCAAATGACGACACGGTTTTCGAGTGCCCGCGATGTAAAGAAGAATACCGCGGGGGCGACTCCTGCCCGTCGTGCGGAAAGCTTCGCATCGAGACCTCCTGCGCCGAGCACCCCGATCGACCAGCCGAGGGTCGATGTGTGGTATGTGGCAAGGCCGTCTGCGACGAATGCCATCACGGCGACCGCCACGCATACCTCTGCTCCGACCACAGAGGCGTACGGATCACAGAGGGGTGGGCACAACTTTACACTACCACCACCGAAGTCCAGGCGCAGCTGATACGGGAGAATCTCCAGGCAGAGGGCATTGACGCGCGGATCTATTCTCAGCGCGACAGGATCTTCTCTGTGGACCTGGGTGAGCTCAGCATCGTCCGCATACTGGTCCCGGCCTGGGACTACGAACGGGGACTCGATGCCATTCGTGATCATACCAGCATCGATGGCGAGGTGACCTTCGCATGCCCTAACTGCGGCGAGGCGCGCGAGCTTGAATCCCGGGAATGTGCCTCGTGCGGGGCGACCCTGCCATAAGCCGATCTCCCGCTGGTAGTTGGCGAAACCCACCCCGGGCCGTTATCATTCCCGGCCCCGTCCGGAGCTTTTTTCAGCAGGATCTGCTTCGCCGCCCATACATATTTCCGTCGTGATACTGCCGTGAAGTTACCAGTGGTTGCTGTAGTTGGCCGCCCGAATGTGGGTAAGTCGACGTTCTTTAATCGTGTACTCGGTCGCCGACTCGCTATCGTGGAGGACCGCCCGGGTGTTACGCGCGATCGAAATTTCGCGCGTGCCGACTGGAATGGGCGGCAGTTCTATGTTGTGGATACTGGCGGGATGGTCCAGGACTCCGACGAGGCCATGGACAGGCTCATCCGGCAACAGGTCATCGTTGCCATCGAGGAAGCCGATGTCGTGGTGCAGATGGTGGACGGCCGGACCGGTCCGCACCCGCTGGACTACCGGATAGCTGAGTACCTGCGGCGCGCCGACCGCCCGATCGTCCTGCTCGTCAACAAAGTGGACAATCTGGGGAGCCCAACCTCGCTCGAGCACCACGAGTTCTGGGATCTGGGAGTGGGGGAGCCACTCCCGGTGAGTAGCCTCAGCGGGAAGGGAAGCGGAGATGTTCTCGATGCTATAGTCGACAGACTCCCCGCTGGTGGTGACGATGCTGAAGACGAAGCGCTCCGGGTGGCGGTGATCGGAAAGCCGAACGTAGGGAAGTCCAGCCTGGTGAATCGGCTGCTCGGGGCCGAGCGGCTGGTGGTGTCTGAAACCGCTGGCACGACCCGGGATGCCATCGACACCCCGATGGAGTACAAGGGGAAAACCTTGATCTTCGTGGACACGGCCGGCCTCCGCAGACAGGCACGGGTGCATGAGAATGTTGAGTACTACAGCGTTATCCGGACCGAGCGCGCGATCGAACGGGCCGATGTGTGCCTGCTGCTGATCGATGCCACAGAGCCGATTCATCACCAGGACCTCAGGATAGCCCAGAAGGCGTGGGATGCCGGCTGCGGACTTATTCTGGTGGTGAACAAATGGGACCTGGTGGAGAAGGAGACCATGACGGCACCGCGCTTCGAGAAAGCCGTCAGGCAGAAGGCCCCTTTCCTGGAATGGGTCCCTATCATCTTCATCAGCGCCCTGAGCGGTCAGCGAGCCCAGAAGACGCTGGACCTCGTGCTGTCGGTTCAGGCAGCCCGGGAGCGGCGTGTTCCAACGCACGAGGTTAACGAGGTGGTCCGGGATCTGGCTTCGCGTTCGCGCCCGCCGCATCAGCAGGGCCGCCCGGTCAAGGTGCTGTACGGGACGCAGGTTTCGGTCGCTCCACCTACCTTTGTGCTGTGGGCGAATTACCCGGAGGCCATTCCGGAGAACTATCTGCGGTACCTGCAAAATGGCTTCCGTAGAGCCTGGGAGTTCACCGGCGCGCCATTACGGATAATCCTGCGGCGGAGACACGAAGAGGAATGACGCCGGCATTCTGGGTGCTGGTCAGCTACCTTACCGGTGCGATTCCCACGGGTTACCTGGCGGGACGCATAACTCGCGGGATCGACATCCGGGAGCATGGCAGCGGTAACCCTGGCGCGACCAACACGTTCAGAGTACTGGGAGCCAGGATCGCCGCGCCCGTTATGGTTGTTGACCTGCTAAAGGGCTTCGTTCCGGCAGCACTGTTCGTAAGGTGGGACGGGAGCGAATTGTGGACCTGGGCGCTGGTTTACGGGGCCGCAGCTATAATTGGCCACGTCTTTCCAGTTTATCTGCGATTCCGGGGCGGTAAGGGCGTAGCTACAGCTACCGGCGTGTTTCTCGCACTCGCACCGCTGGCGGTCGGGATCTCCATAGTTGTCTGGCTGGCGGTGCTGCGCATATCGCGAATGGTATCACTGGCCTCCATCATGGGTGCGCTCACCCTGCTGGCCGTGCTCGCAATCGTCGAGACAAGGCCGGCCGTTCTGGCGCTGGGAATAGCAATGGCCACATTCGTTATTTTCGCCCATCGCGCGAATATCGGCAGGATCCTGCGGGGCGAGGAATACAGGTTTGGTTCGGCGGCATCTTCAAAAGCCGAATCGGTCAGACAGGAGGAGCCAAGATGACGCATGATCGTGTAGCCGTGCTGGGTGCGGGCAGCTGGGGCACCGCGTTAGCCAACCTCCTCGCGACCAAGGGAGTCGATACGGTTCTCTGGTCGTTCGAGTCCGATGTTACACGGGCCATAGAATCCGAGCACCGGAACTCGAGGTACCTCTCCGAGATCGCACTCGACCCGCGGCTCCGCGCGACCAGCGCCATCGAGGAGGCGGTTTCCGACGCGGGAGTCGTCGTTTCCGTGAGCCCCTCGCATGTGGTGAGGAAGGTGATGGAGAACGCCGCATCCGCTATACCGCCGGACGCGCTGGTGGTGAGCGCATCCAAAGGCATCGAAGTCGATTCGCTCCAGACGATGGATGAGGTGC
>DASSKB010000189.1:0-9230 GCA_035690925.1 Longimicrobiaceae bacterium
TGGCCTGCGGATTGTCACGTCCGAAGCGGCTAACCATCCTGGCCCCGTCCGCACCTCGCACCTCGCACTTCGCACTCGTCGCCTCCGCACCATTCACCCCGTAGAGTGTATCATCCTGCTATGAACTCCCACGCATTAGAAGTTCTGGAATATCGGGAAGCGCTCGCGCGGGTGGCTGGGTTTGCGTCTTCGCCGCTGGGTGCGGAGGCGGTGCGCTCGCTGGAGCCGCGCCTGCAGGGTGGCTGGGTCCGCTCCGAGCTCGAGCTTGTGAGCGAGATGGAGGCACTCGTTACCGGCGACGAGGGTTGGGCGATGCCGGCGGTGCCGGATCTGCGCGAGCCACTGCAGCGACTTGGCGTCCCGGGCTCGGTCTGGGAAGCGGTAGCGCTCCGCGACGCTGGCACCCTGGTGGTGTCGAGCAGGACGGCCAGGCGCTCGCTCATCGCGCGGCCCGAGCGCTTTCCTCGCCTGGCCGGCGTGGCCGAGTTTCTCGCGGACCTCCCTGGTATTGCGGAGGATATCGGTCGCGCGATAGACGAGGACGGCGAGGTTCGCGATGGAGCCTCACCGGAGCTGGCACGCATTCGTCGTGAGATCAAGGGAACGCGATCCCGCATAGTGGATCGGCTCACCTCGTTCGCATCGTCACTGCCCGCGCATTTCCGCGTCCCTGACGCATCGGTGAGCATCCGCGAGGGCCGCTACGTGGTGCCGGTGCGACGCGAGGGCCTGGGTGAGGTGGGCGGGATAGTCCACGGTGAATCCGGTACTGGCGCCACCCTGTTCGTGGAACCGCCAGTCGCCATCGAGATGATGAACCGATTGCGCGAGCTTGAATCCGCCGAGGCGCGCGAGGTCCTGAGGATCCTCCGGGAGCTTACCGATCTGGTGCGTCCGCACCGCGACAGCCTGCTGGAGTCGCTCGATCGGCTGGTTCGGCTCGATTCGCTGTTCGCGCGTGGGCGCTACGCACTGCGGGTCGGCGGAGTAGCGCCGGAGATCGTTCTGGATGACGACACTGAGTACGAGGTCGTGCAGGGCCGACATCCTCTGCTACTCGCCGCGTCGGACGATGTGGTGCCTTTCGACCTCAGGATGGACCCGGGCGAGCGCACCCTTCTCATCTCCGGTCCCAATACTGGCGGTAAGACGGTTCTCCTGAAAACAGTGGGCCTGCTTTCACTCCTCACGCAGAGCGGGATCGTCCCACCCGTGGGGAAGGGGACGAGGCTCCCCATCTTTCGACAGATGTTCGCGGATATAGGTGATGAGCAGTCGATCGAGGCATCGCTATCGACCTTCTCCGCTCATCTGAAGAACCTGCGGGAGACGCTCGAGCTGGCGGATGCCGGGTCGCTCGTGCTGATCGACGAGATCGGCAGCGGGACCGATCCCGTGGAGGGCGGAGCACTCGCGCAGGCGATCCTCCTGGAGCTCACGCATCGCTCGGCGTTCACCGTCGCGACGACGCATCTGGGACAGCTCAAATTACTCCCGACCGAAGATGCCGCGGTCGTCAACGCATCACTCCAGTTCGATGCCGAGCGCCTTCAGCCTACCTATCGCCTGATCAAAGGCCTTCCGGGTCGTTCGTACGGCCTCGCGATTGCCCGGCGCCTCGGGTTGCCGACAAACGTGCTCGAGCGCGCGGAGCTTGCGCTTCCCGAGGGCGAGCGCGATGTGAGCAGGCTCCTCCTGGAGATCGAAGCGAAGGAGCAGCAGCTCAGTCACGCCACTATCGAGGTGGAGCGCCGGCTCGCCGAAAACTCCGCACTCGGTGAGGATCTCGAGCGGCGGGAGCGCCAGCTGCGCGAGCGGGAGCGGCAGGCAGATGAGTCCGCCCGCGAGCACGCGCGTGAGCTGCTCCTCGAATCTCGCCAGGAGGTCGAAGCCGCCATCCGGGAGGTGCGCTCCGCCGCCGATGGTGACAGATTGGACCAGGCCGCGCGCGCCGCCCGTCAGCGGGTGGAAAGGGCAGCGCGCGAACAGCGCCCGGCGCCGCGACATGCGCCGGCGTCACGCGGACGATCGGGGGCCGCCGGTCGCCTCGAGATCGGCCTCCGGGTAAGGATAGAGTCGATAGCCAGCACCGGGACGGTCCTGGAGTTGCGCGATGGTAAGGCGACAGTCGAGGCGGGGGGCATCAGGCTCCAGTTGCCAGCCGAAGACCTTACTCCGTTGCCCGCCGGGGACCAGCAGCCACAACGGAAGCGGACCCATGTTCCGTCCGGTGGCGGTTACATAGACGCCGATATGGACGCGAGCAGCGAGGTAGACCTTCGCGGACTGCGGGTGGACGAGATGGAGGGAAAGCTGGCCCGATCCCTCGACGCGGCTCTCGTTTCTGGCCTCCCCAGCTTCAGGATAATCCACGGTAAAGGAACCGGCGCCCTCCGCGCCCGCGTCCAGGAGATCCTGAAACTCGATCGCCGCCTGTCGAGCTTCCGACCCGGTGAGCGCTACGAGGGCGGCACGGGGGTCACGGTTGTGGAATTTTGAATTTTGGATTGAACTACTCCGTTAGCGAGTTCCTCCGCGTTCTCCGCGCCTCCGCAGTTGAAAATTACCGCAGAGGCGCGGGGTACGCAGAGGAACACTGGGAATTCATATCCCACTGAACGGCATATTTCCATGATATCTCGCGCGTACGCTGACGATCCAATAATTCACAATTCAAAATTCAAAATTCAAAATTCAAAATTCAAAATTGCCGTCATGTCCATTCCCGATCATCTCATAGAAGAAGTCCGCGTTCGCGCGGATCTCGTGGAGATCGTATCGGAATACACGACGCTCAAGAGGTCGGGGCGGACGTTTCGTGGGCCGTGCCCACTGCACGGTGGCGAGGGGCCGAACTTCTCCGTCGATCCGGCAAAGGGGGTGTTCAAATGTTTTGTGTGCGGGGAGGCGGGCGATGTATTCTCCTTCCCGATGAAGCACCTGGGGATGGACTTCATCGAGGCCGTCCGGCTCGTGGCTGGCCGCGTCGGTGTCGATATCCCCGATCCCGCTGAGCAGAGATCCGCCCCCGATCCCCACGCCCGGCATCACGAGGCCAACGCATTCGCCGCGGACTGGTACCGCCGGCGCTTGTGGGACGACTCGGACGGCAAGATCGCTCGCGATTATCTGGCGAAGCGCGGGATATCGAAAGACGCTACCGAGCGGTTCGGGCTCGGTTGGGCTCCCGAGTCATGGACTGCACTCGGAGACGCCGCGCGTGCACACGGCATCGCCAACGACCTGCTCCTCAGCCTCGGCCTCGTAAAGGAGTCCACCAAGGGCGGCCGTGAGCCTTACGATGCCTTCCGAGGCCGACTCATCTTCCCTATCGAAGATCTCGGCGGGAAAGTCGTAGCTTTCGGCGGTCGAATCCTGGGCGAGGCGGCGGAGCACATTCCGAAATACCTGAACTCCCCCGAAACGCCTGTTTATCGGAAGGGGGATGTGCTGTATGGGCTGCGCTGGAGTCGCGGCGCTATTCGGAAGGCGGAGCGTGCGCTCGTGGTCGAGGGCTACATGGACTACGTTTCCCTCGCCGCGCAGGGCGTCGAGAACGTCGTCGCGCCACTGGGAACGGCGCTCACAACCGCTCAGGGCACTCTCATAGCCCGATACGCGCGGACGGTCATCCTCCTGTACGACAGCGACCTCGCGGGCATGAAGGCCACTTTTCGTTCGGGTGATGAGCTTCTGCGCGCGGGCGTCGAAGTCCTCGTAGCCACCCTCCCCGATGGCGAGGATCCCGATTCGCTGGTGCGAAGTGGAGGGGCGAAAGCGCTGCGGAAGTACCTGGACGATGCCGTCGACATACTGGAGCGAAAACTCCAGATACTCGAACGCCGGGACTTCTTCGGATCGATAGCCGGCGTTCGGCGGGCCGTGGACGCGCTGCTGCCGACCATCCGGGCGGCATCTGACGAGGTGCTACGCGGCGTTTACCTCACGCGCATAGCCGAAAAGACAGGGGTCCCCCGCGACGCGCTCGAGCGTGAGGTCACCGCGGGGCCACCACGCGATGCCCGTTCGGGCGCGGCCCCCGAGCGGCGGCATCGGACTGAGGGTCGGCGAGCGGAGGATTTCGGCGCGCCGCGGCCGACGGCTCGGACGCTTGGAGCCGAGCGGAACCTCATCCTCCTCCTATTGCGCGATGAGTCGTGGGTGGAGCGCGCTGCGCGCGATATCGGACCCGACGACTTTCGGGAGCCGGTCTATAGGGCCATCTTCGAGGAGATACTGCAGCTCGAGGGGCACCGAGACGCGGACGGGGAATGGCTGAACCGCTTTCCTCCGGAGGCGCAGGCGGTGGTCGAGGAGCTTCGGGGCGATCCCGAGGCGCAGCACATGGAAGCGCTCGAAAGTTTCTACGCGGACAGCCTCCGACGGATGCTCGCACGCCCCTATCACGATCGACTCGCGGAGATCGAGCGGGAGCTTCGGCTGGTGCCGGACGACGAGAGCGCTGCGCTAATCGCCGAGAAGACCGAGATCGTGAAATCGCTCCGTGAGCGCGGCCTTATGCGGCCGACGGGGCAGACGGCGTGACAGGGTGACAGGGTGACTGGGTGACAAGGTGACAGGGTGACAATGAAGCTTGGGGAGGTCGAGACGCCGGCGGCGGTGGTTGAGCTGGCTAAGATGCGGACCAATCTGGAGCGGGCGGCGAGTTATTGCCGGCGGCATGGGTTGGCGTGGCGGCCGCATTGTAAGACGCACAAGACGCCGGAGATCGCCAGGATGCAGGTGGCGGCTGGGGCGGTGGGCGTATCGGTTGCGACCCCCGGGGAGGCGGTGGTTATGGCAACGGCCGTGGATGATCTGTTGCTCGCGTATCCGCCGCTCGGCGATTCCAAGCTTCAGCGGTTGATGGCGCTGCCCGCAGGAGTGCGGCTCACGGTGGGGCTCGATTCGGTGGAGGCGCTGCGCGGGCTCGCGGGAGCGGCGCGTGCCGCCGGGCGCTCCGTCGGTGTCCTTATAGAGCTCGATATGGGGATGAATCGCGTGGGGGTTCAGACCCCCGAAGGCGCTGTCGCCCTGGCACGGGAGGTGGCCGAGCTGGGAGGGGTGGAGTATGGGGGCGTCATGTTCTACCCAGGTCACATCCGGGCGCATGTGGCCGAGCAGGGACCGCTGATCGCGGCACTATCGGACCGGCTGGCATCTTTCCGTGAAGCGCTTATCAGCGCGGGGCTGGAGCCACAGGTCGTTAGCGGCGGGTCGACCCCGACGTTCTGGCGATCGCACGAGATCGAAGGGCTCACCGAGGTGCGGCCGGGTACGAATATCTTCAATGACCGGACTACAGCGCTGGTGGGTGCCTGCGATTGGAGCGAATGCGCATACAGCATACTGGCGACTGTCGTCAGTACATCGGTGCCCGGCCAGGTGGTCATCGACGCGGGCTCGAAGGCTCTGGCGAAGGAGGAACTGCGCGCTGAAGGTGGCGGTTTTGGCGCGCTGCTCGACCGCCCGGAGATAATCGTGAAATCGCTTTCGGAGGAGCATGGTGTTCTGGACCTCTCCGCGACCGACTGGCGTCCCAAGGTCGGGGACCGGGTTCGGGTCGTCCCTAACCATGTGTGTGTTTCGGTCAACCTGCATGAGCGGTTATGGGGCGTTGAGGGGGGGGAAGTCGTGCACGAATGGCGGGTGGCCGGTCGGAGTCGCACGCCTGAATGAACCTGATTTTCCGCACCCTCCGGGTTGCTCTCACTTCCCTGCGGCGACACCGGCTGCGTCCGCTCGACACCTCGGTCGTCGTCTTTCACGTGCTGCCGAACGATCTGGACATCAACTTCCACATGAACAATGGGCGCTATCTCTCGCTCATGGATCTGGGCCGACTGGATCTTATGATGAGAATCGGCGTGATGCGGCAGCTTTTCCGGTGTAAGTGGCGTCCCGTTATAGGGTCGCTATCAATCCGCTTCAGGCGCTCATTGTCGCCGTTCCAGCGCTACGAGATCCACACGCGTCTGCTCTGCTGGGACGACAAGTGGATGTACCTCGAACAGCGGTTCATGGCCGGTGGCGAAATGGCCGCAATCGCGCTGGTGAAAGGCCTCTTTTTACAGCCGAACGGAACAGTACCTCCGCAGGCCGTGGTCGATCTGGCGAATCCGGATCTGGAATCGCCTCCCTTCCCAGAAGTGATAGTCGCCTGGCAGCGAAGTGAAAATGCCCTGAGAGCTGCCGATACGGGTGCCGAGCGTCCGTGAGTGGCCCTCTTCCACCGCAGAGTGGACTCTGCGGGCGCTGCGAGAATGCGCGCCTGATCACCACACGCACCGGCTCACAGTTTCTGCTTTGCAAGCTTTCCGCGGTGGATCCTGATTTCCCGCGGTACCCGCCGCTACCGGTGTTGCGCTGCCGCGGTTTCCGAGAAGTCGAGCCGGACCACGCCGACCACGATCTCGAATGAAGTTCTTACCCTCTCAGCTCGCCTACCTGGTCAGCAACCAGAGCACGAAGCGCGATCTGAAGTCGCTCTGGAAGTTCGTGATATTTCTGGTAGTCCTGGTGGTTATATACACCATTGTCTTCCACATCCTGATGGCTGCGGAAGGGCAAACACACTCCTGGATAACAGGGTTCTATTGGACACTCACCGTAATGTCTACTCTTGGCTTCGGTGATATCACCTTCCAGAGCGATGCGGGGCGGGTGTTTTCCATCGTCGTCCTGATGTCGGGAGTCATCTTCCTGCTGGTGGTCCTGCCGTTCACCTTCATTCAATTCTTCTACGCCCCGTGGCTGGAGGCGCAGTCCAGGAATCGCGCTGCCAGGTCTGTCCCTGAAGGGACGAAAGGGCATGTGATCCTGACTCAGTACGACCCCGTAACTATCTCCCTCATGGATCGGCTAAAGCATCACGGCCGCCTGTTCTATCTGCTTGAATCCGACCTCGCTACCGCTCTGGAGTTGCATGATGACGGAGTGCCGGTCATCGTCGGAGACCGCGATAAGCTCGAGACGTACGTGAAGCTCCGGGCGGCGGACGCAGCATTGATAGTGGCAACGGGTGATGACTACGTGAACACGAACATCGCTTTCACGGTTCGCGAGCTCTCGAATGACGTTCCGATCGTAGCCATCGCCCGGGCCCCCGAGTCGATTGATATCCTGGAGTTGGCGGGTGCGTCCCATGTGATTCAGCTACCGGAGATGCTAGGCCGATCACTCGGGCGGCGGGCACTCGGCGGAGACTCGCGCGCCAACATAATCGGGCAGTTCGGCGACCTGCTGATCGCCGAGGCGCCAATGACCGGCACCCCGTGGGTGAACAAGCTTCTCGCCGCGAGCCAGCTCCGCGAGGCAACAGGGCTAACGGTAGTCGGTATCTGGAAGCGGGGGCACCTGGAGATTCCCACTCCGGACTCACAGATCGAATCGACAACCGTTCTGGTGCTCGCGGGCTCGGAAGAGCAGTTCGCGAACTTCACGGAGCTGACCACCATATACAATGTCTCCGAGACTCCGGTGCTGATTCTCGGCGGGGGCAGGGTGGGGCGCGCGGCTGCGCACGCGCTCAAGGAGCGCGAGATCCCCTACCGTGTTATCGAAAAGGATCCGTCCCGCATACGCCATCCCGACGTGTATGTCCTCGGCTCGGCCGCTGACATCGATGTTCTCGAGAAGGCCGGCATCCGCGACGCGCCCACCGCGATCGTCACCACCAACGACGACGCGACCAACATCTACCTTACTATCTACTGCCGGCGGCTTCGGCCAGATATTCAGATCATCAGTCGCGCGACGCTGGAGAGGAATGTAAGCACACTCCACCGCGCGGGTGCCGACTTCGTCATGTCGTACGCGTCCATGGGTGCAAACGCCATCTTCAATACGCTCGAGATGGGCGATGTGGTTATGCTCGCCGAAGGTATCGACATCTTCCGATTCCCGGTGCCGCGCGAGCTCGCAGGGCTATCCTTGATGGAATCCAATATCCGCCATGACACCGGTTGCAGCGTTATGGCTATCGAGCACAATGGCGAGTCGTTGATCAGCCCGCCGCCAGATATGATGCTCCCCGCGACCGCCGAGCTCATCCTGATAGGCACAACGGAGGGGGAGCGTCGGTTCCTGGCACGCTACGGTGGGTGAAGCTCGGGAATCACGAGCTCCAGGGGAACTGGAGTAAATAGGCGCCGAAGTAGCTGGATTCCACCAGTACATCCACACCCAACCCCTTGGGTACGGGCTCGGGGTAGACGACGCCTTTCCAGTTCTTATATAGCCATCCCGCGGGTCCGACGCGGATCATCTTCGCTCTCCAGCTGCAAGTGGAGGTGCGAGGTGGTGCAAATGGGGATACCGGGTGGTGTTCGGGTGCTCGATGTCGACATTGACGCCCGATTGATACCCAGGTAATGTTTCTTCCCCTACGCCTGGCACACTCAGAAGTGTTTTCAAGCAAGCGGGGGTGAAATAAGATTTATGGAATTTGCGATCATCATCGAGAAGGGCGATGGCGGATTCGGTGCATACGTTCCTGATTTACCCGGTTGCGTCGCCGCGGGGGAAAGTGAGCAGGAGGTACGGGATCTGATCCGTGAAGCGATTGTATTCCACCTGGTAGGATTGCGTGAGGATGGAGAGGCTGTACCCGAACCCTCTTCCCGCGTCGAGTACGTATTTATTCAGACTGCCGCTTGATCCGTACGGCTCACCTCAGTGGAAGTCATGCGACCGCAGCGAGAGTAGCTGCGTCTTTATCTTCCTGAATCGCCGCCCTACAACGTTCAGCACGGGTCCTTCCCGCTCGAAAAGCCCCTCCACCATCAGGAATGGCGAGTACCTGACGATCTCGCGGTTCTTCTCGTACAGCTTTGCTGGGACGATGACGTTGATGAACCCCCACTCGTCCTCCATCAGCAGGAAGACGGTGCCTTTGGCGGTTGATGGGTGCTGGCGCGCGACGACCAGACCGGCGACGACGACAGGCTGATCGTCTTCCAGCTCCTGGATGTCCGCGCTGGAGGCGATGCCCGCCGCGCGGAGACGCTCGCGCAGGTGCTCCATAGGATGGCCGTTCACGCAGACTCCGGTGGCCAGGTAATCCAGAAAGATGAGCTCGTCGCCCTCCAGCTCCTCGGGGTCGAAGGGGAGCCGCCGCGCGGGAGCGAGCGGCAGCGTATCGCCCGCCGCGCGGAGCGCCTCCCACGCCGCCTTCCGGCGCCCAGGCTCGAACGCTTCGAGCGCCCCCGCGCGCGCCAGGTGGAGCGCCT
>DASSKB010000190.1:0-15625 GCA_035690925.1 Longimicrobiaceae bacterium
GCCCTCGCCGTTCCCCCTCACCCCCCCACCAACGCCTCCACGGCCTCATAAGGCCTATCGCTCCCACTCGCCACCTCCAGCACAGCCCCGAGAGTAGCAACAAGATCGCGCCCGTACGCCCCGAACACCCTCTCGAACAGATCCAGCCTATGATAATACAGACGCCGCGAAATCAACGTAGCATTATTGAGCGGCGTGCGCGCAAAACTGGCAAAGGTGGAGACCTCGAATGACGGCTGGACCTCATCACGAAATCGCCGCTGCGCGTGAGCAAAGATCTCCTCGCGCAGCACCAGTTTCTGCGCGCGGCTTAGGTCCTCGCGCCCGTAAAGGGTCTCCAGCTTGCGCACCAGATCACTCAGGAACCGCCCGAATATCAGCTCATCCCTCCATGCAGCGCGCGCAAGATCGCAGTTGTCCTGAAGCTCCGGGCGACCGCAGAAGAAGGCGATAGCGCCACGCGCGCCGACGAAGTTGGCGAGACTCTCGTTGAATGCCGCCGAACCAGCAAGATAGAGCGTATTATGAAACAGCTCGTGGATGACGGTATTCGCCAGCGACACGGAATCGTAGCGGAGCAACGTGGACACCAGCGGATCATTGAACCAGCCGAGAGTGCTGAAGGCGGCGGTAGGACGAAGATAGGTATCGTACCCCTGCTCCTCGAGATCTGCGATCGCATCACGCGCGTCGTCCTCGCTGAAGAAGCCCTTGTACGGAACGTCACCGATAATGGGAAACCACCAGGTATACGCTTCGAAGCGATCCTTGCGCGAGGCCGAGAGCACCAGTGCGAGAGTATCTGAATCGAGCTGCGAGAAGGTCGTGTAGCTGTCGCCGACCTCGAGCTCGAGAACGTCGTTCGCGAATGCCCTCACCTCCAGGACCATCTCCAGCTTCTCGCGCCGCTCGCGCGGCACGGTGGTATCACGCACCAGCTCGGTGATCGGCTCGCGCCGGCTCAGGATCTTCGCCTCCTCGTATCCCGCCCGGATAACGTACAGCGGAGAACAGGCGCTGAGCACGCTCAGCACGATGACTACCACGGCGATCTCCAGCTTAGTGAACATCCTTCTGCTCCGCGAAAACGGGCCTGCGAATGGAATGAACTTTGCGACCAGTCATATGTCCCGCACACGATGGGTCGGGGTCCGCCCCGGTCGCTGGATTGACCAGAAACTATGGAGGGACAGATGGCATTTTGGAACCGCAACTACGACCGCGACTATGGCTCGTACCGCCCACGCACCGGATACGGCGCGGGCCCGCGATACGGCCAGGAGTATGGCTTCAGAGGCGCGAGTCCTACCGGAATGTGGGGTATCCCCAACGAGCCCGAGTACGGCTACTATGGCGGACGCTACGGCTACGACGCCAACTACAAGAGCCAGTGGCAGACCGACAACGGCGATCCCTACGGCGACCGTCCCTCCCATACACCCATGCGCATGATCAGGGGCGAGTACGAAGGACCGGATCGCGGATACCGATCCTCTCCCGGCTATGATCGCGGATATGACCGCGGCTACACCGGCTATTCCCGCAGGCCCGGCGGGTACCGTGGCTACGGCCGCGGGTACGACGCGGGATGGTATTAGGAGCTATCAGCTATCAGCTATCAGCAACGGCTAAGCACTACCTGCAACAGCTTTAACCTATCGGCTATCGGCAATGCGCCGGTAGCCGATAGTGTATTACCTTCCACCATGCCCGCTTGCGGCGCTTAGGCTCCCCGCGAAAGAAACGTCTCTCCAGTAGTCCAGGCAACCCTTCGGGCTCCATCCGGCATCAGATAATACGGACCGACGAATGGAGTCATGACCGAGATCGAACTTATAAGGCAGGCACAGGCGGGTGACGGGAGCGCGATTCAGGCGCTCTACCGGCGGCACGCCGACCGTGTGTACGCGATCGTACGGCGTCTGGCGGGTGACGATTCACTAGCCGAGGACTGCGCGCAGGAGGCGTGGGTTCGGGTGTTCCGCGCCCTACCCGATTTCCGGGGTGATGCTCTGTTCACCACCTGGCTCCACCGGATTGCTGTCAACAGTGCCCTTTACGGGCGACGCAAACGGGAGCGTCACGACGGGCGGGAGAAGCCGCTTCCGGAGAATCTCCCCTGCTCCCGGCCGGACGATCTACCCCTCCTGCGCATGCGCCTCGAAAGAGCGATGGAGCTTCTCCCGGACCGGATGCGGCAGGTGCTGGTCCTGCACGACGTCGAGGGCTTCACACACCGGGAGATCGCGGAGATAACCGGCGTGGCGCCGGGAACCTGCAAGAGTCAACTATCCAAAGCACGCGCGCGGATGCGATCGCTACTCAGCCCCACGCGCGAACCGATAGAAGGAGAAGAAGTATGCAGCACCTGAGCATGGAAGATCTTGCGGCGCTGGTAGATGAACTGCCCACCGCCGAGCAGAAGTCGCACCTCGATGGCTGCGCGATTTGCGCCGAGGAGCTGGAGGCGCTGCGGTCGCAAACTGCGGCGCTCGGATCGCTCCCTGATCCTGCCGTGCCACCGGATCAGTGGACCGGTATCGAGTCACGGCTCCGCAGCGAGGGACTTGTGGCGGCACCACGGCGGCACGCGTTAGCCGGCCGGCTCAGCCCCATCGCGGCGCTCGCGGCATCGGTCCTCCTCTTCGTGAGCGGCGGCGCCATGGGTGCGGCGGTGTGGGGTGGAGCTGGAGATGTGACAGCCCCCGAAAATAACACGCCTGCAATCCACGCCACTGCTATGACCGTCGAACAGGCGGAGGAGCGGGTGGTTGCCCTCGAGGCCGAGTACCTGGAGGCGCTGACTCGCTACGCCGAGCTTTCGGGCCTGGACGAATCGCCCGATCCGGTGAATCGCCTGGCCGCCATGGAGGGCATAGTCCTGACAACGCGGTCGGCACTCGAACAGGCACCCGCTGATCCGGTTATCAACGGCTACCATCTCGCGGCGCTCGGCCAGCGCGAAGCGATTCTGCGACAGATAGCCAATACCACCAACGAAACCTGGTTTTAGAAGGAGATGACCATGCGTAAATTTCTTAGCGGCCTGGCGCTGATCGGCATCATTACCATGGCCGGTGCTTCACAGATGCACGCCCAGGTGCGAGCTGACGCACCACGCGACGCGCAGGCGCGGTCCGAACGGGGATGGCTCGGCATCTCCTTCAGGCCGGAGCCGGAGATCTTCGGCGATCGCGTCTTCATACAGGACGTGTTCCCCGGTTCACCCGCTGAGGCGGCTGGCCTGAAAGCCGGTGACCTCGTGTTGAGCTGGAATGGCAGCGAGGAGATAATGGACCAGATCTCCGAGAGCGACCTCGATCCCGGTGATATAGTTCGATTCCGAGTCCGGCGTGACGGCGATGAGCACAACATCCGGGTGGTCGCGGGCGCCCGCCCTGACCGGCTCGTCGAGCGCATAGCTGAACGCTACAGCAATATGGACGGATTCGATATCTCTGTGGCTCCGCTCATAGCATTCGAGACTGAAGACCTGGTGAACCGGCTCGGCCTCAGCGCCGACAGCCTGGCTATGCGGGTCGACAGCATGCAGCGGGTTCTGCGGGTAGTGCTTCGCGACAGCTTGCGCCCTCAGCTGCGGGAAATGGAACGAGAGCTGGCCCGAAGCCGGGTGCAACTCCATTCCAGAGCACGCGAGTTGGCCAGGGAGATGGCGCAGAGCGAAACCCAGGTGAGGGCAAGAGAGCGCGCGATGGAGGCGCTGGGCAGGGCGATGGTCACTGTGGACATCGGCAGCCGGGGCGTCGCTGGCGCCGAGTTCACCGAGCTGAACGATGGCCTCGCCTCCTACTTTGGAACGGACGAGGGTGTCCTTGTAATCCGGGTATCGCCGGAAACTCCGGCGGGTCGCGCCGGGCTTCGGGCGGGTGATGTCATTCTGCGCGCTGACGATGAGGCCATCGATACCGTCGGCGACCTCCGCGCCACCATCATCCGGGCACGCGACCGCGAGATCCCACTTCAGATTCTGCGGCAGGGCGACCGCATGACGCTCGATCTTCGCTGGAACGGCCAGGAATAACCAGCCGGCTGGACCGGCTTACCCTTTTCGCATCTTCCGCTTGAGCTCTTCTAGCCGGGCTTCTACGTCGGATTGCGGCTCCCTTCCGGGGCCGTCATCGCCCAGCTCCTCCACCGCATCGGCGTAAGCCGCGTTGTTGTTGATAGCGTCGCTTATCCGCTCCCAGTCGCTCATCGGACCGCCTTCCTCATTCAGCGACGTCATCCGATTACGCGCGGCGCTGCGACGTAGCTCGGCAAGCAGTCCGAACCGATTCGCATCCGCGGCCTTGTACCTCCGCATCATCTCGTCGGCTTCCTGAACGCCCATCGCATGCTCGGCCTCGGCGGCCGTGACCTTCTTCTCGAGCATCTCCAACCGCTCCTGGTGGCGGGCCTCGAACTGCGCTGCGATTGTCACGGTTTCCGTGTCGCCTATGCGCTCTGCCATCGAGCGGCGCCGCCGGCAGTCGTCCAGTGCCTTCGCCTCGCTCGCCACCTCCGCACGCGCGGAAGCCGCGGCCCGCTCCAGAACCGGTATATTGGCGCGCGCGGAAACCAGCTCCTTCCGCATAAGGGTGAGTAGCTCGGCGACCTGGTCTTCAGGTTCACGGCGCTGCAGCTCGTCTCGAAAGGCGGCCAGGCTCTTCCGGAATACGTCCTGGAGGTCTTTTAACATGCCGGTAAGATACTCGATCTGGTGCCGACCGGGAAAGTGTTTAGATGGGCCCGATCCTTGCTCGACGCCTTGCCTGACGATGAACCTGCATCAGGAGATCTATGTCGGAACCGGAGATCATGAAGACCCGCGGGCTGCGTGACCAGGATCTATCCAGGGAGGAAAGAAAGTCTGTAACCCACGGCGATTTCTGGATTCCGGAAGAGGAGCGCGAGAAGTACAAGCGCGCGCTGAAGGCGCTCAACGAGGCCGCTGTTCCCTACATCATCAGCGGCGCTTATGCGATCTACGAGTACACTGGCATCTACCGGGAGACGAAGGATCTGGATGTCTTCGTCGAACCCAACCACGTGCTCGACGCCATGCGCGCCCTACGTGACGCCGGCTTTACCACCCGATTGGAGCAGGCGCACTGGCTAGCGAAGGCCACGCTCGGTGAACATTTCGTAGATGTTATCTTCGGGATGGGCAATGGTCTCGCGTTCGTCGACCACGATTGGTACGAACACAGTAGGCCGGCAATCCTCGCTGCCAATCCCGTTCGTGTTGCGCCTGCGGAGGAGCTGATCTGGCATCGGCTCTTCATCAACGAGCGACACCGTCAGGATATGGCGGACATCGCCCATCTGATTCTCTGCGTCGGTCACAAGCTGGACTGGCAAAGGCTCGTCGACAAAACCGGGCCGCACTGGCCTCTACTGCTGTCGCACCTCCTCATGTTCTCCTACGTCTATCCCGAAACGGGCGACAGGGTCCCGGGGTGGGTGGTCGACGTCCTAACCGAGAAGCTGCGGGTTGACGTAGCTCGGAAACGGTCAGGGGAACCGACTACGCGCGGCACCCTCGTTTCGCGCTTCAGCTTCGCCATAGACGTTCACGAATGGGGGATGCGGGATCTTCGCGAGGAATCAATCCGCGCCAACGAGCGGCTCCCGATCGTCCGCGAACTCGCCGCAAGCGACATTTGGGACGAGCGCTCGGACGCCGTCGAGGAATACGCCGAGCGGGTAGGATTATGACTGACGATATCGAGCAGACCGCACCTGAACAACTGCAGAGCCGTCCCAGGCGCGAGCGGAGGAAGGGCGATCGCCGTCGTGATGACGCCCCGCGCTCGGTACGCATAGCCGCCGTAGGCGATTTCCACTGCGGGGAGGAAGATAGTGGCGCCTATCGTCCTCTCTTTGCTCGCGTCAACGAAGAAGCGGATGTCCTCCTGCTGGCCGGCGACCTCACGAGATGGGGGACCGCCGCGGAAATGCGTGTTGCGGTAGGCGAATTGTCCGATGTCGAGATCCCCGTAGTAGCGGTTCTCGGCAATCACGATTACGAGGCGGGTCAGACGGAAGAGATCTCCGTAATTCTCAGGGAGGCCGGTATACACCTTCTGGACGGCGACGCATACGAACTCACACCCGACGTCGGGATTGCCGGCGTGAAGGGCTTCATGGGCGGCTTCGGGCGTGGCACGCTTACGGCCTTCGGTGAGCCGGAAATCAAACAGTTCGTCAGCGCTTCACTAGACGAAGTACAGAAGCTGGAGCTCGCGCTGCGGCGGCTAGGAACCCCGGTCCGGATAGCGCTACTCCACTATGCTCCGGTCGCTGAAACTGTCGCGGGCGAGCCGGAAAAAATACATCCATTCTTGGGGACCGACCGACTTGCCGAGCCGCTCGACCGCTACAGGGCCGCCGTAGCTTTTCACGGCCACGCGCACCTGGGAACCTTCAGAGGCGCAACGGTCGGGGGCGTGCCGGTGTTCAACGTCTCACACGCACTCCTGCGGAAGGACGGGATCGGCGAGATGTACTACCTGCACGAGATAGATATCCCCGCCGCTAATCATTCGCAGTCAGAAACCGCATGAGCGCGGCCTCTTCGGCATAATAGCTCGGCGGTGACTCCGCCTCCACTGGCCGCGGCGTCTTCCGCATCATCCCTTCGATTGTCCCCCCAGCAAGATACCCGTCCAGCACCCGCGGATGGATGTAGGCACTCCGGCACACCGCGGGAGTATTGCCCAGTTCAGCGGAAACTAGCTTGCACGCGAGGACGACATGCTTTTCAGCCTGCTTTCTGGTTTCCGCCGGCCCGAAGTCGGCCAGAATAGTCGCCGCCCTCACCGTTCCGCCCCAGGTGCGTATATCCTTGGATGTGTACGTCTCTCCGAGTATCTCCTTGATGTAGAGGTTCACGTCGCGCGCGGTGACTTTCTGTACGTTGCCTTCAACATCGCAATACTGGAAGAGGCGCTCGCCCGGGAGGTCCATTATCTCCCTGATGATCTCTACCAGCGGCGTGTCAGCGACCACTCGGCGCTGGTCTATAGAACCTTTGCCAACATACTCGAAGTAGAGGTCAGTGCCCTCTATCCTGAGATGCGATTTCTTGAGCGTGGCCAGACCGAACGTCTTATTGTTTACCGCATAGCGCTCACTGCCGACCCGAAAGAACGCCCTGCACATCAGGCGAACTACCGTCGCGAGTACCCGCTCCCGCCCGACTCCCTCCAGGTGGAGATGCTCGTTCGTGGCGGCTCTGAGCGCCGGCAAGGCACGCGCGAAGGGGAGCAGCTTGTTGAACTTCCGCGCTGCCCGCTCAGCGACGTGCGCTTCGCCGTAGATGTACTGCTTCCGGCCCGCAGCATCCGTCCCGACCGCCTGGATTTTAGCGCCCGCGGTCGTTGCGATCGAAACATCGGTCCAGGCGGGCGGGATCGCGAGTGCTTTGATCCGGGCGAGCGCTGATTTGCTCGTCAATTGCTTGCCGTTCACACGAAGGTAGGAAAATCCCTTTGCGGGGGTGCCGACCCTCCGCCACATACCCGGTTCGTCATTCACGTTCGCCATCCCGCGATGGAGGGCGGTGGCGGCGGAGCGCCGGGGAACCTGATCCTGTTTATGGGTATAAGCGATAGTCGACTCAAAACATTTCTCCCTGGCAGCGAACCTCATGGCTCAGCGAAACCGATTCCCTATCCCCCTGCCGATCCTCGTGCTTCTTGTTGCCGCGGCAGCTACTATCGGATACACGGCGCTTGCACCTTCCGCAACGGCCGCCACGCATCCTGAACCTCGCGCCGGGGTGAGCGCCGAAACGTTGCAGCCGCCCGCGCGCTACGCCTCGAATCCCCAGATAGCCCAGGTGTATGCCGAGGTCGCAAAAATTCCACAGATTGTGGACGGTCTCTACTGTAACTGCCACTGTGCCGAGCATTCGGGGCACTATTCGCTGCTCAGCTGCTTCGAGTCGGATCACGGCGCACGCTGCGATATATGCCTTGGCTCTGCCCATCTTGCATATACCCTCGCCCTTCAGGGCGCCACCCTCGACGAGATCCGCCTCGCGATCGACAATCAGTTCGGCTGATCGCCCGGCACCGCAATCCCTCGCTCCACCGCGATCTCTGCCGGCGTAGGCAGCGGATAGTACTGCTCGCCCATGAGGGCGGCTATCGCCCGGATTCTATCCGCAAGCCGGTTGTATCGTTCCACGGCTTCATGGTTCTCGAGCACGGTGGCTTTCCACCTCTCGAAAGCCTCGTTTCGCTCAGTGACAATCTGGTTGTAGACCTCCAGGTCGCGTCGGTACCGGGCTGCCAGAGACGGTGAGAGTCTCCCGTTCCGTGCATACCTGTCGTACGCGGAGATAGCTGTTCGTCGGTCACTGAGGTCGCGATCCATACCTTCTATCGAGGACCGCATGCTGTCGGCGCGCAGCTGGGTCAGAACCACATTGAACCCCGCATCTCCCAGCTGGGGCAACATTCCCTCCAGAGTGGCCCGTTCTTCGCCATACGCGTACCAGTCGTAGAACTCTTTGGTAAGCTTACCAGCCACAATCGCACCCAGAATGAGCAGCATGATGGCGACCCGGCTTATCTCCGGTCGCTTCATCGCCTCTGATGGGGGTTACTATGGCACATTAGATGCGTTAAGTTTATACCAAGCCGTAAGATAGGTCACTTGTGACCGGGAGAGTTAAAGTATGCACGCTCGCAGACAACAAGCGCGTCCAACCTGGCAGCGCAGCGCACCCGAACGCGCACATCCGCTCGGCAGGTCCCGCAGCCCATGGCCGCGGGCCTATGACGGCGGCGTCCCCGACCCGGAGCCGCCCGCTGTTCGCCAGCGGTATCGTCGCGCTTACGATGGTGACCGCCGCGCTGAGGATCGTGGTACTCCCAGGAGGACGTCCGGTCTCGAGCGACTGCGAAAGAATCCGCTCAGAAACGGTCTTATAGGTCTGGCCGTGGCCGGTACGGCAGCGCCGATCGCTGTGAACCGCTACCAGCAGGAAATGCGCACCGATCCGTCGCACGAGCGCGTGCTGAGCGTGGGTCAGGGCGAGGGTCCAAGCGACTCTTCGGTTGCCAATGCGTGGAGTGCGCTGGAATCGAAGCGCGAGAGCACCATCGAGGCCAATATGAAGCAGTACGCGGCCTACGACATCACGCGATCACTGGCCGAGAAGATCTACGACCAGGCCATAGAATCGGAGATCGATCCGGACATAGCATTCGGCCTGGTGCGCGCGGAGAGCTCTTTCAAAAACGTCTCGACGAGCCGCGTGGGCGCCGTCGGTCTGACACAGCTCATGCCGCGCACAGCTGAATGGCTCGCGCCCGGCACCTCCGTTAAGGAGCTGCGCGACCCCGATACCAACCTGCGCATCGGCTTGCAGTACCTCAGGCAGCTGATAGACAAGTATAACGGCAACACCGACCTCGCACTCACTGCCTACAATCGCGGACCGGGCACAGTCGATGAGGTCCTCGAGCGCGGCGGTGACCCCGACAACGGCTACGCCGAGTTCGTCCGCACCGGTGAACGCGGAGCACACGAGGGATAACTACGAGTGCGAGGTGCGAGGTGCGAAGTGCGAAACAACCGCAGGGGCATGAACCGCCCAGGGCCGAAAGGCCCCGCACCTCGCACTTCGCACTTCGCACCTCGCACTCGTCGTCATCGTCCCACCAGGAACACCCACTCCCAGCGACCTTCCGGCGACCGCTTGAAGCCCGCGCGGCGGCCGGTGTAGGTCAGATCTTGCAGGAACTCAGGCGGCGCGACCCAGAGAGTGCTGTCTCTGGTAGCCAGTCCCTGATCCAGCAGGCGCGGGAGGTAGTCGATGGACCTGTAGCGTTCCATCTCCCACGATATGAGCGCGCTCTCTGGACCCTCTCCACCAGTGAGCGAGTACGTGAAATCTTCCGCGATAACCGGCCTGAGAGCCGCCAGATCCCGGCGTAGCGCCGCCTCCCTGATCGCGAGGGCGAACTCGGCTATGCCTTCCTCGGCCGCGAGCGCGGGTGTGGTCGGGTCGTAGACGATGTCCGCCAACGCCACATATCCTGTCGCGGGCGGGGTGCAGACCTCACATCGCACGAGGAGGCCAACGGTGTCCCGGCCCACCACCTCGAGGCGCGTGAAAGTGCGGGGTACAATGCTGGTGTCGCCTTCTGAGCTAAGCACCACGTCGGTCCTTGCAGTCCATACGGCCGCGAACGGAAATGGCGGCACCACGATCGGTTCCGGAACGGGCGCCGGCGGGGTGGGCGGAGGTGGCGGCGGCTCGGGCGCGCAAGCTGCCAGCATCGCCAGAAGAAGGACCTCAGAGAATCTGCGGACTGATATCATTCACACTCCAGGGGTATGCGTTCGAGTGTGCATAAACTCGGCTCATTCTGCTAGCTTCGCAAGCGGCCGGGCGCCTCGCTTTCCGCGAGCCCGATGGACGGGTAGATTCAACGCCAGCCATGGACGCTATCCGCCCCCCCATCCTCCTGATCTGCTCAGTTGAGCTCGAAGCCGCACCGATCCACGCGCTGCTTGCCGGTAGCCGTGCAATCGAGATTGCTTCTACCGACTGCGTAAGCGGGACTGTCAGCGGGGTCCCGATCATTCTGTTAGTAGGCGGGATGGGAAAGACGAACGCGGCCCATGCCCTTTCGGCGGTTCTCGCGCTGCACCGGGTCAGCATGATCATCGGCTTCGGTGTAGCCGGGGCGTACCTCCGCTCCGGCCTCGAACCGGGCGCGATCGCGCTCGCGTCATCGGAGGTGTACGGAGACGAGGGTGTCCGCACCTCAAGTGGATGGATCGACACCGCCGCCATAGGTATCCCACTCGCCAGGGTAGGTGCCAACGACTTCTACAACGAGTTCCCCGTAGATGCACGCGAGCTCGCACGAGCGCAGCGTCGGCTCTGCGAAGCCGGGATCGACGCCCGAGTCGGCCGTTTCGCAACCGTCTCCTGCTGCTCCGGCACCGCCGAGCGAGGCAACGAGCTCGCCGCCCGCTTCAACGCCATCTGCGAGACTATGGAGGGCGCCGCCTACGCCCACATCGCCGCACTCCACCAGACGCCGTTCCTCGAAGTGCGCGCCGTAAGCAACCTCGTCGAAGACCGCGACACCTCCCGCTGGCGCTTGCCAGAAGCCGCCGCGGAAGCCGCCCGAGCCGCCACCATAATCGCCGGAGCCAAATAATTCAAAATTCAAAATTCAAAATTCAAAATTTGAGTTTAGGCTTCTCCCCGTGCCCGAACGACACCTTCATCTTCGACGCACTCATGCATGCAAAGATCGACACGGGTGGGCTACGTTTCGACGAGCGCCTCGAAGATGTCGAGACCCTGAACCAGCTCGCGCTCCGCGGCGTACTCGACGTCTCGAAGGTATCCTACGGCGCGGCGCCGTACCTGCTCGATACCTACAAACTGCTGAGAAGCGGGGGAGCGCTCGGCCGCGGCTGCGGCCCGCTCCTGGTGGCTCGCCCGGGCACCCGCCTGGAGGATCTTCAGGCTGGCGCTATAGCCATACCTGGGAAGCTCACCACCGCGAACCTCCTGCTTCGACTGTTCGATCCGTCGCTGCCGCCCGGCATTGAACGCATTTACAGCGAGATAATGCCCGCTGTCGCACGTGGTGAGGTTGCTGCGGGTCTCATCATCCACGAATCGCGCTTCACCTATCCCGAGCACGGCCTCGTCCGACTGATGGACCTGGGAGAGTGGTGGGAGACGGAGACGGGGCTGCCTATCCCGCTCGGCGCGATAATGGCCAGGCGGGATCTGGGGGATGGGGTAATTCGGGCGGTGGAGACTGCTATCCGAGACTCCGTGGCGTACGCATTCCAAAACCCATCCGCCAGCCGGGAGTACGTGCGCGCTCATTCACAGGAGATGGATGAGGCCGTTTGCCGGCAACACATCGACCTCTATGTGAACGACTTTTCGCTCGATATAGGAGATGACGGCGAGCGGGCTGTGGAGGAGCTTTTAGGGCGTGCGAAAGGCGCTATGGTATCAACGTCCGGCGGGTCCACCGACTATAGTAGTTGACGAAGTGTGCGTGATGGTCATCCGAGATTCGCTGCCGCCCTCACTTCCTATCGCGCCTGACCGACACTTTCCGACCCTTGATAGCGGTCCGCGATAGGGCTCGCACCACATCGTCCGCCGACGATTCCGGCACCTCTACCAGTGAGAACTGATCGGATATCTCGATAGCCCCTATCGCCTTTCCCGAGAGCCCCGACTCACCAGCTATAGCTCCCACTATGTCACCCGGGCGGATCCCCCGACGGCGCCCCATACCGATGAAGAGACGCGTCATATCGCCGGAAGCATCCGGCCTCCGCGAGCCGCCAGTGCGATCTTTCCGACCGCGTGGGCCACGCCCTTCACGCT
Organism: Longimicrobiaceae bacterium; assembly: GCA_035690925.1. Classification (GTDB taxonomy): domain Bacteria; phylum Gemmatimonadota; class Gemmatimonadetes; order Longimicrobiales; family Longimicrobiaceae; genus DASSKB01. Next base: position 12,392 of record DASSKB010000190.1, read on the forward strand.
GTGCCGATGCACGCGGGTCCAGCTCCCACTGCGGCAGGTCGCGCTCTTCCTCCGCCTCCTCGCCGCGCGTGGCGTCCGCGGCAAGCTTCGCTGCTGCCGCGGCTATATCCATGGGGTCGAACTGCTCGGCGAGCGATTCCACAGCGCCGCGGTAGCCCTCGTAATCGTCCGAAAGCAGCGCCTCGCGCAGGTCCGCCCGGAATAGTTCGGTTCGACGTGCCCTCAGATCCGCGCTCGTCGGGATACGCGCGGACTCGATCTTCTGCCCCACTACCCGCTCAATGGCTTTGAGAAGCCGATGCTCGCGCGGCTGCACCAGCGAGATGGCGGTACCTTCCCGTCCAGCCCGCCCTGTTCGACCTATCCTGTGGACATAGGCTTCTGGAGACTGCGGGATGTCGTAGTTGATGACATGGCTCACGTGCTCGACGTCCAGGCCGCGGGCGGCAACATCCGTCGCGATCAGCAGATCGGCCGTGCCCTCGCGGAACCTGCTCATCACCCTATCCCGCTGTGGCTGATTCAGCCCACCGTGGAGCGCTTCGGGACGGTAACCGCGGCTCGCCAGCGCTTCCGTAAGCTCATCCACCTCATTGCGCGTGCGGCAGAAAATGATCGCCGAAGTCGGCGCCTCCAGATCCAGTATCCGGCCGACCGCCTCGAGCTTGTGCGGGCGCGGTACGACATAGGCTACCTGCCGCACCAGCGGCGATTCCAGCTTTTCCTGCTGTACCATCACCCGCACCGGATCGCGCATGTGACGGTCTGATAGCTGCCGGATCCGCGGCGGGAAGGTGGCCGAGAATAGCGCCGTCTGCCGGTCGGTGGGCGTCTGCGCCAGGATTTCCTCGATGTCCTCGATGAAACCCATGTCCAACATCTCGTCGCCCTCGTCCAGAACGACGTAGCCTACAGACGTGAGGTTCAGGCTGCCGCGGTGGATGTGGTCCAGCAAACGACCGGGTGTCCCAACTACTACGTGCACCCCCCGCTTCAGGGCACTGAGCTGCCGCTGTATCGGCTGGCCACCATAGATCGCAAGCACCGAGATACCTCTACCCTTCCCGTATTTGTGCACCGCCTCGGCCACCTGCACGGCCAGCTCGCGCGTGGGGGCCAGGATGAGCCCCTGCAGTGTCCTGCTCCCTGTATCGATACGCTCCACCAGCGGCAGCGCGAAGGCCGCGGTCTTACCCGTTCCCGTCGCCGCGCTCCCCAGCACATCCTTGCCCTCCAGCAGCGCCGGTATAGTTGCAACCTGGATCGGAGTCGGCTCCTCGTAGCCAAGGGTCTCCAACGCCTTCAGTACTTTCCCGCCAAGTCCCAGATCCTCAAATCCAGACAAACCCTCTGTATCAGATGTCACTTTTTAGTCTCTAATTCTCGAAAGTTGTTGCTGATAGCTGATAGCTGATAGCTGATAGCTGATAGCTGATAGCTTCTAATACCCAAAATGCCCCACATCCGGCTCATTAGCAAACTTACGAAACGCCTCGTCCACTGCCGGATATTCCTCCAGGAGCGAGCGGAGGCGGCGAAAGGAAACTCTCAGCATCCGTTCCCTCAGCAGCTCGTCGGGCGGTTCGGCGGGGAACATCCAGGTTGGAAAATACTTATCCGAGCTGGGGACGGTCGAAGCGTTGGTCACACCATCGTCGGGCGGAACCACGCCGAGTCCGGTCCGCACGAGCTCGTACGCGAGCCCCGGATCTATCCCCTCGTCCTGCGCCACGTCGTACAACAGTTCCGCAAGGTCACGCGGCATTCCGAACTCCTCCGCATCCCCCATGATCTCGGACCGGCGCCGTTCCCGCTCCTGGTCGCCGACACCCTCGTCGATGCCCTGCACGAGGCAGTCGGTGCTACCGAAGAAAGTATCATCACCACGGCGGCGACGCCTTCGCTCGCGATACGCGTCGAGTGCGCGGAGGGCGCTCTGCTCCTTCTGGACCACGTCGTCTCTGGGTTCTGGTGAATTGTTCACTGGATTGCTCCGGTTCCGAGTCATCCGGAAACTGCGCAATCTGTGGACCAGAGTACAGTTGCGGCTCACTGTTCAGGTGGGCGCGATCTTTGCGTTCAGACATGCCCCCGTGGCGCTCCGCGGCCTCACCGCGCGGCTCCAGCGGTAGCGGAAAGTCCTCTGCCGCACAACGCCTGTTGCTATCGTATGCAAGGAGGTACAAGTGGCGGACATCAATGTTGAGCGAAAAGGGCCGAGCATCTGGCCATGGATAATAGGGCTCATAATACTGGCTCTGGTCATCTGGGCGTTGGCCGAGCTGATGGGCGACGACGATGTCGTGGATACCGACCCCGTGGCAGTCGTCGACGAGCCGGCCGCATCACCTGTCCCGGCGCCGGTCACCAACACGAGAGCTGATTCAATGGCGGGGCCGGCGGTGCAGGAGTATCTTGCGATGTGCACCGGGACGGCCGCCGAAGTGGCGCCCGATCACCAGTTCACCAGCGGATGCCTCGACCAGCTCGCCACCACGCTTGAGAGTGTTGTACAGCGGCCTGACATGGCCGGTCTGGACCTCCAGGCTCAGCTGACAGATTTCAGGCAGAAGGCCGACCGTCTGGTTCAGAGCCCCAACGAATCGACGCAGCACGCCAACTGGACCCGCGAAGCATTCATTTCGGCGGCTGATCTGCTCGACGATTTGCAGGACGATAGATACCCTGAATTGGAGGCTGGCGTCGAACGCCTCACTGACGCGGCGGAAGCCGTGCAGGCCGACGCGCTGCTTACCGAGCAGGGTGAAGCGATCCACGCGTTCTTCAACCAGGTCGGTGACCTGCTGAGTGCCATGGGAACGGCGCCCACCGCGTGAGCCGAGAGAGATCGTGCACGGTGGACCTGCTCAGCGATGTTGCCGCCGCGCGATCCGCAGACATACCTTAGAGAAGATGATCTCATTGCTCATTGCCGGCGGAGGAGTCCCGATGACACGTTTCAGTCGCATTTCTGTTCGCCTGACCCTGACGCTCGGTCTGGCGATCGCCTCCTTCGCCGCAGTGAGTCCGGCAACGGCCCAGTACTTCGGTAGGAACCGGGTCCAGTACGAAACGTTCGACTTCCGTGTGCTCCAGACGGAACATTTCGATGTTTACTTCTACCCCGAAGAAGAGGTAGCCGCGCGCGACGTCGCACGCATGGCCGAGCGCTGGTACGCGCGATTCTCGGAGCTGCTGAACTACCGCTTCGACGAACGCCAGCCTCTTATACTC
>DASSKB010000191.1:0-11495 GCA_035690925.1 Longimicrobiaceae bacterium
GTGCCTCGGAGAGGGCGCTGACCTCTTCCTGAGGGTTCACGCGGTCCTCGATCATGGTTTCCGTCTCACCGGGAAGTACATCCGCGGGAGCCGCGCGCTGCTCACCGTCCGAGTTCGAAGAACGATCGAGGGGGATGTGCAGTACGCCTTCGATCTCCGAGACCCAGCGCCAGAAAGTGTCGAGGTCGATACCCAGCTTCTCGGCGACCGCGCGGTCGCTCGGCGGCACTCCGAGCGTGCGGGTGAGCGCCTCGCGAGCCGCGGCTATCTCGCGCGTCTTCCTGCGGATCGAGCGCGGTACGTGGTCCTGTCGGCGCAGCTCGTCCAGAATCGCTCCGCGAATTCGGGGTGCGGCGAACGTGCTGAATGCCAGGCCGCGGGAAGCATCGAACGCATCGAGAGCGTTCATCAACCCGATGGTACCGGCGCTAACGAGCTCGTCGAAATCGGTATCTGCCGACAGAGTTCGTGAGAGCTGCCGGGCCACGTGGTGAACGAGGCCGAGATGCTCATTCAGCAGACGGTCGCGGGCGAACGCATCGCCCGTTTCGCTGAATTCCTGTAAGAGAGTGGACGCCTGCATTGGACTATGACCTCCGTTGAAAAGGACGCGGTGCATCGACCGCTGGTGAACCTTCGTTAGTCCGACTATCGATCTGTCGGAGAATTCGCGTACCGATCGTGTGAATCGCCGCCGTTGCCGGCGAGCCGGAAGCGGCGTCGAGAATCGCCATACCTGCCGCGACACCGGCCCGTAGGCACTCGTCGTCGGGCACCGCCCCGCCGTAGCGGAGCGTACGGCCGAGAAAGCGGCGGCTGGCTGCATCCAGCTCATCGAACTGCGCAGAAGCGGCCGGCTCGCTGAGCCTGTTGGCGATGACTTCGAGCTTCAGGCTGGGCAGTCTGCCCTGGGCGAACTTTATGAGCGCATGAGCCGAGGCCGCGGCGAACCTGTCGCCAGCCGTGAGGCAGAGCAGGCGATGAACGCCCAGATCGAGCGCCGCCCCGATTGCCTCCATGCGCGAACCGCTGTCGATGATGACGAGCTCATAATCGCCCGTAAGTCGCGGATGTCCCGTGAGCGGGAGGATAGTCAGCGACGGGTGAGCGATCTGGAGATTCCCGTCGTGCGTGAGCAGCAGTACCCGCCGGTCCGCGGCCGCGAGCATCGCCAGCAGCGCGGCCACGGTGGTGGCGCCCATGCCGGAACGGCCGCTGGCCACGAGGATCACGTGCGGGCCGCTCATGCTGCCACCGTTCGAGTGAGTGCCGAGAGCAACCGCTCGGGCGCGGTGGCGAGATCGCCGGGAATGGTGTAGCCGTCCGTAACCCAGCGCGCGGGCAGGTCGATGTCGGCCGCCAGCTCCGCGACTCCCTCACCGCCGGGTACCTGATCCAGGCAGGTCAGCAGCTGGTGCGTCGGCTCAGTCGCGCGAAACGTCGCGTGAGCCGCGATAGCCACATCCGAGCGGACGGTTGCCGGTATCACGAGGTGCACTTCGTCGGGCGCACCCGCGCGCAGCAGCTCGATCCAGTTCTCGTCCTCCGGAGCACGACCAGGCGTGTCTATGAGGATCACGTCGCGCTTCCGGAGACGCTCGATAGCGGTTACCACATCGTCCGCCTCGTACGCGATCTGGAGCGGCAAATCCGCCGTTTCGCAGATCTCTTCAGTCTGCTCGATCGCTCCCATCCTGAAGGTGTCGAGCGTTATGACACCGACGCTGTGGTCACCGAAGCCCCGCGCGTTCAGAGCGAGCCTCGCTAGCGCGGTCGTCTTCCCCGCCCCCGCCGGGCCAACCAGCGCCAGCACAAACGGACGCCCATCGGGCGCGCGAAGCGGCATGGGCAGAGGTCTACCTTCCAGCCGCTCCCTGAACATGTGCAGCTCGCTGGCGCTGGCAGCCACGACTTCCACCCGCGAGGTGTCGTTGGAGCGGAGAACGCGGGTGCGAACGATCATCGCGTCGTCGCCCAGGGCCGCACGCGCATCAGCCGCCACCCCCGGCACATCGCGCCCGTAAAACGATTGGAGTTTCATGGGTGCCACCCTTCCCTTCCACCCCACCGGCTATCCCCGACCCTTCCGCCGCCCGACCCGCTATCGGCTATCGGTCCCACCCCGCCACCGCCCCACCCGCTATCGGCTACAGCCGTTGGGCCGGGCCGTAGCTGATAGCTGATAGCTGATAGCTGATAGCTTCTCATCCCCCTATTCATCCCCCAGCTCCCAAGTCGCCACACTATTCAAATTCACATGCGGTGGGAGCTCGGCGAGCGAGATCACCGGAAGGGCGGGGAGTACGGGCTCGACGAGGCGACGGATGCCAACGCGCAGCGCTGGCGGCGCGAGAAGCGGAATCGGCTGGCCTTCCGTTGTGTGCGAGGTCGCGTGCACGTTGAGCTCGCGGAGCAGCGCTGCCAGCGAATCCGGGTTCAGCAGCGTTGTGCCCGACTGGCCGCTGCGCGGGCTGAACAGGCCCATGAGGGCGGCTTCCAGGCGCGGCCCCACGGTTATGGCGCGAACAGCGCCCGAGCCGTCCATATAGAGACGCGCGATTATGTTCGAGAGCGCGCGGCGGACGTGCTCCGTGAGCGCCTCCGGATCCTTCGTCTGATCGGCCGCATCGCCGAGAGCCTCCAGGATGGAAACCAGGTCGCGGATAGGGATGCGCTCGCGCAGGAGCCGCTGCAGCACACGGTGCAGAACACCCAGCGAGATCTTCGCGGGCACCACATCTTCCACGAGCGCCGGATGCGTGTTGCGCAGCGTGTCCACCATCTCCTGCGCGTCCTGACGGCCCAGCAGCTCGCCGGCATTGCCCTTCAGCATCTCCATGAGGTGCGTGGCGATTACGGTGGAAGGCTCGACGACCACGTACCCGAACGATTCAGCCTCAACGCGGCGGCCGCCCGAGATCCAGCGTGCGGGCATCCCGAAACTTGGATCGACGGTCTCGATGCCATCGATCGTGCGGATGACCGCGCCGGTATCCAGCGCGAGCAGGAAGCGCGGCATTACTTCGGCGCGCGCTATCTCCGCACCGCGGAGTTTGATTATGTATTCGTTGGCCGGCAGCCGGATATCGTCACGAATACGGATGGGCGGTATGAGGATGCCCAGGTCGAGCGCCGCCTGTTTGCGGAGCAGTGAGATCCGCTCCAGGAGGTCACCGCCCTGCCCCTCGTCCACCAGCGGGATGAGTGCGTAGCCGACTTCGAGCTCTATCGGGTCGATCTGGAGCAGGTCGCGCATGGGGCTGTCGACCTCGACGACTTCCTGGCTGGCCTGGTGATCTACGTCCGCTTTGACGTTGCGGGCCGTCTCGTGGCGCGTAGCGGTCCGGGCCAGGAGGGCGGTGCCGCCGGCGAGCGCCAGGAACGGGAAGCTCGGCAGGCCAGGGATCATACCGAATGACGCGAGCACGCCAGCGGATATCCACATCGCGCGCGGCTGCATCCCGATCTGCGTTGCGAGCGCCACGCCCATGCGGGTGCCGCCCGCGGCGTGCGTAACCATGAGTCCCGCAGCGGTGCTCACGATGAGTGCGGGGATCTGCGAGACCAGGCCGTCACCAACAGTCAGGATCGTGTACGTCGAGACCGCATCGACGAACTCCATGTCGCGCTGAATCACGCCGATGAATATTCCACCGACAATATTGATTGCGGTGATGAGCAGCCCGGCGATGGCATCGCCCTTGACGAACTTGGACGAGCCGTCCATGGCGCCGTAGAAATCCGCCTGCCTCGAGATCTCGTCACGTCGGCGGCGCGCTTCGACGTCGTCGATGAGACCGGCATTGAGGTCCGCGTCGATCGCCATCTGCTTGCCGGGCATGGCGTCCAGCGTGAAGCGCGCGGCGACTTCGGCCACCCGGCCGGCGCCCTTGGTTATGACTATGAAGTTGATGCCGACCAGGATCAGGAAGAGGACGATACCAACGGCGTAGTTGCCGCCGATAACGAACTCACCGAACGCCTGAATGACCGCACCCGCGTGTCCCTCGCTAAGGATGAGTCGGGTGCTCGACACGTTGAGCGCGAGCCTGAAAAGCGTGAGCAGCAGCAGGATGACGGGGAACGCGCTAAAATCGAGCGGGTTGACCGTGTACAGCGCCACCAGCAGCACGACCAGCGACGCGCCTATACTCAGCGCCAGGAAGAGGTCGAGCAGGAAACCCGGCAGCGGAACGACCAGCAGCGCGATGATGAAGACCACCGAGATGGCCAGCGCGACTTCCGCGTGGGAGTTCAGCTTCTTGAACTTGTCGAGCTGGAGCGCACTCATGCTTCAGCACTCCCCTGCCAGCTGGGCGTACGAACCGCCCGCTGGTTGATGACGAAGGCCAGGACTTCGGCGACTGCCATATAGAGCTCCGCGGGTATCTCGTCGCCAACGCGGGCACTGGCGAGAAGCGCACGTGCGAGGGGTCGGTTCTCCACCATGGGAACGTTTGCGTCGCGCGCGATTCCCTTGATCCGCTCGGCGACTTTGCGCTGACCCATCGCCAGTACTACGGGCGCGTCGAGCGTCTCAGGGTTGTACTTGAGTGCCACCGCAATGTGTGTTGGGTTGGTGATGACTACGTCGGCATTGGGCACCTCGCCGAACATCTGGCGACGTGCGAGCGCGCGGCCGGCGCTCCTCATGCGCTGCTTGACCATCGGGTCGCCGTCGCTCTGCTTGTACTCCTGCTTGATCTCTTCCTTGGACATCTTCAGCCCCTTCTCGTGCTGCCAGAGCTGATAGAGGTAGTCGGCGGCCGCGAAGGCGAGATACGCCACACCCGCCGTTACGAGGAGGCTTACGGAGTACTGCTGAACCACGTGGAGAATGCCCACCGGCGACTGCTGCGAAAGCGCCATGCTGGCGGGCCACGCGGCCTTGAGCGCGAAGTAGATGGCCACACCGACTATCAGCATTTTCGCCAACGATTTGACCAGCTCCGCCCACGGCTGGATGCCGAGCGAGCGCTTCGCGTTGGTGAGCGGATTCATCTTCCCGAAATTCGGACCGAGTGGCTTGAGCGAGAGAATTCCGCGAGCCTGGACGGTGGTAATCACGAGGGCTATCCCACCGAGTGAGAGCAGAAAAACGCCGAGCGAGGCCAGCACCTTCCAGCCGATTATCCTGATCAGCTCCACGGCCGACGGGCCGTCCAGCTGCCCGGCGCCCGTCGCGAGGATGCCGTATTCGAAGCTGGCGCGGACCGTCGAGGATAGTCCGGGTCCAGCTGTATTGAGGACCAATGCCGCGCCGAGCAGCAGGATAGCGGTGTTCAGCTCCTGACTCTTCGGGACCTCACCCTTATCGCGCGTATCCTGACGGCGTTTGGCTGTCGGAGCTTCGGTTTTTTCCCCCATCGTTTCCGCCACGTCAGCGTCCTCCGCCCGAGGTGAACGCGTCCATCACCTGGTTGAGCATGCTCCCGTAAGGAGTCGTCCAGTCGGTGAAGAACGTCGCGATGAGGGGGATGACGGTAGCGAACGTGAAGAGGCCGAGACCGATCTGCATAGGGAACGCGACAGCGAGAATATTGAGCTGAGGCGCTACCCGTCCGAGGACAGCCATCGCCACATTCGCGATGAGGACCACGGCGATGACGGGGGCGGCGAAGCGGAGGCCGAAGTAGAAGAGGTCGGACGCGATTGCTATCATCGCGCCGACACCCGCCTGCATCTCGATCGCGCTGCCGACCGGGATCATCTCGAGCGTGGCGGCTATAGCCTCGAGCATCACGATGTGCGCGTTTACCGACAGCAGCAGCGCGACGGCGAACAGGTTCGCGAACTGCCCGAGCACCGGCACCGAGTGGTTAGTCAGCGGATCGAGCGCCGCGGCGCCGGAAAGGCCCGTCTGCACCGCCAGCAGGTCGCCCATGGCTTCGGCGGCTCCCACCAGCAGGGCCGCGCCGAAGCCTATGGCGAATCCGACCAGCGACTCCGACAGCGCCGTCGCGGGGGTGAGGACCGGCACACCGACATTTGCCATCGCCACCGGATGCATTAGCCAGCTGAGCAGCACCAGCAGTGCGGCGCGCACCATCATGGGGATGGTTCGCGAGGTGAATACCGGAGCGATGAGCATCATCCCCCCCACGCGAAACGCGAGGAGGACCATTGTCGTCGCTGCACCGGGCGCAAACAGATCCACGCTGACCTCAGGAAACGAGGCCGGGGAGACTGCGGAACAGCTCGGTCGTGTACTTGATCATCAATTGCAGCATCCACGGCAGGGCCACCAGGAAGGTCGCGGCGATCGCGAACAGCTTCGGTACGAACGACAACGTCTGCTCCTGAATCTGAGTCACCGTCTGGATCACGCTCACCAGAAGACCGACTATCAGCGCGACAATCAGAAGCGGCCCCGAAAGCAGGAGCGCCAGCATGATCGCGTTGCGAGCGAGGTCAACTACAAGTGCGTGAGACATTGATCGTCAGCTTCCCACATCCAAAGAAAAAGTCGTCATTCCCGGGCCACCTAAAGGCAGGGGTCGGGCCAGAACTGCGGCGGCGTTTGGTCGCTCGGTACGTACTGCTCTAACTATATGTATCGGCGCGGTTTACGCGCGGTAGCGCGGAGTGCGGAAGTGCGAAAGTGCGAGAGTGCGGAAGTGCGGGGGCGGCAGGGACTGCCGGGGGCGATGCGGCGATTTCTTCCGGGCTGATGTAGGGGCGGGCTTTGTGCCCGCCCGGCCAGGGCACCCACAAGGGGTGCCCCTACCCGAAACTCGCTACCAACCCCTGCACTATCAGCGACCAACCATCTACCAACACGAACAGCAGGAGCTTGAACGGCAGTGCGATCATGGCTGGTGGCAGCATGAACATACCCATGCTCATAAGCACCGAGGCCACGACCAGGTCGATGATGATGAAGGGGAGGAAGAGCGCGAAGCCGATCTGGAAAGCCGTCCGCAGCTCGCTGGTAACGAACGCGGAGATGAGCACCACCATGGGCACCTCGCTTACGCTTTCGACGCTGGGCGTGGAGCTCATGTTCATGAAGGTGACCAGGTCGCTCTCGCGGGTCTGTGAGAGCATGAACTCGCGGAAGGGCACGGCGCCGGTGGCGAGCATCTGCGCCTGATCGATCTGGCCGTCCATCCAGGGCTGGAGCGCCTGTTCGTTGACCTGCGACAGCGTTGGTGCCATGACGAAACCGGTGAGCAGTAGCGCGAGACCAGCCATCAGGTGGGCCGGTGGCGAGCTCTGCGTGCCCAGCGCCTGACGCAGGAAGTGCAGGACGATGAGGATCCGCGTGAAGCTCGTCATCATCAGGATCAGCGTGGGCAGGAGCGTCAGCAGCCCCATCATCACTACTATCCCGACGGTACCACTCAGCCGCAGCCCGCCATCTTCGCTTCCCACCCGCACATCGATCTGGGGTGCGAGCCGGGTGATCATCGTATCGGCGCGCGCGAAGCCATCTGAGGGCGCGACCTGCGCCACTTCCGCGGTTTCGGCTACCTGCGCGCTGGCGGGAGTGGCAACGCCGAAGCTCAGAGCCGCCAGGAGTACAGCTGCCGAGCGGCGGGCGGCTCGGAGTAGAGCGCGGAACTGGCGCGCCTGCGGAAAGGCCAGTGGCGGCGTGACCGTGGCCGCCGGCATCTCCTCGATCTCCGACTCGTCCAGCTCCAGGAGAGGGCGCACGCCGCCATCGCCAATGGAGACCGCCAGAACGCGCTCGCCTATGCGGACTACCGCTATCCCCTGCTTGGGTCCGAGCGCCAGTCGCTGCACGATCTGCATGGGGAGCCGACCGCGCGCGCCACCGCCGGGCGCGAAGCGCTGCAGATAGCGCAGCGACAGCCCGAGGAGCGCTAGGACGAGCCCCAGCGCGGCGACAACTCCCATCGCTGCCATCAACTCAGCCGGCCTCCGCAGGGGAGGGCGCGGATACCACGCGCGTGATGCGAACCCCGAAGTGTTCGCCGAGCACTACTACTTCGCCCTCGGCGAAGCGCCGCTCGCCCACGAAGATGTCGATCGGCTCACCGGCCAGCCTGTCCAGCTCTATAACCGAGCCGCGGCCGAGACGGAGGATCTCCTGGACAGTCATGGTCGTGCGACCTAGCTCGATGGCGACCGACATGCTGAGATCGAAGAGCGCAGAGAGCGGCACCTCCGTCACCTCGCCCGCCGGTGCGGACAGCTCGGCGAACTCCGCTGGTGTCGCCTCGTCGACGGGCGCCGTTGCGGTGGATGATTCCATTTTCTATACGTCCTGTTCTGAAGTTGAAATGGGTCGGCCCGGTTCCGGCTCCAGCTCGAACTGACCGGGTACTTCCGACCGGAGAGAATCCACTATGCTCACAGCGAGCTTTCGGCCCATCCGTGCCGCGGCACCGGTGTAGCGCGGCTGGTCGTTGACTTTCACCTGTACCTGTGCGTTACATGGAATCCCCGTCGAGATCACATTGCCCACCTTGAGGGCAGCCAGCTCGCGCATGGGGATCCGGAAGGCCGGCAGCCTGGCGGAGATAGGTACCAGGGCGGATCGCAGGGAGGCCTCCGCGAGTGCGCGATTGGCCTCACGCTCGCGCTCCGACCCGGTAACGTTGGCGAGCCGGCGACCACCGGTATCCGAGAAGAACTTGTCTATCACTGCGAACGGGAGGCAGATCTGCAGACGGCTGGATATTCCCGCGGATTCGACGTTCAGGGTGGCCACCAGCACCGGGTCTTCGGCGCCCGACGTACGCAGTATCTCGGGTACGGCCTCGAAGCCGCTCAGCCGCAGCTGGAGGTCCACATGCTCCTTCCAGATCTCCGTCACCAGCGCGATGGTGCGATCGGGTACCATTCGGACTGCCATGCGCTCGAGCGGTGTCAATCCGCGCTCCAGGATCATCGGCTCGCCGCGACCGCCGAAGAGCCGATCCACCAGCACGCTGGCGAACTCGTTGCCCAGCTCGACAACACCCTTCTGCCCGCCTGAATCCAGGATATCGAAGATGTATGCAGTGCACGGGGTGGGGAGGCCTGTCGTGAACTCCCCGTACGTGCACTGATCTACGCCTGCAAGGGTGATTTCTACCTGCCCACGCACGCGTGCCATCAACCAACCCTCCAACGACTTGACCAGCCGCTCGTACATTGCTTCGAGCGTCCTCAGTCGCTCCTTGGAAACACGGTGAGGCCTCTTGAAATCATACAGGTGCACCTCCACCGGCTTCCCGCGCTTCGCGGGTATGGCCGGTGGCGCGGGCGCCGGCGAATCGGCAGCCTTCTTCTTCGCCGCCGGCTTCTTTGCCTTCTTCGTGGGCTCGTCGCCCTTGGTCGTCTTGGCCACGGGAATTACTGGATCACGAATTGAGGGAAGTAAACGTCTTCTACCGCGTGCTCCCCGATCAGCGAATCCACGGCTGCGCTGAGCTCCTGCTTCAGCAGCAGGCGTCCTTCTACATCCGCCAGCTGGAGAACGGTCTTGCGGCCGAGCACCCGGAGTACCGCATCCCGGACTTCCGCATCGCGCGACTCCATTTCGGATATCATCGATGAATCGGCGACGGAGAAGGCCAGTGTTGCCATCAGGAAGCGGGTACCGCCCGAGTTCGCCGGGTTGAGAACCATATTGTCGATCGTGTGGACCGCCGGCCCGCCACTCTCGCCGCCGTGTTCACCGGCATCGCCCGCCCCAGCGTGCTCATCGGGTGCGGCTGCGGAAGCATCGCCACCCGCACTGACACGCTCGGCCAGGAGCGGGCCCGCCACGAAGGCACCGCCAAGCCCACCGACCGCCAGGCCGATGATGATGGCCAGTATCATCGGGAGCATCTTTTTCTGGCCGGTGTCCTGATCGTTCGTCTCGTTTGCCATATTCTTTGAACTCGGGTGCAGAATGATTCGAGTGCGGGTTCCAGCGGCACGGTGTAAGGCAGGAAGAAAGCCAGGCGGCGTGCCGATCCCGTACTGCTGAGGTAACTATATGCGGTGGAGGTGTTTACCGGCTCTGGAACGGAGTGCGGGAGTGCGGAAGTGCGGGAGTGCGGAAGGGGCGTTGCGGCAGGGTGTGCCGGGTAGGGGCGGCGCTTTTTTCCGGGAGGAGAATGCGAAAGTGCGGGAGGAGACCCCCCGCACTTCGCACCTCGCACCTCGCACTTCTCAGTAGTTTACCGCTTGAGGTTGACGACCTCCTGGAGCATCTCGTCGGCGCTGGTGATTACTCGGCCGTTGGCCTGGAATCCACGCTGGGCGATGATCATGCTGGTGAACTCCTGCGTGAGGTCCACGTTCGACATCTCCAGCACGCCGCTGGCGATCGAGGACTCGCTGTCCGCCGAGGCGAAACCGACCATCGGATCGCCCGAGTTCGGTGAGATGTTGTACATGTTGTCGCCGGCGCGGACCAGGCCGCCGGGGTTATTGAAGTCGGCGATGGCGATCTGGCCGAGCACGAGGCTCGTGCCGTTGCTGAACGCGCCGGTAATGGTGCCGGTCGGATCGATGACGAAGCTCTGCAGTGACCCGGCGGTGTAGCCGTCCTGATCCTTGAGCACAGCGTTGCTGGCACCCGCGAACTGGGTGAGGCCCGCGGATGATCCAGCGCCCAGATTGAGGTCAACGCTGAACGCGTCGGCGCCGTTGGTCGGTGTCCACGACATCGTGGGGAGCGGCACAGCCGTAGTAAGGTTACCACTGCCGTCGAAGTCCAGTACGCCTGTGCCATTGGTCACGGCTGGAGGCGGGGTGCCGAGGCTGGTGTTATCAACAGTCCACGACCACTGGTTGGCAGCGGTCTTGGTGAAGTCGATCTTCAGCTCGTGCTCATCACCGAGCGAGTCGTACACGGTGATCGAGGTCGATACTTCGGCACCGACAGCTGCCGAGGCATCCAGGTTCCCGCCGATGGTAGCCATGGTGCTCGCGGAAGCGGGCGTAGTCTGGCCGGTCGGCAGTGTGATATCTTCGATGGTCTGGCCCAGAACGCCCTCGGTGGCCATACGACCCTGAACGCGCATACCGTTGGTACCGCTCACCAGGCGACCCTCGGCGTCGAGCACGAAGTTGCCCGCGCGGGTGTAGAAGCGCTGATCGCCCTTGGCGACCACGAAGAAGGCATCTCCCTGGATCGCGAGATCCGTGTTGTTGCCGGTGCTCTCGAGGTTGCCCTGATTGAAGAGCGTATCGACGCTGCCGACTTCCATGCCGAGGCCGATCTGGGCCGGGTTGATGCCGCCCTGCTCACCCTGCGGTGCGCTGGCGCCGCGGAGCAGCTGAGCGAAGCCCTCCTTGAAAGTTACGCGGCCCGCCTTGAAGGCGACGGTGTTCACATTGGCCACGTTGTTACCGATCACGTCCATGCGGATCTGGTGGTTCCGGAGACCGGAGACGCCGGAAAAGAGCGAACGCATCATAATGTTTTTCTCCTGTTGAAGATTTGTGTATCTACTATCCGAGCCCGCTCGCGCCATCCGACGGATGCGGGTGCTGCATCGTACGACCTACTCTATTGCACCGATCTCGAGGATCGCGCCGAACGGAATGGT
>DASSKB010000192.1:0-17263 GCA_035690925.1 Longimicrobiaceae bacterium
CTCGGCCGCGGAACGCTCTCGATCTGGCTCCAGGTATCGCCCGCAGAGACGGTAGCGCGGCTGCGTAACGACGACATCGACCGCCCTCTCAAACACCACCCCGACCCACTTTCCCGCGTGTCCGAGATGATAGCCGCGCGCGAGCCGCTCCTATCCCGAGCCGACGTCCACATTCCTACGGATGGACGGGAGGTCGCTGAAATTGTGGCTGAGGTGGAGAGAGTGGTGGGGAATTTTGAATTTTGAATAACCTGCAACGGCCGGATAGCTCGTGACTGTTCCCCGCTGTTCCTCTGCGTCCTTTCCGCCTCTGCGGTAATAATTCACCGCAGAGGCACGAAGAACGCAGAGTTACTTTGAATCATTCGGAGCCCGAGCAGGCAGCTAATTCAAAATTCAAAATTCAAAATTCCCCCTCTCCTACCTGATCCCGACCATCCCGTCCACCGCGTCGATGAGTTTCGCGGAATCGTACCCGACACCTTCCTTGAAGACGAGGGTGACATTGCGAATGCCAGCGGGGTTGGCGATGGGGTTGCCCTCGATGACTACCAGGTCGGCGGATTTTCCGGGTTCGATGGAGCCAAAGTCATTATACTCGCCCAGTACCCTGGCGCCGTTGGCGGTCATGATCTCGATGGCTTCCACCGGCGTGAAGCCAGCCTCGATGAGAAGTTCGTAGTTGCGCTGGTCGCCGAAGCCCGGAAGCGCGCCGCCGTTGCCCGTCGGATCCACGCCTGCTCCCAGCAGTCCGCCGGCCTCGACGAAGGCGCGCTCGAATGCCTGTGCCTTATGGAAGAGCTCAGGCATAACGCTGCTGGCGGCGTTGGCGGCTATCTGCTCGTGTGCGGCCAGGTAGTCGTCGCGTACAGCGGGTGCCAGCGCATCGAGCATGCGCTGTTCGACGGGCGGGCGGCCCGGATAGTAGAGTTCGTAGACCGCGAGCGTCGAGGTCATGGGCACGTCGTTCTCGATCATATCCTGGAACGTGGCCTGGACGGCGTCACCCTGGATATCCACCTCGATCAGGCTGGGCCAGAGATCGTTCGGGCACTCGCCCATTTCACGGCCAGGATAGTAGTCAGTGTTCGTGAAGAAACCGTGCTCCAGGTTGTCGATCCCCATCGCCACCGCTTCCTGGAACGAGACGGAGCAGAGGTGTCCGGTGAATTTGAGGCCATGTCGGTGAGCCTCGTCGATGGCCGCCTCGAGCGCCTCGGGAGATATGCGCGTGTATGCCTTGAACCAGTCGACGCCCTCCTCAGCCCAGTAATTCACGATCCGCCGTGCATCTTCCGGTGTGGCTACCGCGGTCATGTAGCCCGAGCCGGCGGGGCCGGTAAGGTACGGGCCGGTGATGTACATTCGCGGGCCGGGCGACTGACCACTCTCGATGGCGGCGTCCAGATTGATCTCACTATAGGGATGATAGCTCCCTGTGGTACGTATGGTTGTCACGCCACTGCCGAGATAGAGGCGTGGAGCGCTGTACGAGAGCTGCACGCGGCGACCGGCGTTCGTGTAGAACGTGTGGTCGTGGAGCCCCACTATGCCCGGGATGACGGTGTGGCCGTTGAGCGCCAGCACCTCCGCGCCCGCGGGGATGTCGACCTCGCCATCGGCTCCGACCGCCGTTATTAGGCCGTTTTCGATGAGGATCGTCCGGTTTTCAGCGGGTGCGGCGCCGGTCCCATCCACAACTCGCACGTGCGTGAGCGCGACCACCGGAGCATCCACGGCGACGTACTCGAGCACATCGGGCGAGAGCTCCGAAGCGGATTGCGCCGTGGCGACACCTGCCAGCGCGAGCGTCAGTATCAGAATGGGTACTGCGGTGATGAGGCGTGAAACGCGCATCGAAGGGCTCCTGTGGTTCGTGGGGAGGGGTGACGGGGACAACTTAATTCGGCGCGACGTGAAAAACCATCTTCATGCCGGCCTCGAGATGTTCGGCGATATGGCAATGTAGCATCCAATCGCCGGGATTGGAGAGCTCGAGGAGGACATCAGCGGTCGCGCCAGCCGGCAGCAGCATGGTGTCCTTCCATACCAGGTTGTCGTTCGTGACGCCGTTCTGCGACAGTATCAGGAAACGCTGGCCATGAAAGTGGATGGGATGCTGCATCGAGTGGAAAGCATTCCGATCGTTGGTCAGGCGGATCTTCACCACATCGCCCACCTGGAAGCGCCAATCGATCTCCATATTCTCTCGGCCGGTGGCTGGCTCACGAAGGATCCAGTTGACCTCCTTTCCCGTGGAGATCCAGTTCATCATCGGCATGGTCCCGCTCCACTCGACGGGGTTGAAGTAGACCGAATCGGCCCGCATCATCGGCTCGATGGGGAACGGGAGGCCATCGACCTCGACGGTGAGCACCAGTGAGTGATCCACCGGACTGTCGAAGTGCTTGCGGTAGCGACCGATGTCGGCCTGAACGTCCTCATTCGACCGGAGCCGTTCGAAAGCGTCGGAGTAATCGACCTCGACCGGCGTGGCGGCGACCCGGATCAAGCCCAGCGTGTCCGTCTCCGGGAAGAAGCTGCCGTAGACGTGATCTATCGATCGGATCCGGTTCACGAACGCCACCTCGCCGGGTTCGTCGAAGCGGACTTCGATGATGTAGCGCTCAGCGGGTGCTATGACGACGCTCTCGACCCACTCCTCATGCTCGAACCTGCTCAGGTCCGAGCCGACAACTTTAATCGCCGCTCCGCCGAACGATACGTTGAACGTGCGGGTGTTGGCCACATTCGTCAGGAAAAATCTTACGACCGCCCCGCGCTTCACCTCCAGGTCATATTCCGGCTCGCCATTGACGAGCAGGAGATTCCCGAATCGCCCCATGAGCGCGTGCGTTGCGCTCTCTTTGCCGTACGGTACCAGCCCGCTCTCACCTATCAGGAGGTCATCCAGCATAAGCACTTCCTCCTGGTTGACCGAGCTGTAGTAATCGGGCTCCGGTGAGCGGACGCGGATGTTGCCGTAGAGCCCCAGATCCTGCGTGATATCCTCCCGATGGTGCGGGTGATACCAGTAGATGCCCGCGTCAGGGAAGTGGATGCGGTAGGTAAAGGTCCCACCCGGGGGCACCGGCTCCTGCGTCACGTGGGGTACCCCATCGAAGCGATTGTCGAGCCGAACGCCGTGCCAGTGAACCGCGGTAGGCAGCTCCGTCTCGTTGCGGAATCGTACGACGATGGTCGCGTCCTGCGGTACCTTTATCAGCGGTCCGGGATACTGCCCGTTGAACCCGTACATGGTGAACGTGTCACCGTTGATGGTCCGCTGCACCGGCCCCGCTGTGAGGTCGAGAGTCGCACCGTCGCCAAGTTCGATGACTTCGCGCGGCCGCGCGGCCGGTACCGGCCCCTCGGGAGTCGGAAGGAACGGCTCGACCGACGGCATGATCCCGTTCATGCTCCGCGGCATCGGCACGATCGGGTGCATCGGCGGCATGACCCAACCAGCGGAATCTGCCATGGACATGTGGCCGGAATGGTCAGTCGATGCCGGCGGTGCCATGAACCAGAGCGGTTCCCCCACGTGCGGCATCATCCGCATGCTGGCGGAGATCCCGCGCAGCACCAGAGGGCCGGTCCGCTCCTCAACCGCTCCGCTGGCCTCAGCCGATATGAGGACCAGGAACTTGTCGAGTGCAACCTGCCCGCTCGCCGTCCGGCCGTGCCCTACCTCACCAAGCTTGATCATCGGGCGGAGGAGCGGCGTCGTGGCCCAGGCTACATAGGTGGTGAAGTCGCCCAGAGCGGCCGGTTCCGGCAGCCCGGCCACGGATACCTCGAGGTCATAACGCTGATGACCATCCGCCGTCACCACGGCGCCGAACGGTGACTGCGCACGTCCGAGCTTCACCGTACCCGACGCTCCCAGCAGATCCGGCTTGGGTACGAGGTCGATGCAGTACAGGTCGGCATTCGGGAGATGCGGTGCCGCATACTCCTTTTCGCAGCTCTCCTGCGCGGCCAGTCCGCGCGCGCAGGTGACCGTCAAAAGCAGGATGCAGAGGAGGTAACGCGTCAATCAACCACCCTCAACTTTATTGTGTCAACAGAACCCGTTCCACCTCTGCGTACCGCCGCGTCTCGGCGGTAATATTGAACCGCAGAGTGCGCGAAGGACGCAGAGAAACGGATATAATGGGAGATACGAGTGATGGGGTGTACCCGCTTAGCTCGCGAGTCGTTGCAGTTAACTCAAAATTCAAAATTCAAAATTCAAAATTTCCTCAAACTCCTCGACCATCGTGGGATGATTATGCCTCGCTGCCGCCGCTATACCGTCACGATATGCGGCTTTCGCTTCGTCGTCCCTGCCGAGCTGATGGAGCGCGTGGCCGAGGCGGCCGTATGCATTGCCCTCGTCGGTGGTGAGGCTGAGGTAGGTACGTAGCTCGCGGACGACCTCGTCCCACTGCTCGGCCCGTTCGTATTCGAGGGCGAGGCCGAAGCGGGCGCGTGCATCGTCGGGTCGGGCCTCCGCCATCTTTTTGAGGGCATCGATTCTGGAGGGCTTCACGGCTATCTACATCTCCCGAATAGCGCGCGCGGCGACCGCGCCAGCGAGAATCCCGAGTATCGTCGCTCCACCTATAAGGGCTATGCGCTGCGGCTCGACCTCGGCGAGATCGGAGCGCCAGCGAGTGAGAGTCGTGTCCCAGGCGCCTTCCTGTTCGGCGCGCGTTGCCTCGTTCAAAGTGCTATCGTCCATTGCTTCCTCCTTGCCACATGCCAGGCAGCTCGTCACCGCTGAGCTGCGGTTGCTTCTATTCCGGAATACCATCCGTTCGCCGCAGCTATCGCAGCTCACGCCGGCCGGGAGTGGCCGGATGGTGGAGTATAGCATGTTGCGGCTGATCCCCAGCCGATCCACCAGACCCTCGACCGTATCGCTGTCATTCCAGTAGAGGCGGTTCGCCTCGCGCGCGATCTCATCCGTACTCAAAGTGGTCCCGGCCATCGGAATGCCTCCATTATTGAAAATGATAACATAAGCTTACGGCGAGCGCACGGCTCATGCCATACGGCGAGTCGAGGACTACGAGTGCGAGGTGCGGGAGTGCGGGAGTGCGGGAGTGCGGGAGTGCGGGAGTGCGAGGAAGGGGGGGTCATTGCGATCGGTCGGTCTTCCAGGCTATAAGGCGGCTCCGTATTGGACCCGGGATCAAGAGGTCGTCGGCTATCGAGGCGATTTCTTCGGCGTCGCGCCATTCCTTCTCCAGGAGTGCCATTTCGCTGGACAGGGCGCGACTTTCCGTTTCCTCGTTCGCCGCCATCTCGATCGCGAGCTGGATCACCGGATGGCCGGTGATGATGCGGCCGGGAGCGCGGTGGAGTCTGTAACCAGGCTTCATGTTGCGCATATCCTGCAACTCGACTGCGGCTTCTCGGAGGACCTCACCCGGCGAGCCGAGTCGCTCGACCTCCTAGGAGGCGGTTCGGATCAGCCGTGGATCGCCGCCGGCGGGGTTGAGATATGGGAGCAGACCGCGAAGGGCGCGAAGAGCCTCACCGCCATGGAGGTGAAGCGGTTCCGATCTGAATCGGGGGATGGTAAGTCGCCACCCATCGTTGCCATCGGACCGCTCGAGCCGGGCAGATCTACCGTGGGTGAGGCGCACCAGATCATCCGATTGCGTGCGCATGAACAGGCGACGAGCTTGACGCAACTGGATGGCGGCCGTACCAGCTACGACCGACAACCACAGAACGGATCCGAATGCCGACGCGATCACCGCGCCTCCGCCAACATAGATCCACGTCCCTCGCCGATGCTTCCGCCACCGGCTCAGCAGCCGGTCACTGTAGCGCCAGAAGGCAAGCTCCGGCCGCTGTACGCGGCCTACCCTGACCATCTCCAGACCCTCAGGCAGTTTCCCGAGCGCGACGTTGTCGGTAGATGAGCCGATCGTCGCGCGCCGGAAGAGCCGCTCCGCCTCCTCGATGGCCTCCCATCGCTCCTCCAGCGGCGCGAGGTTCCAGGCGCGACACGACCCACATACCACCCACAGCCGACCCTTGTGCGGATCGAATGCAACCCGCCGCCCGACTGGAAACGCCTCGAACGACTCATTCGCCCCGAGCCGCGCTCCGCAAGATATGCAACGAGTGTAGATATTGACTCCCCGTGCTGAGGCCCGGAGTACGCGATGTTCGCACTTCCAAACTGACCCAGCCCTATTGCCGGCGCAATCTCCCGCACTCCCGCACTTCCGCACTTCCGCACTTCCGCACTCGTCGTCTCGCACTCTCGCACTCGTAGTTCTATCTTCCAGCTCAATTCTACCTTGAATCACGCGTAGCTACAGCAAGCATTGCCTTTCCGCCGACCGGGTCCCCTATGGATCCTCTTTCTGACAGTATTCCTGGACCTGGTGGGCTTCGGGATAGTTATACCGCTGCTGCCGCTGTACGCCGAGCGGTTCGGGGCGAGTCCGGTAATGGTGACCTGCCTGGTCGCCATCTACTCGCTCATGCAGTTCTTCTTCGCGCCGTGGTGGGGGCGGCTGTCGGACACGCGCGGCCGGCGCCCGGTCCTGCTGATAGGCCTGTTCGGGTCGGCCATATCGTACATGACCTTCGGCCTCGCCGGCTCGTTGCTCGTCCTGATCATCGGTCGGGCGATGGCGGGCGTGATGGGCGCAAACATCGGGGTTGCGCAGGCTTACGTCGCGGATGTCACGCCTGGCGAGGAGCGGGCGAAGGGGATGGGGATGATAGGCGCGGCGTTCGGGCTCGGCTTCATCTTCGGGCCAGCACTCGGCGGATTGCTCGCGGGCTTCGGCGCTTCGGTCCCCTTCTTCGGTGCGGCGGCGGTGACCTTCATCAACGGGGTGCTCGCTATCTTCTGGCTGCCGGAGAGTCTCCCGGCTGCTGCTCGAAGCGCCGTAGTCAGCGACCGTCCGGGAATCGCCCGGCGCGTACGTGCGCTTACGCGGATCGGGCTCGGTTCGCGCACAGCGAAGCTCTACGGCGTTTTCTTCCTGATAACCTTCGCGTTCGCCGCGCTCGAAGCGACCTTCTCGCTGTGGGCCGATCGGCGATGGAACCTCACGCCCTCGCAGGTTGCGTTCGTGTTTGCTTACATTGGGGTCATGATCACGATTGTTCAGGGTGGATTCGTGGGGCCGCTCGTGCGGCGACTGGGTGAGCGCCGCGTGGCTCTGGTGGGCGGCTGCGCGCTCGCCGTCGGGCTGGCGGGCATACCTATGGCCGGGTCGTTCCTGGCGCTCGCGGCGGCTCTTGCGGTGCTGGCTTTTGGTCAGGGCACCGTCGTTCCAGCACTCGGCGCGCTCATCTCCCTGGAGGCCGACGCCGGCGAGCAGGGGAGGACCCTCGGAATGTCGCAATCGCTTTCCGCGCTCGGCCGGGTGCTCGGACCGCTCTGGGGCGGGATCGCGTTCGCGGCGATCGGCATCGGCGCGCCGTACTATACTGGCGCACTGGTGGTCGGACTCGCACTGACACTGATGCTGCTCGCCTTCGCGTCGTTCGGAGCCGCACGATGATTCGGCCGCCCGCGCTCGGACCGGATGCCCGCATAGCCCTGGTAGCGCCGGCAGGACCGCTCGGCGAGGGCGCCGTGGACAGGGCCGAAGCTCGGATCCGCTCGTGGGGCTGGGAGCCAATTGTGGGCCGGCACTCGCGTGGGCGCACGCGCTATCTCTCGGGCTCGGACGAACAGCGCGCGGGCGATATGAACGACGCGCTCCGCTCTGGCGATAACGACGCAATATGGTGCCTGCGCGGCGGCTACGGCACCATGCGGATAGTTGATTCCATCGATTGGGATGCCATCGCCGCGCGCCCGCGGCCACTGATAGGTTACAGTGACAACACGGCGCTCCACCTGGCCATGCAGCGGATCGGCATTGTCTCGTTTCACGGCCCGCACCCAGCAGTGGACGATCTCACGAATTTTTCCGCCGACCAGCTTCGGGCGCAGCTCACCGGGAGCGGTCCGCGCGGACCACTGCCATTCCCGCCAGGCGAGCACGCGACGGCCATCACGGGAGGAACGGCCGAGGGGCGCCTGGTAGGCGGGAATCTCTCACTGGTGGCCGCCACGCTTGGAACCCCGTATGCTATCCAGGCGGCAGGTGCGATCCTTTTTCTGGAAGAGGTCGGCGAGCCGGCCTACTCCATCGACCGCATGTTCACGCAGCTCCGACTCGCTGGCGTTCTCGATGAGGTGGCCGGCATAGTGCTCGGCGCTTTCACCGAGCAGACGGACGAGGGCGACCCACACATCCCCTCCTGCCTCGAGGTCGCCTCCGATCGCCTCGCCACGCTCGGCGTCCCCGTCGCCTACGGCTTCCCGTTCGGCCACATCGACGACAGCTGGACGTTACCACTGGGGGTGCGCGCGCGACTGTATGCTGACCGAGGGGCGGTTGAGTTGCTTGAGGCGGCTGTAGTGTCGGAATTGTGAATTGTGAATTGAACGGCTCCGTTAGCGGGTTCCTCTGCGTCTTAGCGCCTCTGCGGTTAAATATTACCGCAGAGGCGCGAAGACGCAGAGGAACAGCACATTAACCCGGCATCCAACTGAACTGCATGTTTCCATGATATCTCGCGCATACGCTGAGGACCCGATAATTCAAAATTCAAAATTCAAAATTCAAAATTCCTCCTTCCGCTTCGGCTTGGAGGAAGATGAGACCGGTGCCGCCTTACTCCATTCGTTGGATATGATGGGCTGCGTTGTTGCTGGGGCAAATAAGGAGGAGGCGGTGGCGGGGGTGCCGGATGCGCTTGGGGAGTGGCTGCGGTTTCTGGCATCGGTGGGAGAGGAGGTGCCTTCGCCCGACCAGGAGCTGGAGATATCGGTCGATGAGTGGGTCAGGTCCGATGCGGCGGTGGGGCAGGGGGAGAGCGATGCTTTTTTCGATGCTGATGATGAGCCGCTCGCCGAGAAGGACATCGAGCTTGGGCTCCAGCGGCTCGGCGGACTCCGCGGGCTGCTCCTGCCACATATCCGCAGGCGGCCGGAGGATGAGATCGCACCGGCCCGGCAGGTGCTGGACGAGCTCGCGCGCGCACAGTGGTGGACGCTCAGCCGCCTCGGCGCATCGCCACTCGCCGAGGTCCCCGACAAGGTCGTGGGACGTCTCGATACGGCCATGGCGCTCACTGTACAACGCTTCGGTGAGCTCGAGCCGGACCAGCGCGCGCGGCGGCTGGAGCTCGATGGCGAGCTCTGGACCCCACGCAAAGTCATGCGTAGGCTGCTTTGGCTCGAATCGTCACTCGGCCGAACGGCTCGGGTACTCCTGAACGCAAGGGACGGACGATGAAAATCTACACGAAGACGGGCGACCGCGGCGAGACTGGCCTCTTCGGCGGCGGTCGCGTCGCGAAGGACGATATCCGCGTGGAGGCATACGGCGCTGTCGATGAGCTCAACTCGGTGCTCGGTATGGCCGCCGCGGCACTCGAGGCCGAGGACCTTATGCCGATAGCGGAGGGCATCCGCGGGATCCAGGCCGACCTGCTCACCGTCGGCGCTCACCTCGCCACACCGACCGCCGCCGAGGGCGGCCGCGCCAGCGCGAACATCCCCGACCTCCCGGTGGACCGAATCACCGAGCTTGAAAGGTGGATCGACAGCTCGGAGTCGGAGCTCGCGCCGCTCAGAAGGTTCATCCTCCCCGGCGGCACCGAAGCCGCCGCGCGCCTCCACCACGCTCGCACAGTCTGCCGCCGCGCCGAACGCCGCGCCGTCACCCTCGCTCGCGACGCCGACCTCGCCGACGAGATAATAATCTACCTCAACCGCCTCTCTGACCTGCTCTTCTCCCTAGCCCGCCTGAGCAATCACCGCGCGGCGCGGCAGGATGTCGAGTGGGTGACGGGGTGACGGGGTGACGGGGTGACGGGGTGACAAGCTGACCGACCAGTTGCAGTTGCAGTTGCTGATAGCTGATAGCTGATAGCTGATAGCTGATAGCTGATAGCTGATAGCCGCCTTTCGAACTCTTTCCCCACTCAGCTGTACTCTAATACATCCATACTCTCACTCAGACCAGAGGAACACTTAATGCCATATCCGGAGATGATGATCAGGCCGATGCGCGAGGAGCTTACGCGGCTTGGTGTTGAGGAGTTGAAGACGGCCGAGGAGGCCGAGCGGGTGCTCGACGGTGCCGCGGGCACTACGCTGCTGGTGGTCAACTCGATGTGCGGGTGCGCGGCGGGTAATGCTCGTCCAGCAGTAGCACTCGCCTTGACGCACGAGAAGCGGCCCGACCGCGCGGCCACTGTGTTCGCCGGACAGGATATGGAAGCCACGGCGAAGGCGCGGTCGTACATCCACGGCTACCCGCCGAGCTCACCGTCCATAGCTCTGCTAAAGGATGGCGAGCTGGTTCACATGATCGAGCGACACCAGATAGAGGGACGCGATGCGGACATGATAGCCGCAGACCTGACCGACGCGTTCGACCGTTACTGCTGACCCACAACCTGAAGTTCCCCCTCCCCTACCAGGAGCCCAGATGGCGACACGATCGGCGCAGAAAGCTAACGCTTCCGCAATGGTTCCGTTGGATCCGGTGGAGCGCGATACGCTCCTGAAGATCTTTTTTCATGCCGTCGACAGCTCCAGCAGGCCGGACGCCCTCAGGTACAAGGCGAACGGCATCTGGCATTCCATCTCGCACGCCGAGGTCGAGACAAGGGTGACCAGGCTGGCCGCGGCGCTCGCGGACCTGGGGATAAGGGAGGGGGATAGGGTCGGGATTCTCTCAGAAAACCGGCCCGAATGGGCGATCGCCGACTACGCCGCTCTCGGTCTGGGCGTTATCGACGTACCCATCTACCCGACACTTCCCAGCAATCAGGTCGCTTACATCCTGGGCGACTGCCGCGCCCGCGCGGTCTTCGTTTCCACCCGCGAGCAGCTGGACAAGATCCTGGAAGCGCGCGGAGCGCTCGACGCGCTCGAATTTGTGATAGTGATGGACGACCTGACGGCGGATGGCGTCGTCCGCTTCAGCGACCTCCTCGAAAAAGGGCAAGAGCTGGTCGATAATGGCGCCGACGGGTTCCGCGAGCGCGCCCTCGCCGTCGGCAGGGACGAGGTCGCAACTCTCATCTATACGTCGGGAACCACGGGCGATCCCAAGGGCGTGATGCTCACGCATTACAACCTCGCTTCCAACGTGGCGGCCGCCAGGCAGGCCGACATTATGGCCCCGAACCCGGGCG
Source organism: Longimicrobiaceae bacterium (assembly GCA_035690925.1). Lineage (GTDB taxonomy): Bacteria > Gemmatimonadota > Gemmatimonadetes > Longimicrobiales > Longimicrobiaceae > DASSKB01. The sequence continues at coordinate 11,224 of DASSKB010000192.1, forward strand.
ACGTCGCGCTGTCGTTCCTACCGCTCTCGCACGTCTTTGAGCGGATGGTGGACTACTGGTACTGGGACGCCGGTATCGCCATCGCCTACGCGGAGTCCATCGATAAGGTCGCCGACAACCTGGTCGAGGTCTCCCCGAACGTCGCCGTTTCGGTGCCACGCCTATTCGATAAGATCTACACCAAAGTCATGGGCGCGACGGGTGTGAAGAAGAAGCTGGTGATGTGGGCCAAGAAGACGGGCGAGGAGGTGTTCGACGAGCACGTGGCCGGCCGTGAGCCCAGCGGCTCACTCGCGTTCCGCTATCGCCTCGCGGATAAGCTGGTGTTCTCGAAGCTGCGCGCCCGCACAGGCGGCGCACTCCGCGTATTCTTCTCTGGTGGTGCGCCGCTTTCGGCGGATGTGGCCAAGTTCTTCTTCGCGGCGGGCCTCCCCGTTTACGAAGGATACGGCCTCACCGAGACCTCACCGGTTATCTCCGCCAACAAGCCCGGCGCCGTGCGGCTCGGCACGGTCGGCCACGCGCTGCCCGGTGTGGAAGTTCGCATCGGCGACGGCGGCGAGCTTCTCACTCGCGGCCCTCACGTTATGAAGGGCTACTGGAAGAACCCCACGGCGACGGCCGAGGTCATCGACGAAGAAGGCTGGTTCTATACGGGTGATGTCGGGGAGATAGATGCCGATGGCTTCATCCGCATCACCGACCGCATCAAGAACATCCTCGTGACCGCTGGCGGCAAGAACGTCGCACCGCAGCCGATGGAGAACAAAGCGGCCATGTCGCCCTACATCGCCCAGGTGGTGATGATCGGCGACAGGCGCGCCTACCCGATCATGCTGATTGTACCCGACTTCGAGAACTTAGGCGGCTGGGCCAGCGCGCAGGGGATCGACACGTCGAACGCCGAGAAGCTCGCCCGCGAACCGCGCGTGGTGGAGCTGCTCGAACAGGAGGCGCTCGGTCGCCTCACCGAGTTCGCGCGCTACGAACTACCCAAAAAAGTCGCGATCCTACCCGAAGAGCTCACTGTGGAGTCCGGTTTGATGACGCCGACCCTCAAGGTGAAGAGGAAGGCCGTCGAGGAGCGGTATCGTGAGATGATCGAGGCGATGTACGCGTGACGTGCTGGTCATCCCCGCTCACGCGGGCATGACCGGACTGGTTGACGGAACCGTTCGCCACGATGTCGGTTACAATGCCTATCCAGTGCTTTTCTTAAGTTGATGAGAGGGAATCCGCGTTGATCTCCAGCGAGAACGAAGCCGGTAACAGCAACCAGGACGGCGACGAGAACGCCTGGCAGGAGCGCGTCCGCCGCTGGGGGACGGATCTGCTGAAGTTCGCGCGTACCCGCCGCGGCCTCTGGACGCTCGCAGGGCTCCTGGTGATCGGCGTGGGATCGTGCGGTACCGGAGCAGCGGTGGCGGCGTGGACCCAGGCGTGCTCGGGCAACTGCCCCACGGCCGAGGAGATCGCCGACTTCGCCCCGAAGGAGGCGAGTCAGATCTATAACGCCGAGGGCGAGCTGCTGGGTCTGTTTTACCGTGAGCGCCGCCGCGTGGTGCCGCTGGACAGCCTGCCACCTCACGTGCCCATGGCGTTCGTGGCCATCGAGGACCGTCGGTTCTTCGAGCACGACGGCATCGACCTCGTCCGCCTCGCGGGCGCGGTGGTGGACAATGTGTTCAACGGGTTCGGCGCTTCCGGCGCGAGCACCATCACCATGCAGCTGCCGCGGAACCTCTTCCCTCAGCAGATCCCGCGCGGCGCGACGACTATCCGCAGGAAGATAGCGGAGATGCGCATAGCTCTGCGCATGGAGGATAGGCTTTCCAAGGAGCAGATCCTCGAGCTGTACCTGAACAGCATCAATCTCGGTGCGGGCGCTTACGGCATCGAGGCTGCCGCGCGCACCTACTTCGATAAGACGGCCGCTGAGTTGTCCGTCGTCGAGGTCGCCACGCTCGCGGCCATCCCCAAAGCACCCACGCATTACAACCCGCGCCGGAACCCCGAGCAGAACCGCGCGCGCCGCAACCTCGTCCTGGACGCTATGGCAGAGATGGGCGTGATCACGGAAGCGGAAGCCATAGCCGCCAAGCGCGAGCCGCTGGATCTTGCGCCTCCGGGCGGCGCGCTGAACGCCCCGTATTTCGTGGAGCACGTGCGCCGCGAGCTGGAAGATCGCTTCGGTGACCTCCTTTATACGGGTGGGCTGAAGATATATACCACGCTGGACCCGGAGCTCCAGCGGGTGTCTGAGGAGGCGCTCGAGGAGCACCTGCGCTCCATCGAGGCGGGCAATTACGGCTACTACAGACACACGACCTTCGAGGAGTTCGTCGAGAAGCGCGAGGCTGGTGCCGCCGACGCCGACCACACGCCGTATCTACAGGGAGTGGTCACCGTGCTGGATCCGCACAACGGCGACGTCCTGGCGCTGGTAGGTGGTCGCGAGTTCGGACACTCGCAGTTCAACCGCGCCACGCAGGCGCTGCGCCAGCCGGGCTCCTCATTCAAGCCATTCGTTTATGCCGCAGCTCTCGAGAGTGGTCTCTCGCCGCTCTACACGATCATGGACGCCCCCATCTCCGTGCCGCAGGCCGATGGCACCGTCTGGACGCCCGACAACTATTCGCACGATTACGAAGGCGAGATGACGCTGCGCGAGGGGCTCAAGCAGTCCAAGAACCTGGTGGCGATCCGCCTTGGGATGCAGATAGGGGTCGAGCCGGTGCGCGATCTGGCGCGCCGCGCCGGCGTGCGGACGCCGATTCCTTCGTATCCGTCGATCTTCATAGGCGCCGCGGGCGTCTATCCGCTCGACATGATCGCTGCGTATGCCGCCTTCTCGAACGGCGGGATGAGCGTGGAGCCGCGCTTCGTCAAGCGCATAGAAGACCGCGATGGCAATCTGCTCTGGGAGCCGCCGCATCATCCCGTCCCCGCCATGGCGCCGGGCACCGCCTGGATACTCACCGACATGCTCCGTGACGTGGTGGACCACGGCACGGGTTATAACGTGCGCAATCCCGCTGTCGGGAACATCCCCTACAACATCCCCGTAGCGGGTAAGACGGGTACTACCAACGACAACACCAACGTCTGGTTCGTCGGCTACACGCCCGATGTGCTCGCCGGCGTATGGCTCGGCTTCGATCAACCGAAAACCATAACCAGCGGCGCCACAGGCGGCGGATTCGCCGTTCCGGTGTGGGCACGGGTTGTGCAAACATACTATGAAAACCACGAGATTCCGGAGCCCTGGCCGCGACCGCCGGATGTGGTCACGCGGCAGATAAGCCGGTGGACGGGGAAGCCGGTAGCGTTCGATTGCCCATATATCGTGGGATCCCGAACGGACTTCTTCGTCGCCAGCGCCGCGCCCGAGCCGGGGTGCGAAGCACCGAACATCTGGGACGATCCACAGCCTTACCTTCCTGGCCGCCCGCTCTTCCCGGGGCAGCCGCGAGTGCCGCAGCCGGGTGACTATATCGACACGATTATTCGGCGCAGGGGAGGTGGCAACTAACCGAAGAGCATGGCACGAACAGATATAAAGCGGACCCTCGTACGCACGGCCGCCGTCCTCGGCGGCCTCGGCCTTCTGCTCTTCGGCTGGCTATGGTTCGCGCCCTGCTGGCTCGGCGGCTGCGCCCCGGTCGACGACATGCTCGCGTACCAGGCAGAAGGGTCGGAGCTGCTCGACATCAACGGTGATCCGTTCGGTATGCTGGCCACCGTCAACCGCCAGATAGTCTCACTCGACTCCCTCCCACCCCACGTTCCACGCGCCTTCGTTGCCGTGGAGGATCAACGCTTCTACGACCACGGCGGTGTAGACTTCCGCCGCGTAATCGGCTCGTTCATCACCAACGTCAAAGCCGGTGGCGTCGAGGAGGGCGCGAGCACCATCACCATGCAGCTCGCCCGCAACCTCTTCCCCGAGTGGCTGCCGTACACTGAACGATCGCTCCTCCGCAAGCTCAAGGAGGTCCGCATCGCCCGCCAGATCGAGCGGCGCTTCTCCAAGGATAAGATCCTCGAGCTCTACATCAACCACATCTATCTGGGGGATGGTGCCTACGGCATCGAGGCCGCCGCGCAAACTTACTTCGGTAAACCCGCTTCCGAGCTTTCGGTAACCGAGGCCGCCACTCTGGCAGGGCTGCCGGTCGCGCCGTCCGACCTGAACCCCAAGGAAAATCTTGAGGGCGCCACCGAGCGGCGAAACGTGGTCCTCGCCCAGATGGCCGACGCAGGATTTATCTCGCGCGAGGAGGCCAACGCCGCACAGGCGGAACCGATCCAGCTCGCCGAGGAGGAGGAAGATACGACCGACATGGAGGCCCCCTATTTCATAGAGCGCGTGAGGCGCGAGATGGAGGAGATAGTCGGCACGCGCCTCTACACGGGTGGTCTCAAGATCTACACGACCCTCGACCCCGTGGCGCAGGCAGCCTCCGAGCAGGAGCTGGCGCAGCAGCTCGATGCCATCGAGGCTGGCCGCTTCGGAACTTATCGGCACGAGACCTATCCCGAGGCCAGCGGCACGGCCGACGAATCCGGCCAGACGCCCTACCTGCAGGGTGCGGTTGTGGTCATGGAAGCGGCTTCCGGCGAGGTGCGCGCGCTCGTCGGCGGCCGCGATTTCACTGAATCCAAGTTCAATCGCGCCACTCAGGCGCTCAGGCAGCCCGGCTCGGCGTTCAAGCCCTTCGTCTACCTCACCGCGCTCGAGCGCTACGGCTCGCCCGTCCACCCCGTCCTGGACGAGCCCGTCCGCATGACGCTTTCCGATGGCCGCGTCTGGAGCCCCGACAACTATACCGGGAGCTACGATGGGCAGATGACCATGCGCGAGGCGCTCACCCGCTCCAAGAACGCCGCCACCGTCCGCCTCTCTCAGGAGGTCGGCATAGAACCCATCGTTCAGAACGCACACGAGCTCGGGATAACCTCCGATATCCCCGAAGTCCCGTCCGCCGCGCTCGGCTCCGCGTCGGTTCGGCCCATCGAGATGGTCCGCGCTTACGCCGCTTTCGCAAATGGCGGGGTGCTGGTTGAGCCGCACTTCATCAGGCGCGTCGAGGACCGCCACGGAAATACGGTCTGGCAGTCGCCCGGCGGCGGCGAGCGCGTGCTGGACCCATCACTCGCGTTCGTCCTGACCTCGATGTTGCGGGATGTCGTGGACCGTGGCACGGCGTCGGCCGTTCGGGCGACGGGGTTCTCGGGGCCGGCAGCGGGGAAGACCGGGACCACCAACTCGGCTACCGACGTCTGGTTCGTCGGCTACACTCCCGAGCTGGTCGCGGGGATATGGATGGGGATGGACGACCCGCAGACCATCGTGCGCGGTGCCTCCGGCGGAGCACTCGCCGCGCCTGTATGGGGCCGGATTATGGAGAGGATCTACGCCGAGCGCCCCATGCCGGAGCCGTGGACCCCACCGGGTGGGGTGATAACCGCGCAGGTTCAGCGCGGCACGGGCATGCTGGTGGATGAGACCTGTCCCGTCACAGGCCCGACTTACACGGAATACTTCGTGAACTCCATACCGTTCTCGGAGCCGTGTATAGACCCGTACGGCTACACGACGCTTGCGGGAGATACTATGTGGATGGACGAGGAATGGGCAATGACTTACGACAGCCTCGGCGCGCCGATCACCGATGGCATCGACTGGCCAGCGCTGGAGGAGATTCGCCGCCGCCTCCGTGCCGGCACCGCGACCGCTGCGGACAGCATGGCGGCATACGGCACTCCGCCCATGAGCATGCAGCGGGATTCACTATTGGTTCGGGATACTATTGCCGCGCCGCCTACCGTTCACCCCGACACGACCGCACCGCCGCGACTGCTGGGAACGCCGGTCAGGGCGGATACCATGGTGCGCGATACGACTGGCGGATAGGTCGTCGGGCATCGGTCATTGGTCAGTGGTCATCGGTCATTGGTCATTGGTCATTGGTCATTGGTCATCGGTCATTGGTCATTGGTCATCGGTCATTGGTAGGGGCACCCCTTGTGGGTGCCC
>DASSKB010000193.1:0-17839 GCA_035690925.1 Longimicrobiaceae bacterium
GCGACACCAAGGTCGTACGCCGCACCACCGATCAGCCGGTGCGTAGCATCAAGGGCCAGAGGCCGCGGACCGCTACCTCAATTTCCTAGACCATGTGTCGCACATCAGGTGGCAGACATGTGTCGCGGATCTGTTGTCGGACCACAGTGCCCAGCCACAGCGGCCAGCCCATCGGGGCCAGCCCCCGGATCCCACAGCCGACGTCCGGGCGCGAGTAGCCGCACCGCAGGCCAAACCACATTTGACCTGCTCTGGTACTGCCGAGCCGGACGATCGATCGCTCGCTCGATTCCGATATGTGGCCTGAGTCACGCCCAATCGTCGCCGCCCTGCATACGCTGTCCTTGGTCGCCGCCCGAGACACACGACTCCTGCGAGGTGAAGATGGCCCAACCGGAGCTTCCTGGGGAGTAGCGCCAACGGCACGACTGAGGGAGTCGCACCCCACCAGCTGCCGCGCAGCTAAGACAGCGCAGCACCGCTGACAGGAGACCGGCCATCGCCCTTCTGACTCGCGTTGCGGCGTCGTCAGGCGATTCCGACACGATTCTGGTGTCTGTGCGACATCAGAATGTAGCAGGGGGAACCAGTCCAACGTCTTACCAAGAGCGATACGCAACCTCCCGAATGGGCAGATTTACTGATCTCATAAGAAATGGCCGCATGGAATGACACTCACCGTTGGTGAATTTCTCGACCTCTCTGTGGTTGCGAGCGCGCAGCCAGAGGTGCTCACGGGCCACAGCAGCTTATCCAATCCCATTAGTTGGGTGCATATCAGCGAGCTCGTGGATGTAGGTGACCTGCTTGCTGGTGGCGAGTTAGTGCTCACCACAGGCATAGCCTTTCCCAACAACGAACAAGCGCAGCGCAATATCGTATCCCGCTTGATCTCCGCATCCGCAAGCGCGCTAGTTATAGAACTCGGCAGGCGATACACCACCACGCCGCCATCCGCCTTGGTCGATGAAGCACGGCGCGAGGATCTGCCATTGATTGTGTTCCATCGGCAGACGCCGTTCGTCAACATCACTCGCGCCGTACACAAACTCATTGTCAGCAGTTCGGTCGAGCAGTTGGAAGCCGCCAACAATGCCTATAGGTCGCTCGTGCAAATGCTTCTCGACGATGAGCGCCCTAGCTCCGTCCTAAAGAAGGCATCAGAGATCGCTGGTGCACCCGTTGTGCTCGAATCTTTCGACCACAAGCCAATGCTGTTCGAGATCACCGGCTCAGAGTCCCAAGGAATTCTGTCCCGGTGGGAGATCAGGTCAAAGACAGCCCGAATGACCAAGAGTCCAGAGTACATCGACACCCTGGGGTGGCTCATCGCCAGCGTTGGACCCATGAAATCCCCTTGGTTCCGAATCGTCCTCCTACTCAACCAACCACCCACGCCGCTTCAATACGAAATCATTGACGCAGCGAGCTCGGCCTTGACCATTCTCCACAAAACGAACCGCGCCGGATACTTAACGGGGGAGTCCGACACATCTGTAGTCCGCGCGATCCTGCAGGTACCTGGACCTCCGGGTCCCGATGTGCTGGGGGCAATGCGCGCCCGCGGTTTCAAGATATCCGGTAGCGCATCTCTAGGACTCGTCATCACGTGGCCAGTCACGAAACCTGTGTCTGACGAATGGCGAAGTAAGCTGCGCAGGGAGTGCCTCAAGTATTGTGGCAAGTCGGACAGCGCCATGGTCGGCAGCTTCCTAGACGACCGATCGTTCGCCATGCTCATTTCGCGGCGGAGGAAGATGGTGCCGAACGCGGTCGCCACTTCCATATACAGGCAGTTGTCGGGTGCCTGCGGCTCTGACCTCCGCGTTTGCTATGGCAACACAGTGGAAGCACCAGAAGCGTGGCATGATTCGATGACTGACGCTCGGTTAGTTGCCGACGTCTCCGAGGTGCGGCCCTACCCCAGCGGTCCCATCGGACTACGCGATCTGGGTGTTGACGGCCTGTTAGCAGCGTTGGCAGATTCCTCGGTCCTGCGCCAGTTCGTTGAACTCCAGCTAGCACCACTGGATAGCCTTCCCGACTCCGGTCGACGAGCGCGCAGATTGCTCTTGGCATACTTTGAGGCTGGTGGAAGCAAGTCTCGCGTCGGCGAGATACTCCATATGTCAAGGTCGGCCGTATACCGTGACTTCGAGGGCTTGGGCGAAGAACTAAACCGCGCAATTGCCGAGCCGCACACAGCGACGGCGCTCTACCTCGCGCTCCTTGCTGAGCGCGCCGCCGCCATCTGACGATGGCGGTCTCACTGTGAGGCAAACCGCGCACGACTCCAGATAGAGCTCCCGTTCCTAGCCTGCGGTGGTCCGCCGTATGACCACCGCAGGCGCCAGAACGGCGGTGAATGCGCACTTTATGTCACAGCAAGAGCAATCTCAGCAAGGCCACCCAGTCGCGAACTAACCACGCGCCTCGCGGCCTGCATATTGAGGGTATTGGCGAGCGGCGCACTCTTCCGTGAGCAACTCTTGGGCTATATCCGACTGGATGGCGGCGAGATTTCGCTTCTCGGGCTCACCAAACCCTCCTCCCGAAGGCACATGGATGGTCAGGCGGTCGTCATCGTCGCGGAACGTGACCCATCCATCACGCATTATCTCCGATTCTGGAGGGACCGGCTTGCCATTCCAAAGTGGCTCATCGATCGTTCCGCCGCACCCACCTAGCACACCTTCTGCGGCAATTTTCGATCGGATCGGGAAGTACCGCATCCGCACAGTACTCTCATACCCTGCCTGTCGCTTAAAGGTGATTCGCTGCGCGGGTCCACCGCGGAACTCGCCGGCGCCAGCCGTGTCAGCAAGCCACTCCTTTTCAATGACGACCGCAGGACAAGCGGCTTCGAACAACTCGACAGAGACGTTGGCAGCGGACGAGGGATAGATGTATCCTCCGATCCCGTCGCGCCCGCGCGCGCCGCCACGACCACCTCCTGCGAACATCGGTGCGTCGTACGGCTGACCAGAGGGATAGCGCCCCGTAACGCGAGGATAGACATAGAGTCCGGGGCCAGCCATTACCTTCTCAGGCAGAGCTTGCGCCAGCGCCTGCAGGATCACGTCGTGGTCTGTAAATACGCGAGCGTTAACTGCCATTGGGTAGTCACAATTCAGAATACTGCCCTTTGGAGCTTTGACAGTAATCGGTCGCGTAGAGCCTTCGTTGTGCGGAATGTTAGGCGCAAGGATCGATTTCAGTTCGTAGTGAGTCGTTCCAATCGTGTAAGCGAGTGTACAGTTGGTTCCCCCCGACTCGAGCTGCGGTCCGGTGCCCTCGAAATCTACGGTCATCTCGTCCCCATTGATGATGATGGCGACGGCGATCTTCGTTGGCTGACCCTTAGAATCTGACCATCCATCCGCGCGGTAGGTCCCGTCGGGTAGACCGCGCACGATGTCCCGCATTGCCTGCTCGGAACGGCCCTGTAATTCGGCTACGAGGGGTGCTGGATCGGCAATCTCATATTCATTGAGCACGTCTACAAGGCGAGCGGCTCCCACACCATTCGATACCACCTGCGCGTTGATATCGCCCAGCACCATCTCGGGTGATCGAACGTTCGCCCTAATTATCTCGAAAAGGGTCGGATTGGGAACGCCGCGTTCATAGAGTTTCATCACCGGCAGGAAGAGTCCCTCCTCGAAGACCTCTCTCACTCGGTTATGTCCGTGCGCGCCTCCGAAGTCCGCTTGGTGGGCGACACTCGTCGAAAACGCAACCAGCTGTTCGTTACGGAATACTGGCGTGATGACAGCGACGTCGGGAAGGTGCCCACAACACAACCATGGGTCGTTCCCGATGAATACATCGCCCGGGTGCACATCATCGCCGTAGCACTCAAGCACCTCACGAGTAATGCTCGGCAGCGCCAAGTTAAATAGGGACATGGACCCAGTGGCATGTGCCAACTGGCCGCCGTGCGCATCCAATAGTGCGCAACCGAAATCCAACGCCGCGGAGACGATCGTCGAAAATGCGGTGCGTTGCAGGGCTAAAGACATCTCGTCGCAAACTCCCCGCAGCCGCGACCAAAGGATTTCCAGCGTAGCGGCATCGAACTCTTGGTGACGAGGATTCATGATCACTCTCTTCTATCGTTATTAGCCGAGCTCGACAATGAGGTCGCCATACTTATCGACATGCGCAACGCAATTCGACGGTAGGTTCACGGATGTCTCGCGTTCCTCGACAATGGCGGGGCCGGAGATCTCGTCCCCCTCCCCGAGGGAGTAGCGGTCGTAGACTGGGACATCCGCGTAGGTTCGTAGTTCTGGCATGAAGACGGCCCGCCGCTTCTTCACGGTGGGACCCGAGGTGGCGCCGCCCGCGGCACGAAGGAGTGCTTCACGTGCAGGTCCCATAGCGGTGACCTTCCAGTTCACCACTTCCAGCACGAAGTTGTCGTCGTAATGCTGGTAGGTCCTTCGGTAGAGCTCAGCGAACTGCTGGGTCAGATGGATTAGGGAGTCCGCCCACAGCTCGCCACCGGGGACCCTCACCGTAAGCTCATGTTGCTGGCCATAAACCCGGATGTCCGCAGCGCGCTCGATGGTGACCGCATCGCGGTGCACTCCTGCATCGGCGAGTGCGGCATATCCCGCCTCCTCCATCTCACGCAGGACCTCATTGACCGCGAGCCAATCGGTGTGGTCGAGAACGGAAACCAATGAGTGCACGTGCTGAAACGACAACGGCGCGATCAGGCAGCCCAGCGCTGATGTGGCGCCGGCCCCGATGGGGAATACGAGACGCCGCACGCCGAGGAGACGCGCAATCCCGGCGGCGTGTGCAGGCCCGGCGCCGCCGAAGGCGATCATTGCCAATTTGCTTGGATCCACATTGCGTTCCTGCAGATGCATACGAGCCGCCTGGGCCATGCTTTCGTTCACGACCTCGTGGACTCCCCAGGCGGCGTCAACGCCGGACATGCCCGCAGCCTTCCCCAATTCCTCATAGGCATCTCGAGCGGCAGCCACGTCCAGCTTGAGGTCACCGCCGAGGAAATAGTCCGGGTCGAGCAGACCCAGGATGACGTTCGCATCCGTTACCGTTGGCTGAGTACCTCCACGGCCATAGCAGATGGGGCCAGGCTCGGCGCTCGCTGATTCTGGCCCGACCTTGAGCAGCCCAAGTTCGTCCAGCCGCGCGATACTGCCGCCCCCAGCACCGATCTCCACCAGTTCCACGCTGGGAGCCACAACGGGGAAGCCGGAGCCGCGTTGGAACCGCTTCGTGCGAGCTACTTCAAGAGTGTTGACGATGGCAGGGCGATGGTCAGCAATTAGGCAGAGCTTTGCGGTGGTACCGCCCATGTCGAAGGAGATGAGTGGATCCGCATCGATAATTTCACCGTAATGACCCGCCGCCAACGCGCCTGCCGCCGGGCCGGACTCCACCATGCGCACGGGATGCTTCCGCGCTGAATCGACCGAAGCTGCGCCGCCCCCCGAAAGCATTAGTAGTAGATGCCCGGAAAATCCACGGTCCTTCAACCCTTCGGCCATCCGTGTCAAGTATGTGTCGGTGATCGGCCGAACGTAGGCGTCGGCCACAGTCGTCGATGTGCGCTCGTACTCGCCGATGATGGGCGCCACCTCGTGCGACAGCGAGACCGGCAGGTTCGGAGCCAGCTCGCGAATGCGCTGCGCCACTTTGACTTCGTTCGCGGGGTTGCGGTAAGCGTGCAAGAAGGACACGGCGATCGCCTGAACGTCATGCTCACGCAGTGTGGCCAGTGCACGGTCGATGTCCTCAGTCGAGGCTTCGATATCCACGGTGCCATCGACAAGCACCCGCTCAGGGATAGTTACCCGGAGTTCGCGCGGGACAAGTACTGCCGGCCACTCAAGGAAAAGGTCATAAATATCGTAACGGTGTTCACGTCGCATCTCCAAGATGTCTCGAAATCCCGCCGTTCCGATCAGGCCAGTCCGAGCGCCTCGTTGCTCGGTAAGAGCATTCGTCACGAGTGTAGTGCTGTGAACCAGTAATTCCAGTTGAGTAAAGTCTGCTCCCGTCTTGCGGAGGATTTCCTCGGCACCCTGAAGTACTGCAACCGCGGGGTCGGAAGGGGTAGTCAGAAGTTTATGAATTCGCAACCCTCCGGATGAGTCCATGAGGACGACATCGGTGAATGTCCCACCAATGTCAATACCCATCGCATAAACCTCATTGGGCATATCGGCGCCTTTCAATCTCTCAAATGTCTCTACAGCATGTTTGGGCAAAATCGTGGCCGACGTCTGTTAGACCGCCTTGCTTGCCGCGTCCCGGCTTCGACCTGGTGACTGCGAATTCCACAAAGGTACTCAATCCAGTGCCACCTGCTGTTGGCCCGGCAACATTGGAACCGCGTGGATAAGCGCGCGAGTGTAATCATTGCGCGGATGGGTGAATACGCCATCCGGAGGACCGACCTCGACTACCGACCCGGCACGCATTACAGCCACTTGGTTGGCCACCTGACTCACCAAGCTGATGTCATGCGAAATGAATATGTAGGTCAGATTCAAGTCTGTCTGCAATCGGGACAGCAACCCTAGGACTTGCGCCTGAATTGAAACGTCCAATGCGGCGGTCGGTTCGTCCAATACAAGAATCTCCGGATTGCTTGCCAACGCCCGAGCTATACCTACCCTTTGGCGCTGTCCTCCCGAAAGTTCACGTGGGTATCGGCCCAAATATGTGCCTCCGAGACCCACCATGTCCAGGCATTCCCGTATCCGTTGCCGCGCGTTCTGCCAGGCTACCGACTTTCGTGGAATCCCTTCTCGAACGATTTGCTCAACCGTCCAAAATGGGTCTACAGAGCCATACGGATCCTGGAACACCATTCCGACGGGACGCTTCCTTGCCTCCTCGCCGGTGAGATGGGGCAACCGCCCAGCGCTGGGGGCTACAACGATTTTGCCGGAATCGGGCACAAGCAACCCCGCCACGCAGCGGGCAAGGGTGCTCTTTCCGGAGCCGGACTCACCCACAACCCCAACGGTGGTGCCTCGGGGAACATCCAAACTGACATTCTTGACTGCAACGAAATGTTTGCGGCGCCCTGCTTTGTAGGACTTCGTCACGGCGTTGATCCGCACCGCCAGATCGGGCCCCGGGCCCGCGGTGCTCGCGCTAGATGACATGGTCGGCACCGGAGTAAGACCCGCAGCGGGCGCTCCAACGGGTCTCCTGGAATCGGTATCTGGGTGCGCCGCATCCGCATCGTCACCAGAGACGAACAGCATGGATGCCTGGGCCGGCTCCGTAATGTAATGGTGGCACGCCACTTGGCCGCCCCCGCTGATCTGTTGCAGCGGGGGCACCTCCTTACGGCAGATTTCAGTAGCGAGAGGGCACCTGGGGTGGAAGCGACAACCGGCCGGCAGATCGACCCCCTCCGTGGGAGTGCCGGGTATCGCCGCCTGCATTCCACGAGTACCGCCTAGCCGGGGGACGCTCCGCAGGAGACCGACTGAATACGGATGCCGAGGCCGGTCGAAGAACGATGAACGTTCGCCAATTTCCACAACGCGGCCCGCATACATCACAGCCACACGGTCCGCGAGGCGCGAAATGACCCCCAGATCGTGGCTGATGATCACCAAGCTGCAACCACTCTGCGACTGAATCCCCTGCAGCGTGTCAAGAACCTTCTTCTGCGTAATGACGTCGAGCGCTGTGGTTGGTTCGTCGGCGATTAGCAGCGACGGCCTATTGGCGATTGCCTCCGCTATCAGTGCGCGTTGCCGCATGCCGCCTGAGAGTTGGTGCGGATAGGACCCGGCGACTCGGGCGTAATCCTCGATCCCGACACGTTGCAGTAGGGATGCAACCATTCTGGCACGCTCTGAGCGCGCCACTCTCACGTGATGCGCTTTGATGGCCTCCTCAATCTGCTCTCCAACACGGATGACGGGGTTGAGGGCCGATCCGGAGTCTTGGAAGATCATCGCTACCGAATCGCCGCGCAGCCGCCTCAGAACACCACTTGGCGCTGACACCATGTCCGTGCCTGCGAGCATGACGGACCCTGTCACTTCCACATCGAGGGAGGACCGAGTCAAACCCATCATCGCCCGCCCCAGCGTCGACTTCCCAGATCCGGATTCACCTACCACACCCAAGACTTCACCGCGGTCAATGGAGAGTGACACTTGTGAGAGGGCCTCAACGGGGCCAGCAGCACTTCGGAAGGTTACCGAAAGATCCTCAACCTTCACCGAGCCGTTGACGGTTCCGGAGCGATCGCGCGCTGCAGCGCCAATCTCCTCCGAAGCTCCGCGCCGGATATTTAGATTCATGCAGTCTCCAGGTCAGGTCTCGGTCAGTGCCGACTCAACCGTTCGGCAAGCGATCGACCGGAAGGGGCGCGCCCTGTTAGTTCGGCATGGCTTTGGATTCGGTTGAGCCCGTGCTGAACAGCGCGGACGCCGAGCCACCGAAACGGTTCAGGCTCCCAGTTGCGAGAATGGTGATCGACGAAGGGAAGATGTGACTCGCGCGAATTCAGACCAACAATCAGGTCGGAAATGATTCGCCCGCTGAGATTCGATACCAACTGCCCCTGGCCAGTGAAACCCATCGCGCCACCGACACGATCCGCCGGGTCGTACCATACATTCGGGATCCAGTCACGAGGCACACCCAGCACGCCCCCCCATGAATGCGTGAATCGGATCCCATGCAACTGCGGGAAGTAGTCGCCAAACATAGTCTGCAACCGCTCATGACACACACGGTCGCGATCCTGGGCGTCGCTTATGCGGGAGGCGTACTTATAGGGCGCTCCGCGTCCCCCTACTGCGATTCGTCCGTCGGAAGTACGACTGATGTAGTCAACGGTCAGGCTCTGTGAAGACAGGGTGAAACGTTCCGTCCAGCCAATCGCTTCGAGTTGTTGATCACTTAGCGGTTCGGTGATCGTAATGAACGAATACATCGGAGCGAGCCGGCGACGGTACCCGGAAAACTGTATGGAATACGCCTCGGTTGCTAGGATCACTCGCTCCGCCTTCACGCGCCCCTGTGCCGTCACCAGCTGATGTGTCGTGCCGCGCTGCCAGCCCGTCACGAAGGAGTGCTCGTGGATGGTTCCACCTAACCGTTCAACGGCGTTGGCCAGGCCACGAACCAATAGCGCCGGGTGCACCCATTCAACGAATGGGTCATATAGCCCGCCCTTAACGCCAGCCATGTTGATCCACTCACGGGCCTCGTGTTCACTCAGTCGCTTATGACCATCGATCAGACCGAGCCGTTCGATGACGGCCATTGACCGATCGATACTGGGCACTTCGGCATCGCCATGCGCCACTCGAAGAACGCCTTGTCGGACGAGCCCAACGTCAAGTCCTTCGCGAACCGTCACTTCGCGGATCTCGTCAAGAGTCTGCCGGAGAGTGAGGATCGTTTGTCGCGCCGATTCACGCCCCCACTTCCGTACCATCCCGGCCGGTGAGAGCCCTAGCGCCGTCGCATTGCACCATCCGCCATTGCGTCCCGCGGCACCGAATCCACACACCTGCGCCTCAAGCACCGCTACGCGGATGCCCGGAGACTTACGCAATAAGTAGTAGGCCGTCCATAGTCCACTAAGGCCACCGCCAATGATCGCGACATCGAATTCGGCGTCGCCTTCGACACTCGGGCGCGGCTCGATTTCGCCAAGCTCATCGAGCCAATAACTAACATCGCTGTAGTCGCGCCGCTGACGCGCCAAGGTATCTTGAAGCAGGTTCATTCCATAGACTCTTTTCGTGCGACTAGTTCTCGGCACAGAAGCATCGGATGGGGCACGGGGTAGCGGCTATTAATCGTGCGCGCGGACAGCAAGCTCGGGCTCATGCCGCCTGCGCATCTCGTGGGCGGCGTAACCGTAGCCATCTTTGGGTGAGGCCACGGGCCGGCATAACGTGACCGACGCTGCCTAGGGCCTGGGTGAGGCCATCCCCAAGCAGGTTGCTTCCGAGCACCACAATCAGCAGCGCCAGACCGGGAAAGAGGGGATACCACCACGCTTGAAGCGCGTATGTCTGGGAGTTCGCAACCATGGACCCCCATTCAGCGGCCGGCGGCTGGGCGCCAAGCCCGATGAAGCCCAGTGCCGCAACGGATTCAACGACCAGCGCCAGATCAACGGTAGCTTTAACAATGACGGGGGCCATGATGTTGGGGAGAATGTGCGACCACAGGATTCGTGCACCGCCAACACCGTTTACCTTCGCAGCCTCAATAAACAACAACTGTCGGACCGCGGTGGTCTGTCCACGTACCAGCCTGGCATACCCCGCCCACCAGACGGCGGCCAGCGCAACCACCGTTTGAACCATTCCGACACCGAGGGCGGCAGCGATAGCGATCGCCAACAGGAGCGCTGGGTAGCCGATGAATATGTCGGTCACGCGCATGATCGCAGTGTCGATGAACCTGCCGTAATATCCCGCGATGGCTCCTAAGGCGACGCCTATCACAACCGCACTTGCGACTACGACGATTGCCGCTGGCACCGTGCGAGAGGCACCGTCCAGAACACGGCTGAGCAGATCCCTACCCAGCTCGTCGGTGCCAAACAGGTGCTTTGCGGATGGACTTGCGAGGCGAGCACTCAGATCGACGTGGTTTGACTCCATGGGAGCCAAAAATGGACCCGTGATCGCAAGGACGAATACGCCCGAAGTCAGTAGCCCGCCAGCCACTCCACTAGGAGTGCGGAACGCACGTGCGAGGACCCTTAGAGTGCCAATCATACTGCGATCCTTGGATCCAACCGCGCCTGAGCGATGTCCACTATGAGGTTGACCAATGCGAATACGAAACCAAGCAAGACTGCGGTTCCAATGACAGGCATCACGTCGAGCGAGCCAACCGAATCGACGAGATAGCCTCCCAAGCCCGGCCAGGAGAAGACAGCCTCAACTAGGACGTCGCCACCGAGTAACCACCCGAACTGCATCCCGAGCATGGACACGGTTGGGAGGAGCGCGTTTCGGGCCGCGTGTCGGATAATTACCCTTGACTCGACGACGCCCTTGGCGCGGGCCGCTTCGATATATTCGCTCTTCATAACCCGTGTCATTTCGGCTTGAACAAGCCTCATGATGACTCCGACGCGGCTGAACGCTAGGACGGCCACCGGCAATACGAGATGGAAACATGCATCACCGAATGCCGACCAATTTCCCGTGATCAGCGAATCGACAAGATAGAGGTGCGTAATCTCGTGAGGGGGATCACCGCCTATCCGCCCGCTCGAGGGGAACCAGCCGAGCCTGCCGAAGAAGAGTATCTGCGCGAGCAAAGCCGTTAGGAACACTGGCGCGGCAATGCCTACAAGGGATACGAGGCGTATCGAGATAGAGCCGATGCCGTCACCAAGCAAACTGGCTAGGATACCGCCAATGATGCCGGCAACTCCCAACACGATCATCGCGCACAGGACCAGCTCTAGCGTCGCTGGGAAATAGATTTCAAGGTCGCTACTTACAGGGCGCTGGGTGACGAAACTAGTCCCCAGGTCGCCGCGAAACATGTTACCGAGGAAGTCAATGAATTGCACGGGCAACGCCTGGTCTAAGCCAAGCTCCTGGCGGGCCTGTGCGATCTGATGAGCGGTGGCATGGGGCCCAGCGGCAATGCGCGCTGGGTCAGAAGGTATCACGTGTGTCAGAACAAATGTGATGACCAAAATACCAATTGCCACTAGGAGCGTCCCGGCAATTCGGAAAGCGAGATAGCGTAAGAACCTGCGCTGCATAGTTAGGACTCTTCCACAGTTCTGATTAATTTTCTCTTTAGCCGTCAGGCGTTAGAGACGCTCAGGCCCACCCGGTGGGGATGCGGGTGGTGGACGTCCGTCGCGACCATGTGCGACCACGAGACGTCCACCACCCGGAATTCACTGGAGCGAGATGTCGTAATAGTTGGGAACCAGTCCCCAACTCGGATCATGCTGCAACCCATGGACCCGATCAGTAGTTACAAACACGTCTGGCATCACCATCAGCCAAATTGCTGCATGCCCGTTTACCAACTGAGCCTGGGCCTCTCTATACAAGCTCGCTTGCTCCGTGGCATTCGTCGCATTGGACGCCTTATCCAGCAACTTGGTCACCGCTGGGTTGTTGTAGCCCAGGTACGACCACTGGCCCTCGCTGGCCGGGTCAAAACTAGCCGTGAGCACGGGTCCCGGGGTTGGCGTCGGCACATAGACAGCACATGCCGCCATATCGGGCCTCGTGTGTGGATTGCCGACCTGCTCGGTGAACGTGGCCCACGGCACGCCCTTGACCGTTACCTTGACACCGATCTGGGCCAAATCCGCTTGCAGTACCGTCGCGATGGTCTGCTCAAACGTCCATCCGTTGAAGTACAGGAACGTGAATTGCAGTGGGTTACTGGAGTTGTAGCCGGCCTCGGCCAGGATCTTCTTGGCCTCGGCGGGAGCGTATTTCGGTGGCGATGCGTTGTTAGAGTCAGCGACCCAGTCGGGCAGTGGACCAGTGAGCTTGCCGGCCCACCCATGCATGATCTGTTCGTTGATGGCGTTATAGTCGACTGCCAGAGAGACCGCTTCTCGGATTTTCGCGTTATTGAACGGCGCTTTGCCGGAGTTCAGCAGAAGGTAAAACGGGCTGCCTGGGTAGTGGTCGACCTGAACACCAGAGGTATTCTGCATGCTATAGGCGTCATCGGTGGGTATGGCCGTTGCCAAGTCGGCGGTTCCCTGTTTGATTTGGAGTACCTCGGTGGCGGGGTCCACTACATTGATGACGTACTCAGAGACGTGATCGCCCGTCCAGCCTCGCCAGTAGCCTTGGTACTTAGTGAGAATAAGCTGCGACGCCGGCTTGAAGGACTTCAGCATATACGGTCCACTTCCGGCCTCGTGAGTCGAGAACCATGACGTCCCGTTGTCGCTCCCAGCGTGCTCTTTAATCGCCCGGTCGCTCGCGATGAAGATCCGTTGAAGGCCGTAGAGGAAGCTTGCATCGGGCTTCTTCAGCTCGATGGTGACCGAGTCCGAACCCTCAGGGCTCATGGATTTCACGTTGGAAAGTAAGAACGCTTCTCCCTTCCCGATATCAATAGTGCGCTGCAGGGAAGCGACGACGCCTTGGGGGGTGAGCTTGGAGCCGTCATGGAAGGTGACCCCCCGCTGAAGCGTCAGCGTCACCTTCGTGGCGTTCTCGGATTCGCTCCAGGCCCTTGCCAAGCCAGGCGTCAGTTTTCGAGCAGTTGAGTCGTAGTTTACTAAAGTCTCGTAGGTCGCCTTTGCGAATTGCAATTCTGGCTGACTTGATGCCACGGCAGGATCAAAGGTATCGGCTATGTCGTCCGACGCCCAGGTAAGAACCTGATTCGACCCATTCTGAGCAGAGGTATCTGATGATTGCCCGGTTGCCCCCGACGTACACGCCGTCGCCACACCCGTCAGCAGGGCCAGAAAGAAAGCGAGCATGGCGCTCGCTCTCCGATGTCTCTCCATATGTCCTCCGAACGCATGATTTCGGTCGTCGCTCATTCGATTCGGCGAGTTAGCGACGTCGGTGCGCAATTACTTGGACGCCCGACTGCTCACGAAGTCCCGGCGCATGCGGGAAAGTATTGGATGGGGCCCCTACACCGTCTATGAGCACAGTGTGTCTGATTGGTTCACTTCCGAACGGCCTGTCCCAGGCAACTAGCCAACTCCCCGTGAGCCCGTGCACCCATCCCCTACGTCGTCTCATGAACATGCAACGACGCATGCGCCGTCCTTCGAGCAGGAACGTCTTGCCGGTGCCGGAGGGTCCGCAGAGCACCAGGTTCTCCCGGCGGCCGTCCCACTCAGGGTGCGCAGCGCGTTCTGGGTGGGGGTCGGGATCGAGGAGGCGGCCGGGTCCCAGGCATCGAAGGTCTTCCCGGTGCGAGCTCGCGTGGGCTGCCTTAGGTGCCAGAGATGGACAGCTGCCCCGGCCGGGCGCACGACCCGGAGAAGCCCTTCCCCGCCCCACCCGTAGGGCTCGCTCGTGTCTTGGCCGCGTCGTACTCCTGCCTCCAGCGCAGTCGCTCGGCGATTGCCTTGGTCATGACCTGCCGGTAGATCGGCGCGGAGGACTCGAGCGGGTCCCAGATCTTCCAGTGGAACCGCGGCAGTCCGTCCTCCCGCCGCACCTCAGCAGCCATCCTGCTGGTGTCTGGCACGTCGATACCGGCGGCCTCGAGGACCTGGCGCACGACGGCGGCGCGGTCGGCCTTGTGGCCCCTGAGGGTCTTGTGGCGCTGAGTGGCGTACCCAGCGCCCACAGCCCGCCGGCTGCGCAACCAGAGCCCGGCAGCTGACCGTGCCGCTTCGTCCTCCCCGATAGCCGCCCCCTCGTGGTCGACGGCGTGCCTGTCCAGGGTGTGCGAAGCGAATCACGAAGTGACGCGAAGTGCCCTTGACAGGCGGGGCGCCGACCAGACCATCAACCGGCGGGGAGGACGAAGCCCAGCCACCAGCGATCGGGAGCTTGGAATGGAGCAGTACCTGTTCAACCTTTCAGACCCACCGAAGGAGACCGAGTCCGCGGCAGTGACGCCGAATCTGTGGCTCCTGTCCGCTGAGGAGGTCCCGCCTCTTCTGTTCACCGTCGACGAGGTGGGCCGGCTTCTCGGCATCGGCAAGTGCCGGGTGTACGACTTGATCCGGCAGCAGGAGCTGCGCTCGGTGAAGGTCGGTGCTTCTCGCAGGGTGACCGCTCGGGCGCTGTACGAGTTCGTCTCCCGTCTCGAGCTCGGTGAGCCGGCGTGACGACACGTCGCACCCAACGAAGGGCGAATGGCGAGGGCTCGATCTCCCAGCGGCCCGACGGCCGGTGGACCGGCCAGGCCTATGTCACCCAGTCCGACGGCAAGCGTGTCCGCCGCACCGTCTACGGGCGGACTCGCAAGGAGGTCGAACGCAAGGTCAGTGACTTGGTCGCCAACGAAGACCGCGGCCGCCGTCTGGCGCCCCTGAGCCTGACGGTCGAGGCCTACCTTCGTGAGTGGCTGGACCAAGTCGTCTCAACGCGGGTTCGGCCCAACACCCTCGCCGCATATCGGTACCAAGCCGAGCGCTACTTGATCCCGGATCTGGGCGCCCGACGGCTGGCCCACCTGTCCGCGCGGGAGCTTCGGCTCTACTTCGCGAGCCTGGAGCGTCGCGGCGTGGGGGCTCGCACTGTGAAGTACGTCCACAGCACCCCCGGGCCGCGTTCGAGGATGCCGTTCGCGAGGAGTTGGTCGACAAGAACGTCGCCAAGCTCGTCCGAGAGGCAAGCCCTCCGCGGTCCGAGCCGAGCCCGCTCAGCGTCGATGAAGTCAGGGCCCTGCTCAAGGCGACCAGAGAAGACCGACTGCACGCGATGCTGGTGGTGATCGCCCTCCTTGGGACGCGCCGAAGTGAGGTGCTTGGCCTCAGATGGGAGGACGTCGACCTCGACGGCGGCTTCCTCCAGGTGCGGCGCGGCCTCCAGCGGGTCGACGGGAAGTTGCAGGCGCTGCCCACCAAGACCGCTCGCTCCCGTCGAACCATTCCTCTCCCGGCTGCGGTCGCGACCGCGTTGCGGCGACACCGTGAGGAGCAGGATCTGGAGCGTGCCCGACTCGGGCAGGGCTGGGTAGAGACCGGCTACGTGTTCACCACCCCGCGCGGGACGCCGATCGATCCGCGCAACTGCACGCGCATCGTCCAGAAGTCATGCGAGAAGGCCGGCGTCCGCGTGGTTCGCCTCCACGATTTCCGACACGGATGCGTCTCGGTGCTGTTGGGCCTGGGCGTGCCACCGCGCACCGCCATGGACATCGTCGGGCACTCCACGATCGAGATGACGATGAACGTCTACGGGCACGTCAGCCTCGATGAGAAGCGAGAAGCCCTCGACAAGGTCGGGAGCCTGTTCGAGGAGGCCGGAGAATGAGCCCGTTGCAGTACTCCGCTGCAGTAATCGCCTCCGCCGGCCCAATCGGGCGGACCCGGGAGTTGGCCTCGAAACAAGAAAGCCCAGGTCACGGGGGATGGGCCTGGGCTTTCATGTGCGCGCGCTCGGAGGGATTCGAACCCCCAACCTTCTGATCCGTAGCCTCGGCGCGAGCGTATGGGAGCGTATCAGCGCGTCTGTTCCAGGCTCAACGACCGCAATTCGGCAATCGCTGCGTACGAGGCTGTCTGGTCCCGTTGCAGTCAAAACTGCTGTCAATCGGCCCGCATCAGTCGCCGAGGTAGTCGTTCATCTCTGCCTGCAGGGCTGCGAGCTGCTCTTCTATCGAGTGGCGGTGTTCCCTCTTGGATTGCCTTCCAACGACGGGCATGTCCAACCGTCGGGCGAGATTGCGAGCGCGCCGAGACCAATCCTGGGCCTTCTCGCGTTCTTCGTCGGTCTTGGCTTGGGCCGCGATGTCCTCGGCCAGGGCCGCCGTCAAGTCGATACGAGCTCGAAGTCGTCTTCTTGGCGACTGGCTGGCGAGGTCGCGGGCCATCTCCATGACTCGCTTGCGGTTCTTCGTCTCCAGGAGGAGGGGCCACAGCTTGGGGAGCTGCTTGGCGGCCAGTGGGCCCGCCTTGGCGAGGAGCTTCAATACCTGACCCCAGGGCATGACCATCCCTTCCTACGGATCCACAGGGCGGATTCCCGCCTGAACACTCTGGTTGAAACGTTACCGAGTGCGACGAAGCACGCTCGACCCCGCGTTCTGGGGCGGTTGAACTCCGTATGGACGCCCGATGGCAAACGTTCACCCGATCGTCCCGGCGCGCCTCTCACTGTCAACACCCAAACCACCGCAAAAGTAAAGACCGTAGTTCGCGTCCACGCGAGGGAGGCGGCTGCCGCTGCTAGTACCTCGCTGGCCCTTCTCGGGAGGTACTAACCATGTCCCCATTCATCCTCGCCAACATCGTCTCCGCGTCTCCGAGCATCAATTCGCACGGCATCGTCGATTGGGCGGTCAAGAACATCATTCCGATCGTTCTTCTCGTGATCGGGATCGGAATCATCGCCGGCGCCCGGAAGGGCCAGATGAGCCAGAACGCGCTCACAATCACCAACGTGTTGCTCGGCTGTGCGGTGATCGCGGGCGCGGCCCTGTTCTACGGGTTCGCCGACAACATCGCCTCGTTCGTGTTCGCTCAGGGGTGACCCCTGGTGATCCTCCGACCTGACGATGAGGTGTACCGGGTCGACGCGGTCTGGCTGGGCCCAAGTGGCGTGACCCTGCCGTGGACAGCTCGGTACTCCGCCTATGGCATCTGGCTGGTTCTGTTCGTCGGCGTTCTGCTCGTGGAGGCCGTGCTGCCGATGCGGGTGAGCACTCCTCCGGTCTGGGAGCTCGTCCTCACGATCCTCGCGACGTACGCGCTGACCGGCGTCATCGACCACGACCGCCCGCTGGCGAGTGTCTGGCACCTGGTGCGTGCAGAGGTCACCGCACCACGCGCCAGCCCGCCCGAGCGGCCTATTCGAATCACGCCCGCGACCGTGCGAGTGAGGAGCAGGAATGTCTAGGAAGCCGCGGGATCAGGCAGCGCGCGCCAGGCTGGCGCTGCGCAACATCGAGGACAATCTCTGCTTCACCGAGCGCGAGGCCTGGGCGTGGTTCGTGCTGCCGACGCAGCCGTGGGCGTTCCGCTCGGATGCGCAGCGTGAGCAGCTGCTGTTCGGCGCGGGGGACGCGCTGGCTTGGCTGGCTGGCCACCGGCTGCACCTGCGGGTGACCACGCGGCCTTATCCGGCCGACGAATGGGCCAGGCAACTCGACCAGAACACGCCTTCCCCGCTGAGGTCGAGGAGCGGTCGGTCGTGGGCTGATCACGTGGTCGAGCTTCAGG
>DASSKB010000194.1:0-2232 GCA_035690925.1 Longimicrobiaceae bacterium
CCCGCAACCGGTCACCACGTTATCAGGCGCAACTCCGTGGTACTCGGCGATAGCACACTTCAGATCGGTCGCGTACACCCCCGGATACCGGGAAACCGCTGTAGATGGTGCCCTCGCTATCGCCTCCCGAACAATCGGATCCTCCCCGAACAGATTTGTGTTGTCGCTGAGATCCATCCCCCATCGCTCGCGGGCCGGATCGTAAAGCTCGACGCCGCTGTACACGTCCCGACCCAGCGCGGAAACTCCATGCTGGCGCGCCGCGACGGCGTGCGCCGGCAGGCCCTCCGCTCCCGCGAGCACCGCCGCCACACCAGCGAGGCGAACGGCACCGCCCCGATCGACCTCCTGATAGGTGTACGAGCGGAGGAAGTCCGCGGTCGAAAGCCCGGAGTACGTTCTGCTGAGACCCGCCGTTGGCAGCACGTGGTTGGCACCGGTGATGTAATCTCCGAATACCACCGAGCTGTGCTGGCCGAGAAAGACCGTACCCGCGCAGCGGATCCTATCCAGCAAGCGGCGCGGCTCACGCGTAGCGATCATCAGGTGCTCGGGTGCATACTTCTCGGCCAGGCGGATGGCCTCATCGAGCGTGTCAACGCTGAGCAGCGCGCCGTTGCGCGCGAGTGCTTGCCTGATGGTCTGGATGCTGGTCAGTCCGTTCGCGAGATCTTCTACTGCCCGACTGGTTGCCTCCAGGATCTCCACTGAAGTCGCTATGAGCACACATGCGGCGTCGGGATCGTGCTCTGCCTGCGCCAGAATCTCAGCGGCAAGCAACCGCGGATCCGCCGAGTCGTCCGAGATTATGAGGAGCTCCGACGGCCCCGCGGGGCAGTCGATCCCGACAACACCGTTCAGCTGCCGTTTAGCTTCGTTTACGTACGCGTTTCCGGGCCCTACCACCTTGGCCACCCGCTCGATGCTTGCCGTGCCGAGAGCCAGAGCCGCGATAGCGCCAGCGCCGCCTATCGAGTATACCCGGTCGGCTCCCGCGATCTCACACGCCGCCAGAACAGCCTGCGGCGGGGCGCCGTGCGTATCTGGCGGAGAGCACACCGCGACCTCGGCAACCCCCGCGACTCTGGCCGGTAAGACGCCCATGAGAACGCTACTCGCGTATGCCGCCCGTCCACCAGGAGCGTAGACGCCGACACGGCGGAGTGCCTCCGTGCGTCTGCCGACGCGAACACCCACATGTGTCTCGATCTCCAGCTGCTGCGGCAGCTGAGCGGAGTGGAAGGCGACAATGGCTTCCGTAGCCTTCTCCAAAGCCGAACGCACGTCGGAATTCAGGTTGGCCAGGGCGGACAGCCGCGCCGCGCGCGGTACCTCGATCATTTCCAGCTCCACGCCGTCGAAGCGTCGAGCGAGTGCCCGAAGGGCTTCGTCACCCCCGAGACGCACGGATTCGATTATTCCCGTTACCGAGGCGGTTACATCGGGCGCTATGCTCCTCGCCCGGTCGAAAAGCGCATCAGGCGTTCGGTCCGTCACGGCCCATTCGAATCGTTCGATCATGGCATCAGCCTCTCGATCTTCGTCACCAGAACCCCCTCCGCACCAATCGCCTTCAATTCGCCAATAACCCTGTATATCTCCACCGCGTCTACGACCGCGTGCGCGGCAACGTGTTCATCGCCGTCCATCACCTCTACTATGGTGGGGCCGGATATTCCCGGAAGTATCCGACGGACATCCGCCAGGGCAGAGCGGGGCACGTTCGCCATCAGGTATCGCCGGCTCCGCGCCTGCACCACCGATTCAAGGGCTGCGGCCAGACCTCTGATCTCCGGCTCCCGTGCAGGGTCGTGGAGGAGGTCGCAATTGGAGATCAGTACCGCAGTCGACTCCAGGACTGTCGCTATCTCGCGGAGGCCGTTGGTCTTCAGCGTGGAACCTGTCGCGACGAGGTCGACGATCACCTCGGCTAATCCGATGTGGGGCGCGATCTCCGTCGCCCCCGACAATGGCACCACGCTCACCTCCAGGCCCGATTCCTGGAAGTACCGCCGCGCCAGGCGCGGGAATGCGGTAGCGACGCGCGCGCCGGCGGGTAGCTCGTCTATGCTCGTAATGCCACTCTCCTCGCTTGCGGCAACCGACAGCCGGCAACCGCCAAAGCCGAGATCAGCGAGGACTTCCACCGGCCGACCGACTTCCTCGACCAGGTCGCGACCTGTTATGCCCGAATCGACTATTCCGTCCGCCACGAACTCGGGGATGTCCGCG
>DASSKB010000195.1:0-6121 GCA_035690925.1 Longimicrobiaceae bacterium
CGACCACCGCCGCGCGCTCACCTTCGTAGCCTGAGAGGAGCTCGTCGACGAGCGGCTCGAGTGCCTGCCACTGCGCGAGAGACGTATCCTGAAACTCGTCGAGGAAGATGTGCTGGGTGCGGGCGTCCAGGCGATAGAAGATATCCGGCCGCTCGCAGAGCGGACTTCCGCCACCCAGCAGGCGCGTGAGCTCGGCGAAGCCGAACGCACCCGTCTCGCGCTGCCGTCTGTCCAACGCGCTGGCGAACAGCGCGGTGAGGCGGCCCATCGTACGGCACTGCTCGGTGAGACGGCGGGCCAGGACGGCGCGTGCCAGTACGTCAGCACTGGCGAACAATTCCGCGACGTCTATGGGAATTGCTACCCGATCGAAGGTACCCTCGTCCTCCCGTGCTCGCTGCCCGAGCTTGAGGTTCAACAGCGAGTCCCAATCTCCCATCCTCAGCGCGGTGCCGGCCGCTGCGAGGTTCTTCGCCCAGTTCACTCGCGGCGTTCCACCGTTCGTGAGCGGGGGTGGGGTGCTCTCGAATTCATCGGCCAGCGCGAGGCGCAGCTCATCGAAATTTGCCGGAAGATCACCCGCATACTCAGAAAATCCGCGCCAGCAGTCTGCTGCCGCGCCGTCCAACGCATGGTGCAGCTCCACCAGCTCGCGGAGGTCGGTCAGCACCGCGTCGTGTACCGACCGGCGCGCGCCGCCATTGGCGAGGCCACGCAGCAGCTCGAGGAGTACGCCGCGGTCGGCCTGATCGAGTACCTCGCGCAGCGCTTCCTCTCGCACACGCGCGGCCACCGCTTCATCGGCGATCCGCCATCCCGGCGGAAGCCCGACCTCGTCCGCGAAGCTGGTCACTGCGCGTACGAAGAACGAGTCCAGCGTCCCGATGTTCACTCGGTGCAGCTCACTCACTAACCGTTCTAGGAGACGCCGCCAGAACTCTGGACCCGCCGAGGATTTGTCGAAGAGGGCGGCTTCGGACAGCTCGCGCGCGCAATCTTCGCCGAGCGCCGCGGCCGCAAGACGGATCAGGACCCTGTCGAGTATCTCGCCGGCCGCTTTGCGAGTGAATGTCGACGCGAAGATGGCGTCAGGGTGACCCCCCGCGGCCAGGAGTCCGATAATCCTCGAAGAGATCCGGAAGGTCTTGCCTGTCCCAGCGGACGCCAGCACGAGCTCTCTCGGTATTTGAACGGGAACGGTCGATGGGCTCATGCTCATTCGCCCGACTCCTCGCCTTCATCGAGCGCGCTCGCGAGGTGACCCATACCGAGAAGCGCCGCCATCGGCGGGTCGAGGTATCTGGGGCGCCTGTTCGGGTCGAACGCGAATCTATTAGCCCTCAGGAGCCGGATGACCTCGCATGCGCTCTCGTCCGCGTCATCGAAGTCATCCTCCGACCAATCGGCCAGCAGGTGTCCCACTTCGCCGAGATCGCGGCACAGAACGATGTACCCGAGCTGGATATCGCCGCCCGTCCCCGGCACTACGGGCGATGACCCGTCGCGGTTCGTGACAGCGGGAAGCAGATGTCGGTAAAGGGGCAGTTGAAGGTCCGTCCAGACTCGATTTGTGGCTGGACCCTTCCGATGGGTTTTCTCCGGTGGTCGCGCGGTCTCCCCCGTCTTGTAGTCGAATACCGCATAGATGTCCCGCTCGGCATGGTAGTCGATCCGGTCGATGCGGCCGCTTAAATGAATGTGTGAGCCATCGACGTCGAATGGTACGCCCGTCTCCGGCGTTTTGCACTCGACCCCGACCACGCGCCACCCGTCTCTGATCCACGCCGCATGCCAGTGCGCAAATGCGCCGAGCCGGGCCCTGAGCTGCTCCACCTGCAGACGAACGGCGGGCAGCGCCTTTTTACCAAACTGCTCCCGTGCGAGCTCGTCCAGCAGCTCGTCCAGCCTGGCCCGGATCCGGTCGGGATCATTTGAATCGACCTCGGGCGACCTGCCGAAGCGCTCGAGCGCCTTATGGGCGAGGCCGCCGAAATGGAGGGCGTCCAGCTCACGCGCCGCGTCGTCCAGCGGCTCGAGCCCAAGTATCCGATCGAGCGCGAAGCTGTATGGGTCCTCCAGAAGCTGGCGGAACGCTGTGACGGGGATGCGCTCGATGGGTTCTTCCGCTGACAGGACGGGCTCGGGCGGTAAGCTGAACTGTGATTCATCCGCCGATCCATCCGGCTCGCCGACAGTTGATGTCGGGGGACTTGAACCGGCCTCGTTCTCATCCCCATAGAACCGCTGGACCCGTTCGGCCAGCGCGGTCCCGCGAGTGGCGAACATCAGTCGACTCGGGCGCAGTGGATCGCCTTTCGCTGTGCGCCGACCTGCGACCACCCGCACGTGCTCCCGCGATTGCAGGAGCGCAGTCAGTTGATATGCGTCGCGCGCATACCTCCTGTCGTTGTCCACAATCCCCAGCCGTGATCGCAAGGCGTTCGGGAGAAACGCATCGGCATTCACCGATTCAGGCAGGAACGGCTCGTTGAATCCGGTGATTATTGCTACCGGCGAGTCGTCCAGGTGCAGCTCGAGCCAGCCGAGTAGTTCCACGGCCGCGCGATCGGCATCGGCGGGTATGGTAGATGACCGTACCGCCTCGAGCATCAGGTGGATGCCTGTCGCGGCATCACAGAGCTCATCGACCTCCGGGGGCAGTCGGTACATCTCGGCGGCGGCGTCGCGGAGCCGCTGGCAAGCCTCGATCAGGTGCCGGTCAGCCGGCCTGGCGCGATTCAGCGACAGGTCGCCGTACACCTCCAGGAGAAGGTCCATGATCTCAGAGGCCCAATCGGCAAGGTGGCGCTTTCCGGCCATGCGGCCGAGGAGCTTCGGGTGGTCGAGCGCTTTGCCGAGCGCTGCCACTGCCGCGGTATAGCGGCCGTCGACAAGTTCGCCAATGCTCATGCGCGCTGGCAGGTGGTCGGAGAAATACCTGTCGAGCGGCTCGAGCCAGCCGTCAGCCTCACGGAGCGCGCCGGCCCCGGGTTGTTTTATCGACTTGCCCGCTCCCTCCAGCCAGTTCCAGAGGTCCGGGTGACGCGCGAGCGCCGCGCATGCCTCGAATCGGTCCTGGCTCAGGTACTCCGCGAACGCCTCCAGCAAGCGGTACGGTGCGCTCCTCTCGAGCGGTGTGCCCTCCGCCGCTCTATAGGGGACTGCCGCTTCCGCGAGCTTCTGTCCGAGGTACGGCACGACCTCGCCGTCGGGAACGGCAACCACGATTTCGTCGGCGGCATAGCGGCCATCAAATGACCGCAAAGCGTGCACGGCTTCGATCGCCTGGTCGCCAGGTCGACCGCAGACCGAAATCTGGGCGTCCTGGAGCGGGATCTCCCGGTCCAACCAGGCATCCGGCCGGACGCTGCCCAACTCGTCGAAATCGTCGGCCAGATCGTCGGGGGCGTGAACGAGAATTCGGATCGTCCCGGCTCCGCGCGCGGCCTCGAGCATTCGTCGGACGATGCCCGGCATCTCGGCCACACCGGCCACCCAGAGGTCGCGTGCCACCTCAATACCATCGCCAGCCAGTGCATCGATCCGAGCAATCTCGCGGTCGGTTCGCTCGAACCGCGCCAGTTCCGCGCGATAGAGCGCCTGCACTTCGGCCAGGACTGTCCAGCGCTCGATATCCGAGAAGAGTAGCCCGTCGTCGCAGCATTCCATGACGCCATCGAACAGGACCCCGGCGGCGCCCACTGTAGAGTGCAGGCGCTCCACAGTCGCCGCGAGGCGGTGCCAGCCCCTGAGGTCATCGGCCGCTGGCCGCGTCGGGAAGACCAGTGCAAGCCGCTCAGCCGGCAGCGCCACGAGCGCGCGCACCCAGAGCGTGCGGGCGAGCGCCTGATCCGCGAATGGATGCGTCGGCTCGTACAGCAGCTCGGGCAACCCGCCGATGGTGCCTACTGGCGGCGGTACCAGCCGAACTTTGCGGTCTGCCGCGGCTTCCAGCAGCAACTCCTTGAGACGCCGCCCCGCCCGCGCGCCGGGTAGCACGACCGATGCGATATCCATGCGGACTTCGCCGCGCGCGGCGTAGTGATCCACGAGCATCGCGGCTATGCGGGGGAGGGCTGGCTCGCTCCAGCCGAGAAATGCTCGGGTCACGCGGGGTGGGGTGGTTGTGATCATGTCGCCACAAGTTAGCCACGCGCCGGGTAGTCCGAAACCTGCGTGAGTGACGGGGTGACGGGGTGACAAGGTGACGGGGTGACAAGGTGACGGGGTGACAAGGTGACGGGGTGATTTCGACAAACTCTTAAAGGGGAGCGGGATATGGATGATAAGACGAGTCGGCGGAGAGAGCTGCGGTTGTTGCAGCAGGAGTCGGTGTGGCTGCAGAAGGGGCTGTTTGCTTTGAGGAAGGCGGATACGATGCATGAGAAGGTTTCGGAGCTCCGTGGAGAGGAGGAGATGGAACCTTACAATGTCGGTCATGGTGCGGGGTCGCTTCCGCTTTCCGATATCGAGGATGCCATGGAGGAGCACATCGAGTCGCTCATGAAAACCGTCAAGGAGATGAGGCGTAGCCTGCGGTGACATGCAGACTTTCCTGCCGCTGCCCGACTTTGCGGAATCGGCGCGCGTTCTGGATTGGCGCCGCTTAGGGAAGCAGCGGGTGGAGGCGTGGATGCTCCACGACATGCTCACCAATCCGAACACCCGCTTCTCCGGCTGGCTGCACCACCCGGCACTGGAGATGTGGCGCGGTTACGATGACGCACTGAGCGACTATTTCTGGACGATGGTCGCC
This sequence comes from Longimicrobiaceae bacterium, assembly GCA_035690925.1. Lineage (GTDB taxonomy): Bacteria > Gemmatimonadota > Gemmatimonadetes > Longimicrobiales > Longimicrobiaceae > DASSKB01. The sequence goes on from DASSKB010000195.1 coordinate 4,757, forward strand.
GAGTGGAAAAGACGTGGTTACCGCAGCACTATCACACTCCCGATAGCGGTTGGAGACCACCTCATGCCGCCCTGGCTCGGCGACCCCGAGTTCCACGCCTCCCATCGCAGCAATCTGCTCCGCAAGGACCCGATATGGTACGGCCAGTTCGGGTGGATCGAGCAGCCGGACAGGCCGTACGTATGGCCTAAAAGCTAGTGCGAAGTGCGAAGTGCGACGTGCGAAAGTGGACGTTCCGAATCACCGTAGCGCCGCGGAAAGGTCACGCTAACGTCAGAATCCCGCTCCGTTCCCTTGAGCACGGGGTGACCTCTCGCGACCGACGCACTTTCGCACTTTCGCACTTCGCACTAGCCGTTCCGCACTTTCGCACTTCCGCACTTCCGCACTAGTTTCAGTCAGCTTTCGTTTTCCTGCCCCGTCCGGGGCCGCATACCCTTGCCGAGGAATCTTACATGACGTGGTCTCCATTGTTCTTTGGGCTTATCAGCCTCTCTCCATTCGGCGCGGAGGTGCCGGTTCCCGTGCCAGTACCGGCTGTCGTGAACGCATTGCAGTGCGACCCTGCGGAGAATGCGTACTGCGAACAGATCAGGGAACTGATGGGCAGCGCCGAAGTCCAGCGCGCACTGGCGTTCATCGAGGAAACGGATGAACAGGCGATGCGCGATCTCGTCACGCTTACCGAGATCCCGGCACCGCCCTTCAAGGAAGAGGTCCGCGCCCGCGCGTTCGCCGATATGCTCCGCGCTGCCGGCGCCGACTCGGTGTGGATCGATGAGGTGGGGAACGTCATCGCCCTGCGAGAAGGCACCACTGGCGGGAGCACAGTGGTATTCGAAGGGCACCTCGATACTGTCTTCCCTGAAGGCACAGACGTAACCGTTGAGATGCGCGGCGATACGCTTTATGCGCCCGGCGTTGGCGACGATACGCGCGGGCTGGTCGTTGTCCTGCAAGCGCTCCGGGCGCTGGAGGCCGCCGACATCGAGACCGAAGGCGACATCCTCTTCATCGGTACCGTGGGCGAGGAGGGTCTGGGTGATCTGCGTGGGGTCAAGCACCTGTTCCGCGAGGGAGGTCCGCAGATCGACTCTTACATTGCGGTGGACGGCGGCGATGAGGAGCGCATGGTCGTGGAGGGCATCGGCTCGCATCGTTTTCGCGTCACGTTCAAAGGCCCCGGCGGCCACTCCTGGGGTGCGTTCGGAACGGCCAATCCGGCGCACGCGTTGGGTCGCGCCATAACCATATTCGAGAATGCCGCTGACGCGTATACCAGCAGCGGCCCCCGGACCAGCTACAACATCGGAAGGATCGGCGGCGGTACGTCGATAAACTCGGTGCCGTTCGAGGCGTGGATGG
>DASSKB010000196.1:0-3174 GCA_035690925.1 Longimicrobiaceae bacterium
CCGATGCTCGACCGCGGTGAAACCCGTTACGACGCACGCCTCCGCTGGAATCCATCGCCCGGTGCGATCGGATATCGCGTCGTATGGAGAGATGCCTGGACCCGCGACTGGCAACATTCGGTCGAGGTGGGGGATGTCACGGAGTACGTGATGAAGAATGTCTCCATCGACGATTACGTCTTCGGTGTAGCCGCCATAGGCGCTGACGGCAACGAAAGCCTCGTATCAGCATACGTCCGAGAGCCGCGTGAACGGCGACCCGTGGAAGTTCTCAACTAATCCTTAGTCAGCTCGGTCATGCCCGCTTCGCGGGAATGACAAATACATTATTCAACAGCCTTCTAATGCCAAAGTCGCCCATGTTGCGCAGGTTCGCGTTTGTCACCCTCGCCCTGCTGGTAGCCGTCCCGGTTGGAGCGCAGCAGCCCGTCCTCCGCTCCGAAACACTCGCGGGGCTGGAACTTCGCACCATCGGGCCCGCCAACATGAGCGGGCGCTTCGTCGATCTGGCCGTTGTCGAGGAGGATCCCTACACATTTTACGCGGCGTCGGCCACTGGCGGAGTCTGGAAGACGGTGAACAACGGGGTGACGTGGGACCCGGTGTTCCAGGAGCAGGGGACACATTCGGTAGGCGATATCGCCGTTCACCAGCGCGACACCAGCGTCGTGTGGGTCGGAACCGGCGAGCGGGCGAACAGGCAGAGCAACTCGTGGGGCGATGGCGTCTACAAGTCGGCGGACGGCGGTGAAAGCTGGACCCATATGGGACTCGAGGAGACGCGCCACATTGGCCGTATCCGCATGCACCCGGCCAACCCGGACATCGTCTACGTAGCCGCGATCGGGCATCTCTGGGGGCCCAACGAGGAGCGCGGGCTCTATAAGAGCGTCGATGGCGGAGAGACGTGGGAGAAGATCCTCTATGTGGACGAGAACACCGGCATAATCGATGTGGCGGTCGATCCGGAGCAGCCGAACATTCTCTACGCCGCGAGCTATCAGCGGCGTCGCACACCCTTCGGGTTCCACGGCGGTGGGCCAGGGTCGGCGCTGTGGAAGAGCACCGACGCGGGCGAGACGTGGCGGAAGCTGACGACCGGCCTGCCGGGCGGCACGTGGGGGCGGATTGGAATAGACATTTACGACGCAGACCCTCGGATCGTATACATCTCACTCGAAAAGGGATACCGCTTCAACGCATCCACGGCGTACGTCGAGCGCGGTCACGACGCGGGCGTGTTTCGATCGGATGACCGCGGCGAAAGCTGGACGCTCATGAGCGATTGGAACCCTCGACCAATGTATGCCAGCCAGATCCTCGTCGATCCGAACGACGATTGTGTCATCTACATGGAGAATGCATTCTCGCGATCAACCGACTGCGGCAAGACATTCGAGGTGCTCGACCAGACCCTCCATGGCGACGACCGCTTTCTCTGGGTAGATCCTGACGATTCACGCCACCTGATCAAAGCGGATGACGGCGGTATAGGCATCTCTTACGACGGGGCGGAGACCTGGCTTTACATCACCAACCTCCCCGTGAGCCAGTTCTACCGTGTGGCGGTTGATAATCAGAACCCGTACAACATCTACGGCGGTCTGCAGGACAACGGCTCATGGGTCGGGCCGAACGCTACCTATCGCCGGGAGGGAGTGCTCAACGAGGATTGGACGCGGACAGGCGGAGGCGATGGCTTTCTCTCGCTCCCTGACACCGTCGACACCAACATCTTCTACTCGGAATCCCAGTACCTGGGCCTGGTAAAGCGCGACCGGCGCACCTGGGAGGCGCAGAGCATTAGGCCGGGCGATCCGCGCGGGCACATCGGGGAGCGCCGCAATTTCGACTGGTTCTTTGCGGGCGACCCCATCGGCGAGCTCGAGAACGCCATGGCCCCGGCGAACTGGGACGGTCCGTACCTGATCTCCCCGCACAACAATGAGGTACTCTACGCCGGCACGGACCACCTCTGGAAGAGTACCGACCAGGGTGTTACGTGGATAGATCTGGGAGGTATGACCTCTGAGACGGACAGGCGCGACCTGAAGATAATGGGGCAGGCGGTTGGTGATTCCGTGCCGTCCATCGACGACGGGGCACCCTACTGGCCGACAGTTACCGTTATCGCTGAGTCGCCAGTACAGGAGGGAGTGCTCTATGCCGGCACCGACGACGGCCGCCTGCGCGGCTCGCGCGATGGTGGCGCCACATGGACAGACCTGCACCCGCTGCTGCCGGGTCTCCCGGAGATGGCGTGGGTGAATGGGATCGAGGCGTCGCGTTACGCGCCGGGTCGCGTCTACGTGGTCATCAACAACTATCGTAACGACGACTACGGCAACTACCTGTACCGGTCCGACGACTACGGTCAGACCTGGCGCTCGATAGTGGGCGATCTGCCGGCCGAGCGGGTGCTTCGCACCGTACGTGAGGACCCGCGGAACCCGGACGTCCTGTGGCTGGGTTCCGAGCTCGGTGTATTCGTAACCACCAACGCCGGCGCCCACTGGGTCGAGCTGGACAACAATCTGCCCACGCTGGCTATAAACGACCTGGTAATCCATCCGCGCGACAACGACCTGATCCTGGGTACGCACGGCCGAGGCGTCTGGATCCTGGATCAGGTGAACGCCATCCAGGAGATGACGCCCGCCGTTCTGACCTCCGACGCGCACCTGTTCACCATCGAGCCGGCCGAGCAGATAAGGTACGCCGGCGAGAAGGCGCATACGGGCGATATGATCTTCCGCGGCGAGAACCCGCCCGCTGGCGCGATAATCGACTTCTACCTGCGCGAGGCGCCCGATTCCGGCGACGTGGCCATCACCATTCACGATGCGAGCGGCGTGGAGATCAACCGCCTCGAGCTGGAGGCTGCTGCTGGCATCAACCGCGCAATCTGGGATCTCCATTATGCGAGCCTGCCTGCCGCACCGGGGCGCCGCGGTCGCGGCGGTCCCGACGGCCCGCTCGTCGTGCCGGGTACATACACCGCGCGTTTGACGCTTAACGGTAGAAGCTACGAGCAGCCGGTTACCGTCCGCGAGGATCCGCGCATGGCCTGTAGGGGCACCCCTAGTGGGTGCCCGATCCGCGCCGAGTGGACGGAGCGGCTTCTCGTGATAGCGGACCTCTACCGCGCGGCCGTCGCCGCTGAAACAGATGCCG
>DASSKB010000197.1:0-9626 GCA_035690925.1 Longimicrobiaceae bacterium
CCCGTTTATGTGCGGATAATCGCCGCGTCCAACCGCGATCTCGAGGTGGAGATCCGGCGTGGGCGATTCAGGAGCGACCTCTACTATCGGCTGAACGTCATCACGCTTCACCTGCCACCGCTTAAAGACAGGGCCGACGACGTTCCCATGCTGGCCGAGCACTTCCTCCAGCAGTTCGCCGGAACGCGAGGAAAGGACGCACCGACATTATCGGAAGAGGCGCTCAAGGTGCTCCAGGGCTATGACTGGCCCGGCAATGTGCGCGAGCTGGAGAACGCCCTCGAACGCGCCGCAGTCCTGTCCACGGGCGGGGAGATCGCGAGCTCGGCACTCCCGGCACGGCTCACCTCCGAGGCGGTGAGGCCGCTGGTCTCCGACAGGATGCCGGCCAATCCGCAGCTCGAGGTGATAGAGCGCGCCTACATCCACTGGGTGCTCGGCGCCGAGAACGGCAACAAGACCAGGGCCGCCGAAGTCCTCGGTATCGACCCGTCGACGTTATATCGCAAGCTGATGCGCTACGGGATAGGTGAATGAACGAAAGCTCGGCGGATTTACGACGCATCGCACTGGTCCCCATTATCTCCACGCCCGGTACCGACATGGGGCTGGGTGAACTCGGAAGGATGCTTGAGCCACGACTCGGCGTCTCCTGCTTCGTCGACCTGCCCCTGAGGCTGGATCCAGAGTGGTTTGATGCCGATCGTGACCAGTTCGGCTCTAACCAGATCATCGACGCGCTGGTGGAGCGCTTCAACGTTGCGTGTTACGACCCCGGCGAAGTGTGGATGCTCGGGGTCACGGATGCTGATCTCCATGCCGACGGGAGGAACTTCGTCTTCGGTGAGGCCACTCTCGGCGGCTGCTGCGCACTCATCAGCCGGGCGCGCCTCACCGACCGTCCCGATCGCCTGGTCACCGAGGCCATTCACGAGCTGGGACACGTGGCAGGCCTCGGACACTGCGATTCTCCCGGCTGCGTCATGCAACCTTCCCCGGATGTGGCGTCGATCGACGATAAATCGGCTGAGCCGTGTGATCGGTGCGCACTGGCATTGCTGCCGGACTCGATCGGTTAGCCTTGATCGGCGGCCGTCGCGAGGTTAGCTTCCACGCCGCAAAATAAGGGCGCTTAGCTCAGTTGGTTCAGAGCACCTCGTTTACACCGAGGGGGTCGGGGGTTCGAGTCCCTCAGCGCCCACTTTCCCAGCAAAATTTGACTGCGACTTCTTGTATGTGAACGTTTTGTTCGCATACAAGCGATTCCGCGACCTCCGTCGACGCACGTTAGCCGCGAGCGAAGGCTCACCGGATCCGGGAGGTTCCGGCCTGTCTCCAAAAGAGGAAATTTATGATGCGATACGACACTATCATCGTCGGAGGCAGTTTCGCTGGGCTGTCGGCCGCAATGTATCTCGCGCGGGCGCGCCGCTCGGTTTTGGTCCTGGACACCGGCGCCCCCCGTAACCGCTTCGCCGCTGCTTCTCATGGTTTTTTTGCGCAGGACGGAAACGATCCCGGAACCATGTTGGCGACAATGCGCGCGCAGGTGGCGGCCTATCCAACGGTGCGGTTTCTCGACCAGGCGGCGGTGGATGCGGTGCGCGAGAAAGACGGATTCAGCGTCACGCCGGCCGTCGGCGATGCTGTTGTCGGTGCAACGCTGCTCCTTGCTTTCGGTGTCAGCGACATACTGCCCGACCATCCCGGCCTCGCCGAGCGTTGGGGCAAATCCGTCATTCATTGTCCATACTGCCATGGATACGAGTTCAGCGGGAAGCGGCTCGGTGTCCTTAATATGTCGCCGATGTCGCTCCATCAGGCTGCTCTCATCCCTGAGTGGGGGCCGACGACCTTCTTCCTCGACGGCGGCACGGTCGAGCCGGCCGCGGCTGCGGATCTCGCGCGGCGCGGGGTCATGATCGAACCCGCACCTGTGGAGAGCCTCGTGGGCGAGGGGACGAATTTGTCTGCGATCCGCCTCAAGGACGGTCGCGAGCATCCGCTGGAAGCTCTTTTCATTGGTCCTCCCTACCGCTTCAGCAGCGACATCGCCGAACGGCTCGGTTGCGCGATCGAAGCGGGGCCGGTCGGATCGACCATCATCGTTGACGAGATGAAGTCGACGAGTGTCGCCGGCGTTTATGCCGCCGGCGACATCACACGCATGGGCCACACCGTCACCTTCGCCTGTGCGGATGGGGTTATGGCCGCACTGGCGATCCATCGCTCGCTCATTCTAGGAACGGATGCATGATGGCTACGTTCTCTTGGATTCGCCGGAATATACAACCTTAACGACCTAACCACAGAGGCGTTCGGCGCTGTGCCCGCACCACATCTGTTGCGACCCACCAACGTTTATGGGTGATCCCGCCAGTCACTTAGCGCTACCTGGTCAACTCACCAACCACCTGTCTGATAAACACTTGGCGGCCGGCGGCGCTGCTGCCGTTGTCTGAGGAACGTACGTTGCTTCAGGGTTGATTGGTGACTTTAACCCCTGCTCACCATCTCCACACGGCGGATCCTCCAGAAGCGAGAGCCCGACCGTATTCCCTACCCACCCGTAAAACGGGAAATCATGCGTAAGCTAAGTATTGCCGGAAGCGCCGCGCTTCTGGTCGGCTCGCTCGTTTATTCTCTGCCCGCCAGCGCGCAGACCATAGTAACTCCCTCTGACCCGAACGGCTGGACGCATCTCGTGGAGAATGCTACCGGTTCGGCAGCAATTACCACTAGTGAGCCGCGCAATGGTAATGGCTCGTTGGAGCTCAATACGACAGACGCTGCAGGACGCACGCGGCTCGGAAACATAGGTCCATGGGACTATATGGCACCCGGAGTCGGACTCGGCGAAGTGACTTCGCTCAGCTTCGACTGGTTCCGGGCAGCCATAAGCACCGCCGATGCCTGGCATGCGCCGGTGTTCCGGCTGAACATATGGGACGGGTCCCAGCGGAGCGATTTAGTCTGGGAAGCCGTATACAACGGTTATCCGACCGCCGGTCCCGGGGTTCCCGAGGGCGAGTGGAGGACTGAAAACCTGATGAAGAGCGCCTTCTACCGATATGAGTCAGGAGGGGCGGGAGTTACCATGATCGGTGGTTCCCAGCTGAACCAGTCGATCGCCGATTGGGCTTCGTCGGCACTTTACTCGTCGGACGCGCGCATCACAGGTATCAGCATCGGTGCTGGATCGGGATGGCAGAATGGAGCCTTTACCGGATACGTCGACAATGTGGTGTTCGGTGCGAACGGAAGCGAGACCACTTATAACTTCGAGGTCGGAACGGCGCCGACCGTTACCCCCGAGCCGATCTCCATGGCATTGCTCGGCACGGGCTTGGCAGGTATTGGCGCCGCACGTCGCAAGCGGAAGAAGAATTCGGATCCTGAGTAGCGCAGGCCCGACTACCAGTTAGTAAAGAAGCGCCCGGAGCTGAAGAGCTCCGGGCGCTTTTCCTTACCAGCTTGGCCAAGTCCTTGCGGTCTCAGAGGAAGGGCCCCAGAATGCGGGGATGGCGTCAGCTCACTCCGTGCCCCGAATCGTCGGCGGGAGCAATCGAGCCGAACCAGAGAGGACAATGGCTGAACTCGAGCTGGAAAAAATTGCGCGGATGAATCCATTCCTGATCGACGGGGATAATGGACCTCGGTTCAGGGAAAGCGAACGCCGCTTCCGCGCAATGATCGACGCGCTCCCCACAGCCATCTATACTACCGACGCCGATGGGCGCCTTACGCACTTCAATCCCGCCGCAGTAGAATTCTCCGGTCGCACTCCTGAGCTCGGCACCGACCACTGGTGCGTGAGCTGGAAGCTTTATCATACCGACGGCAGACGAATGCCGCACGGCGAATGTCCGATGGCTGTCGCATTGAAGGAGGGTGTAACCCTGCGCGGCCCTGAAGCGATCGCGGAACGGCCCGACGGCAAGCGGATCTGGTTCGAGGCATACCCGTCACCCCTGCGCGACAGCAGCGGCAAAATCATCGGCGGCATCAACATGCTCATAGATGTCACCGAGCGGAAGGAATCCGAAAAGCGCGAGCAGCGGATGCTCGAGGAGGCGCAGGCCGCGCGGGCGGAGGCGGAGGAGGCCAACCTGGCGAAGACGCAGTTCCTCACCACCATGTCGCACGAGCTGCGGACGCCGCTGAACGCCATCGGGGGCTACACGGACCTGCTTGGAATGGGGATACACGGCCCGGTAACCGACGAGCAGCAGGAGTCGCTACGGCGGATCCGGCAGAATCAGGAGATGCTCCTCTCCCTGATAAACGATGTCCTGAACTTCGCCAGGATCGACGCCGGTCGCCTCGTTGTCCGTAGCGATCCGGTGCAGGTCGGGCGGGTAATCGAAGGCCTGGAGGCACTCATAGCGCCTCAACTGGGGGCCAAAGGAATCTCCTTCGTACTCGGCCCCTGTGACGATGATCTCATAACAGTTGGTGATGCCGAACGAATTCGCCAGATCCTTCTCAACCTGCTCACCAACGCGGTAAAGTTTTCGAACAGTGGGGACCAGATCAGGGTGGCCGCGGAATGCGCCGGCGGCCAGGTGCTAATTCAGGTTACCGATAGCGGCCATGGCATACCCGCCGAAAAACTCGAAGTCATCTTCGACCCCTTCATACAGGTGGACAGGCGCCGTAATCTCGCCGCTGACAGCCAGCAGGGCGTGGGGTTGGGCCTCGCCATCAGTCGTGAGCTTGCCCGCTGTATGGGCGGCGACCTGACGGCCTCGAGCACACCCGGCGAAGGCTCCGTATTCACGCTCACCTTACCTCATATCAAGGTAAGCTCGCCGGGGCCACGCGGGTCCTGATCCGCTCAGGTGTGTGCCTGAAAGCTGTTGCGATCAGACGTTGCATTCGTATCTTCGGGAACTCTGAAGCGTCTATTCGTTACAAACGTTCTCGTGAGGAGAAAGGCTCCGTTCCCAAACCGAACGAACGCACGAACCGTAGAATCGAATGAGTAGCAATCTCTCGAACGCGCTGACGCTCTCTGTCGCCATTATAATAGTGGCTACTGCCGCCGGGTGCGCCCCCTCCGCCCTGGAGGCGCCGCGACCCGTTCAACCAGGTGCTCCGGGTGAGGCGACCAGACCTGCTACTACGACGCAGGCCAACAACTCGCGGCCGGCGGAATACGTGCAGGCGGACGTCGAGTTCATGCAGGGGATGATAGCGCACCACGCGCAGGCCCTGGCGATGGCGGCGCTGGTCCCCGCCCGCACGGACGACGAGGACATCCGCCTTATCGCTGAGCGCATTGAGGTTTCGCAGAATTACGAGATAGGCGCCATGCAGAACTGGCTTGCCGAACGTGGTGAGATGGTCCCGACGCCGAACGACGCAATGCACGAGGCTATGGCCCACCACGAACACATGCCCGGAATGATAACACCTCAGCAGATGGCCGAGCTGGAGGCCGCGCGCGGCGACGAGTTCGACCAGCTCTTCCTACGGTTTATGATAGGGCACCACCTCGGCGCTCTAACCATGGTCGATCAGCTGTTCGCCACGCCCGGTGCGGGGCAGGAGAGCGAGGTCTTCCAGATAGCCGAAGGAATCGCGGGCGATCAGAAGATCGAGATCAATCGTATGCGACAGCTGCTCGTGTCGTAGCAGGCACTTCCACACTTCAAACAGGACTCGAGATGAAAAGTGAAGCGATGTCAGAACGACCACGGAACAGGTGGACAGCCGCTCTGCTTGGGCTCACCTTCCTCACTATCGGCGGGTGCGCACCCGCCCCTATGACAGGCGCGTCCGGCAGGCCCGGCATGGATGGTGGAGTTGATGACAGGGTAGGGCTCGGCGGCGGGTGGCGAGATGCCGAGACCGCCTCCTGGAACATGGACCTGGTCGCGCATATGGCGCGGCCGGCGGGGTTCTTCAATCCGTCGGATCCCGGTGACTTCGGGTTCGCTGCCACGGATATGGCTTTTCAGGACGACCACGTATTCGTTGGTAACTATCACGGCTTCAACGTCTACGACATTTCCGACCCAACGTCGCCCACGCTGGCGGTATCGGTAGTGTGCCCCGGTGGTCAGGGAGACCTTTCTGTTTACGGCGACCTCCTCTTTATGTCCGTTCAGGAGTCGAGTGCCCGCGTGGATTGTGGTACACAGGGCGTATCCGGGGAAGTCAGCCCCGAGCGGTTCCGTGGGGTTCGCATCTTCGATATAAGTGATCTCAACAACCCGCAGCAGGTAGCGGCGGTTCAGACCTGCCGCGGTTCACACACGCATACGCTGGTAACCGATCCCGACGACGACGAAAATCTCTACGTTTATGTCTCCGGCACCAGCGTGGCGCGACCCGCCGCCGAGCTTGCTGGCTGCTCTCCGGTTCGCTCGCCGGACGACCCCAATACCTCGTACTGGAGCATAGCGATCATCCAGGTTCCGCTCGATTCACCTGACGAGGCCAGGGTCGTGAACGAGCCACGCGTCTTCGCGGATCTCGAGACTGGCGAGATCGCCGGCCTCTGGGAGGGTGGTGCCCACGGTCCGGGTACCCAGGAAACTTCGATGACCAACCAGTGCCATGACATCACTGCGTATCCCGCGATCGGCCTTGCCGCAGGCGCCTGCTCGGGTAATGGAATCCTTCTCGATATCTCCGATCCGGTCAATCCGGTCCGCATAGACGCGGTGACGGACCCGAATTTTGCCTACTGGCATTCGGCCACTTTCAATAATGATGGTACGGTGGTCGTGTTCACTGATGAATGGGGCGGTGGAACGGCTCCGCGCTGCCAGGCGAGCGACAGGCCCGAGTGGGGCGCAGACGCTATCTTCCGTATAGTCGATCGTCAGCTCGAGTTCGCCAGCTACTACAAGATGCCCGCACCGCAATCAGCGGCCGAAAACTGTGTTGCCCACAACGGATCACTGATTCCTCATCCCGATCGTGACATCATGGTCCAGGCATGGTACCAGGGCGGAGTGTCGGTCTTCGACTTCACCGATCCGGAGAACCCGTACGAGATCGCCTACTTCGACAGAGGTCCGATTTCAGATGAACTCGTACTCGGCGGCTTCTGGTCAGCCTACTGGTACAACGGACACATTTACGGATCCGAGATCGCCCGCGGTCTGGATGTATTCCGGCTCGAACCCAGCACCTATCTCTCCGAGAACGATCTCGAGGACGCGAGGTCGGTCGAGTACGAGCGGTTCAATCCGCAGCTTCAGCCGAAGATCCTCTGGCCATCGGGAGAAGTCGCTAGCACTCAGCCGTGATGCGCGGTTGAACTAAAACCTTGACGGGGTCGGGAATTGGCGACATACTATCCGCCGATTCCCGTCCCACCCTGTGTGGCCCCTTCATTGCAGCGGCAAGCATGAACGGAACCGCCGACTTATGTCGCACGGACGTCCGAACCTTTTGTGGGACATGGGGTTTAACCCGGAGCACCGGTCGCGAGCGGCCGAATAGTTCACTCATTTCAACCGGAGTAAATTGGTGATGCGAAGTTATGTACCTCGCGCCTTGCTGACGGCGGCAATCGCCGTGACAGCGGCGGCATGTGCGGCCGCGGGCGCCGGTTCCGACCTGGGAGGCGAAGCTGGCGGGCGCTACCAGGTTCTGGTGCCGGACCTGGTCGCCACCGGTGCTACGCAGGACGCGGCTGATCAGACGTCGGAGGCGCTCCGGCGGCTCATGACGACTATGGCGACACACACCTCGGTCTCCGAGCGCGCCCTTAATCAGGCGATGGAACAGTACGAGATCGAGCAGCTCAGCGAGATAACTGCCCGACAGCTCGCTCAGCAGGTGAACGTGGAGCTGGTGATGTGGGGCACCCTGGCGAGCGCCGGAAGTGGTCTGCAGGCAGACGTGAAGTTCGTCGACGTTCGGAGCGGGGATGAGATCGTTCTCGAAGACGTCAGCGGTGCGACTCCTGAAGCACTCGCTCAGGCCATCTTTACGCAGTTCGAACAGTCGGTAGAGGGTATCCGCCAGGCCGCATTCTGTAACGATTACCTCTCCAGCCAGCAGTTCGAGCGCGCGCTCGAGACCTGTGAAGCGGCACTCGCGATAGTGCCGCGCAGCACCACTGCGCTTTACGGCAAGGCCACGGCGCTCCTGGAGCTGGACCGCGGCGAAGAGGCACTCGCCGTGTACGACGAGCTCCTCGAGATCGATCCTGCCCACGAGAACGCACTTCTGGGTGCCGGCCTCGCAGCCAGCCAGCTGGGCCGCGAGAACGCGATGGACTACTACACCCGTTTCCTGGAGATCAACCCGGGTAACGTTCAGGTTCGCATGACCATCGCCAACGACATCGCCCAGACCGGTGACTACATCTCCGCGTTCCGTGTCCTTGAAACGGCTATCGCTGAGAATCAGGACAACGTCGAGTTCCAGCAGTACCTCTTTTCCATAGCGACCGCGGCTGGTAACCGGGCGCAGGAGCTGGAGGATGAGGCGCAGGCCCAGGAGCTGTTCCAGGCTGCGCTGGCGGCTTACGAGATCGGTTATGCGGACGCCACGAACCTGGATGCTAGCACACTCCGGAACGTGATTGCCGTTAACAACGCGCTCGGCCGCACCGAACAGGCGATTCAGGTAGCGCAGCAGGCTACCATGCAGTTCGATACGGTGGCATCCATCTGGTCGCAGTACGCAACCGTACTGCAGGACTCGGAGCGCTACGCGGAGGCCGCCGAGGCGCTGACGCGCGTAATCGAGCTGGATCCGGATTATACCGACGCGTATGTCCGACGCGCGCTCGCGTACATGGAGTCCGGTCAGACACAGGCCGCGCGCGCGGATCTGGATGTAGCTGCTTCCAAGGGGAACAGAGCCAACGTCGCGACCATTTTCTTCAGCATGGGCGGCGAGGCTCTCTCCAGCAACAACTTCGCAGAGGCAGCCGAGCTCCTCTCCACGGCGCACAGCTATGCGGAAGGCGATCGCAAGAGTGAGATCTCCTTCTACTGGGGATACGCGCTCTACAAGCAGGGCGAGAGCATCGCGAAAGCCAATGTCCAGGGCAACGTTGCAGACGCCCGTCGCGCTCTGGCACTCTTCGAGAGAGCGCTTCCGCTGGTGAATGCGTCCAACAACCCGCAGGCGGCCACGGTTGCCGATGCCGCCAGACAGTACATCGCCAATCAGCAGGCAATAATCAGCGCTGGCGGCGAGTAGGTTAGAACACTGGCAATCGCCGAACGAACTCCGGGGGTGCGCTCTCTGCGCACCCCCGGAGTTTTGCTATGCTACCCGTTGCGGCACCATGACAGTGATTTTAAAGGGACTCACAGTGTACTCGAACTCCCTGCCATCCAACGGCTCGCCATCGGCGTTCACGCTCAGAACGCTTGCAGATTCAATCGAGACTGTCGCTGATTGTCGGTAGGTTACGGCCGCATGGTCCAGGTGCTTGCCGGCGCGTAGATCGGGCAACAGGGCCAGAAACTCCTGCCGGGGTATTTCCTTCACAATGCACAGGTCGAGCAGTCCATCCTCCAGATTCGCCCGGGGAGTGAGCCAGTTGCCTCCGCCTGTACGTCTCGAGTTACCCACCGCGAATAACAGGAACGGTCCCTCGTAAACGCACTCACCCCCCGCTCCGAATCGCGCCTCTGAGATCTCAATGT
>DASSKB010000198.1:0-11020 GCA_035690925.1 Longimicrobiaceae bacterium
TGACCGCCGGCGGCGGCTCAGGTGCGCTGTCCGGTCGCACTTCCGGTGGTTCCTCCTCCTTCCGCAGCAGCTGCTGCAGAAGGGGGAGGACCACAAAGAGGACGGCGAAGAGTACTGTGAACCAATCCATGGCTTAACTCAGCGACTCACGGTCGGGCTCACCGCCGGGCTTCGAAATCGAATCGCGCATGGCGGTATCGCTCTGGATGTTTCGATAACGAGCGTAGTCCATGATGCCCATGTTGCCGCTGCGGAACGCTTCGGCCATAGCAAGAGGCACTTCGGCCTCGGCTTCCACCACTCGCGCCCGCATCTCCTCGACACGGGCCCGATTCTCCTGCTCCACCGCCAGCGCCATCGCCCGTCGTTCCTCCGCCTTCGCCTGCGCCACGCGCTTATCGGCCTCTGCCTGATCGGTCTGCAGCTCGGCGCCGATGTTCTTGCCCACGTCCACATCCGCTATGTCGATGGAGAGGATCTCGAATGCGGTACCCGCGTCCAGACCCTTGGCGAGCACCGTCTTCGAGATCGCGTCGGGGTTCTCCAGTACCTTCGCGTGGCTGGCACTCGAGCCTATCGTCGATACGATTCCCTCGCCTACCCTGGCCAGGATCGTCTCCTCGCCTGCACCACCGACCAGCCGGTTGATGTTCGCACGCACCGTAACCCGCGCGACCGCAATGAGCTGAATGCCGTCCTTCGCCATAGCCGAAACTCGTGGAGTGCTTATGACTTTCGGGTTCACCGAGGTCTCCACGGCTTCCTTCACGTCCCGACCCGCCAGGTCGATCGCCGCCGCCTGCTGGAACGGGAGGTCGATGTTGGCTTTATCGGCTGATATCAGCGCCGCTACAACCCGCTGGACGTCGCCACCCGCGAGATAATGACCCTCCAGCTCGTCCACGCTCAACGTCAGACCCGCCTTGGTCGCCGCGATCATCGGCAACACTATCTCGCGCGGATCCACCCGCCGGAACCGCATCCCGAACAGGTTCAGGAACGACAACCGCACGCCGGACGCAAACGCCGTTATCCACAGACCCACCGGGATGTAGCGTAGGAAAAGCGCCAGGAACAACCCCGCGACGACGATGATAACTAGCGTACCACCCAGGAAGAGGTCTTGCATGTTTTTGTGTGGAAGTCTGAAGAATGAGAGTTAGTGACGGGGTGACGGGGTGACAGGGTGAGGGGGTGAGGGGGTGACACGACTAACCTGCCCCTTGTCACCTTGTCACCTTGTCACCTTGTCACCCCGTCACTACGAGCCGATAGCCTTCGGACCTGACGACACGAACGGGAGTGCCTGCTTCGATCCAGGTGCCTTCGGTGACTACGTCCATGCGTTCGTCGCCGAACTGTGCGGTACCGGCGGGTCGGAGATTCGTCAGGGCGACGCCCTCGGCGCCGACCAGCTCGTCGCGGCGAACGCTCGAGCTGTAGCCGCGCTCGCGGGTCATCGAGGTGCGGTGCAAAAGGTTCTGAGCGCGCCTGTCGTGCGGGAGATGGCGGATGAGCTGCCAACCGACGAAGCCGACGATGAGCACCGACGCGCCAAGGATATTCATTGCGATGAGGAGATCCCCGGTAGTGGGAAAGTTGCCGATCAGGCTCAGGAAGATACTGGTGGCGATAGCGAGCGCGCCCAGGCCACCTGCGATCCCGAACCCAGGCAGAACCAGCGCCTCCACCAGCAAAAGGCCGATACCCAGGACGATCAGGATCACGACCTCCCAGCCGGCCAGCCCGACTATTAGGTGACTGCCAAAGAACAACCCGAGTGCAGTCGCGCCCGCGAGCCCCGCCAGCCCGAACGTTGGCGTCTTGAGCTCTATCAGGAGACCCAGGAAACCTAGCGACAGCAGGAAGGGCGCGACCAGTGGGTTCGTGAGGAACCGCACCACCTTCTCGGCCCAGTTCGCTTCGGTGCGGACAATGGTTGCGCCGGCGGCGTCTATCTGGCCAATCAGCGCATTCCAATCCTCTACCTCCACCGCATATCCGAGGCGTTCCGCCCGGTCGGTACTCAGGGTAAGCAGCTTTCCGCTTTCCACCACCCCCGGGATAGCCACATCTTCATCCACCATGGCCTCGGCGATGCGCGGGTCGAGGTTGCGCTCTTCGGCCAGCGCGCGGAACTCGGAGCGGAACGCGCTGACTACTTTCTCGGACGCCTTCTCGCCATCGCCCGTCACTGGCGTGGCCGCGCCCAGCGTGGCGCCCGGCCGCATGTAGATGCCGTCGGTCGCGAGAGCTATGAGCGCGCCGGCCGAGAGGGCCCGGCGATTCACATACGCGTAGATGGGGATATCCGCGTCTGAAACCGCATCCACTATCTGCTGCGCGGCGTCTATTCTGCCACCGGGCGTGTCGATGTCCAGTACCACCGCCGTCGCGCCGGCCGCCGCCGCCTCGTCTATCGAGCGTGCAACAAACGGCGCGATACCCATCTCGATCACGCCGGTTACCGGCACCCGATATATGACGGGTTCCTCCGCCTGCTGCGCGGATGCGACGGATGGAAGCAGGAGCAGCAATATCGATATTATCGCCATTATCGCCGAACGAATCATATGTCTCCCGCTTCCAGGGTCATCGAGGACCAGATACCCGGTAGGGTCAGCCGACCCCCAGCAGCGCCTCCAACTCCTCGGGCGTAAGCTCCGCACCCGCCCGTGAGCCCATACGTCTGCCGCGACTGGAGCGTGCCGCCTTCTTGACCTCGCGTACCGCGACGGTCTCGCCTTCGACCTCGCCGAAGCCGAAGCCTTCGAGGTCGATACGGCCCAGGTCACGGCCCAGGTGGCGCTCTATCGCGCGCAGGTCACCGATCTCACCCGGCGACATGAAGGTGATGGCTTCACCCTTCTGCCCGGCGCGGGCCGTGCGGCCGACGCGGTGCACGTAGCTGTCGGGATCCTGCGGCACGTCGTAGTTCACCACGTGTGAGATTCCTTCCACGTCGAGCCCGCGCTGTGCTACGTCGGTGGCCACGAGCACGCGGACGTTGCCGTCACGGAAGGCGTCCAGCGCCTTCACACGATCCTTCATGGCCCTGTCGCCGTGCATGACGGTTGCGTTCACGCCTACGCGCTTGAGGTGTGCGACGACCCTGTCTGCGCCGAATTTCGTGCGCGTGAACACTATCACGCAGTCCATCCCGGGTCGATCCAGGAGCTTGACGAGCAGTTCCGTCTTCTTCTTGGCATCCACCGAGTACACCGACTGCTCGACGCCATCAGCGGTGACAGCCTGTGGCGCGGCCTCTACACTTACCGGATTGTTCAGGATATCGTAGGCCAGCGACTTCACGGAGTTGGGAAGTGTGGCCGAGAAGAAGAGAGTCTGCCGCTTCTTCGGGCAGTGCCGCAGGATCGCGTCGATCTGCGGGCGGAAACCCATATCGAGCATCCGGTCCGCCTCGTCGAGCACCAGTGTTTCGAGCTCCGACAGGTCCACGTTCCCGCGCTCAAGATGATCGATAAGGCGCCCTGGAGTCGCTACGAGAACGTCGTAACCGGCACGAAGTCCGCGGATGTCCGCCTTTACCGATGTCCCGCCGTAGATCACGCCCGTGAACAGCTCCGAGTATTTGGCGAATCCTTCCGCCGCCTCGCCGACCTGTATGGCCAACTCACGCGTCGGGCAGAGTACCAGTGCCCTCAAGCCCTCGCCACCCTTCAACCTCTGCAATACCGGCAGCATGAAAGCCGCCGTCTTACCCGTTCCCGTCTGAGCCTGGCCCAGTACGTCTTTCCCCGTCAGTGCCTCCGGAATCGCCATCGCCTGGATCGGCGTCGCTT
The DNA here is from genome assembly GCA_035690925.1 of Longimicrobiaceae bacterium. GTDB lineage: Bacteria > Gemmatimonadota > Gemmatimonadetes > Longimicrobiales > Longimicrobiaceae > DASSKB01. The sequence continues at coordinate 3,804 of DASSKB010000198.1, forward strand.
CGTTATATCCGAGGTCCGCTACCGCGCGCACCAGCTCAGGTGCGAGATTCAGTTCCGCAAACTTCATGTAGTTCCTTTTCGTGTCGGCCCGGGCTCTCTCTCCGGGTCCACTTGTGAGGCGGTAATATAAACGAGGCGCCCGATGTGGCGCCGTGGCTTGGACCGCCTGGGGTGTAGCTGGAAGCGGGGAGCTATCAGCTATCAGCTATCAGCTACTGCACTCGTAAATGACGCGAATGCGTTAAGACTAACTCTTCCGCGGCGTTACAGATCTGTGGTACACCGAAGGGCAGGTTTTGTGCGTGTGGAACTAGCGGGCACCTGGGAAGGATGCCCCCACAAGGAATATCTCGGCCTCGTGGACTGATAGCTGATAGCTGATAGCTTCTTGTCTTCAACAAACCGCCTCCGCCGCCTCTGGGACAAACTTCACCCCCTCCCCGGCGGTGACCGTGTCTTCAGCATCCTGTTGGGGCGCCTCGCACCTTACACCGGATCCATCCGCCCGCGCGTTCGCGAGCTCGGTGAGGGGTACTGCCGCGTCGAGATGGCGGATCGCCGAGCGGTTCGCAATCATCTGAACTCCATACACGCCATAGCGCTGGCCAACCTCGGCGAGGTCGCGAGCGGGCTGGCGTTGATGTACTCGCTCCCACCGGAGGCCCGCGCGATTCTGGTCGAGATCTCAATTGCATACCTCAAGAAGGCCCGCGGCACGCTCACAGCGGAGTGCCGAACATCGCTCCCGGACTTCAGGCAGGTCGGCGAGCACGAGATGGAGACGCTGATTCGTGACGACTCCGGCGATGAGGTCGCACGCGCTCGAGCGCGCTGGCTCATAGGGCCGCGCGAGTGACCGCTCCGGCGCGGGGATTGCGGATATTGCTATGCTCGCGACGGGACGGAAGATGAACCTGCAGGGACCATGAAAAACCGATCAGACGAGAAGGAGCAGGGGATAAGCGGAGATCGCGGAGCCGAGGCCTCTCGGACCCGCGGTACTCCGAAGCAGCCAGCGCAGGCATCTGGCCGGCGACCGGCTGAACACGAGAAGGGGCCGAAGGAACAGCATGGCCTGGAACCAGACCACGCTCCGTCGCGTCAGGGCGACGGCGACCCAGGATGACGGCAATAAGCTTACCTCACGACGAGTGATCGTGGATGATCTTCCAGCCGGCGGGGGTATTGGCATAGATCAGCGAAAACGGCCCTTCGTCCTGCAGCACTCCCGCCTCATCGAACAGCAGATATCTGCCGGTAAGCAGCGCGTGGTCGGGGCCGAGTGGCCTGACCTCGATATCGGCGAAGCTCAGGTCGTCTGTGGGCGCTCCTTCGGACCAGAAGTTGGTAACGTATGTTTCCCTGAGTGCTTCCTTCCCCCGCACCAACCCCGAACGTCCTACATAAGTAATGTCGGGCGAGTCCAGGTACGGCTCGAGAAAGCCTTCCAGATCGCCCCGATTCCATGCTTCCGTGGACGCCACGAGCTCGGCCTCGATAAGGTCGGCGGGAACGCTGGCGGCTTCGGGCGCTTCCGCCGGTACCGGTGCGCAGGCGGACAGCACCAGAACAGCACTCACTGCGGCTAGTTTTCGCATAGACCTTATTCTGGGTGATGTGAATAGGACAGTCAGACCAGCTCACCGCGCATTACTGTTATCGCCTGACCACCGAGAACCACGCGATCGCCGGCCATCCGGGTGCGAACGGTTCCTCCGCGGTCGGATACCTGATACCCCACGAGCTCGTTCTTCCCGAGATGTCCGCTCCAGAACGGCGCGAGCGCGCAATGGGCCGAGCCGGTCACAGGATCCTCATCGATCCCCACAGCCGGCGCGAAGAAGCGCGAAGAAAAGTCGAAACGGGCGGAGATCGCGGGGCTGGTCACGATCACTCCGCGCGTGTCCACGCTCCGGAGAAGCGTAATATTCGGCATCATGGTGCGGAGCGCCTTCTCGTCGTCGATGGCCACGAGGTGATCGAAAACCGTACGCCCGACGAACACCGGCTTCACACCGAGAGCTTCGAGCAGGTGCTCGGGCGGCTCGACCTCAGTGACGGGCGTTGCCGGAAAGTCCAGCTCTATCCAATCACCCGCACGAGTAGCGCGGAGCACTCCGCTGCGGGTGTGGAAGACCGCCTCCGCATCAGCGGCGAGGTGCCCCGTCTCCCACAGCACGTGGGCCGTGGCCAGGGTGGCGTGCCCGCACAGATCCACCTCGGTCGCCGGGGTGAACCAGCGCAGGTCGTACCCCTCCTCGTGCGGCAGCGCGAAAGCCGTTTCCGACAGGTTCATCTCCCGCGCCACATCCTGCATCCACCACTCCTGCGGCGTGTCGTCCAGGATGCAGACGGCCGCGGGATTGCCGGTGAAGGGGCGGTCAGTGAACGCGTCGACCTGGGTTATTATGTGCAAAGCGCCAATCCCTGTAGGGGCGGCCCTTGTGGCCGCCCATTCACGTGATCAAGTGCGAAACTACGAGTGCGATTGTTATTCGACTGTCATCCCGAGCGAGCGAAGCGAGTCGAGGGACCTCTACTCGAGTTCGTCCGATCGCAGAGATTCCGGCCGGGGCACTGTGATCCCCAACTCCTCGTAGAGCTCCGTGCGTGCTTCCAGGATCAGCGCGCGGACGCGCGCTTTCAGAGCCGGCACGTCGCGGAGCGTCATGCCCTCGGTCGGTATGGGCTCGAGCGCGCGAACCTCGGCGCGGGCCCTGCCGAACAGCGCCGAGCCCTTCTGTATCGCATTGCGCGTACCCGCGACGGCCAGCGGCAGGATGGGCGTTCCTGTCTCCACCGCCAGCCTGAATGCGCCGTCCTTGAAAGGTAGCATGTCGCCCGTCCGCGAGCGGGTGCCCTCCGGGAATATCATAACGGAAACATTTCGGGCAAGTCGCTTGCGGCATTCGTCGATCGCCTCCACGCGACTCTGTCGATGCGAGCGCTTCACGGAGATATCGCCCGCCATCTTCATCATCCAACCCATAACCGGGATCCTGAAGATGGTCTCCTTGGAGAGCCACTTCATCTCCCAGGGTAGATGGCTGATCAGGAAGATATCTGCGAACGATTCGTGATTCGATACCGCGACATACGGCCGCCGCGGATCCTCTATCTTCACCCCCGAGGTCCGGAATCTCCAGAGCGGATTCAGTGCCACCGCGGCCATGGCGCAGCGCCTGAACCAGCGGCCGACGGTGTACCGACCCGGGTCCGACGGGACGGTGACCACGTACACCAGAGCCAGCCAGGGCAGCCAGAGCAGGACGATCACCCCCGTAGTAAACCAGATCCAGCCGGAGACTAAATAGCGCATGGCGTCAGGACTGAGCTTCGCTTGTATCGGTTCCGTGCGCATCGAGTCGATCCAGCGCATACTCGAGGCTCGCGGCGAGCAGGCCGGTACGCCGGCCCTCGGTTCGCTGTACTATCTCCTGGAGCGCTCCGGCGATGGTATCATCAACCGCATCGAAGATCCTCGCCGCCGATGCCCCGTCCGGCTGCTCCATGAGATAGCTCAGCGTGCGCGCCATTCCGCAATTGGCGACCACATCGGGGATGACGGTAAACGTCGCGTCGGCGGCTCGCTGAACCCGAGTCGCACCCAGCTTCGTCTCGCGGAATGGCTGGTTAGCCCCGCAGGCGATCGTCTCGACACCCTGCGCCGAGAGCCTGCGGAGCGCGGGTTCGTCCAGCGTCCCGGAAGTGGCTGCGGATACGAAAATATCGGCCGGGGTATGGCCAAACCGCTCGCGATCAGCGCCCCTCAGACATCGTACGTCCGCGCGAGGCAGGCATTTGTCCTCGCGGGTGAGCACCAGCGCTTCAACGTTCGCGGCGTCCAGTCCCTCCTCTGAAACGATTGCTTTCTCGCGGTCGGCGATCCCGACTATGCGCGCGCCGGCCCGTGCAAGGTACAGGGCGCAGGGTCCGCCCACGGCGCCGAACCCCTCCACGAGCACGCGAGCTCCGCGGAGCGGCCGCCCTTCAAACTCGTAGAGGCGAATAATCGACCTGGCCAGGCCATACCCCGTCACCAGATCGGCCACCGGCAGATTCAGCCCGCGCAGTCCCAGGTCGCCGTCGACTGGCGCTTTCACCCCATGATCCAGCGAAGCGAGTATCCCCGCGAGCCGCGTCGGCTCGGGGTCGAGGTGGCCGCGCACTATCCCTTCCTGCGGGTGCAGGAGTCCTATCTCGTTGCAGCACGGGATGACGTCGAGGACTTCGTCTACGTTCAGGTCGCCGCCTGTTCCATAGCAATAATGAAGCTGCGGAGAGACGGCGTGGAACCAGCGGCGAAGCACCCCCGCCCGTCGCGGGTCGGTAGGATCGAAGTCGATACCCGACTTCGCCCCACCGATCGGCGGCCCGGAGAAGGCGAACTTGAGCTCCATGGTCTTGGCGAGATAGACGACCTCACGGCGGGTGAGCCCCTGTCGCATGCGAGTTCCGCCGCCGGCCGCGCCGCCGCGGAGCGAGTTGATGACCAGCCAGCCACGCGCGTCGGTCTCCGAGTCCGCCCATTCGAGAGTCACGACAGGGCGACGGCGGAGATATTCGCCGTAGCTTCGCCAGATACGGGAGTTTTCCGTGTCTTTCCGCCGGCTCGTAGCTGTATCCGGCGCAGCAGGGTTGATGATCAAACGCGCTCCAGGAATACGTCGAATGTCCCGCCGCAGACGGCGGGGCTCAGCGAAAGGATATCCTCCATCAGGTTTACTGTCACGAGCTCGGGCTCGCCAGTGAGGGCGACGGCGCGCGCCGCATCTATAACCTGCCCTTCACCGCAGCCACCGCCGATGGTCCCCGTGAGGCCGCGCTCTGCGTCGATCAACATCTTGCTGCCCACGCCGCGCGGCGTGGAGCCTTTCGCGCGGACGATGGTGGCCAGGACAACAGTTCGCCCCGCTTCGGCGGCCGCGGCGGCGGCTTTGTAGACTTTGAGATCCTCGGTCATGGAAGATGTTCCTGTGCTTTCAAATCGTCCAGCGGGTCATCGGGTAGAGCGTCCGCGATTGCGGCGATCTCCTCGGCATCACGCCACGCGCTCTCGAGTTCCGCGAGCTCGCCTTCGAGCGCGCGGCGTTCCGACTCCTCGTGCAGCGCCATTTCGAGCGCGAGGGCGTTCGGGCGATGGAGTTTGACTCCCAGGGCTCTGCCTCTGTTATAGCGACGAGCTCCGAAAGTGACGATTTCCTTGTCGGTGACCGGCGGCGGGCGCAACGGCGAAATCCTCTCACCGCCGAACGTTGCGCCGACCTGGCGCCACGTACGCCATGTGCCATGAAAATTTGGAACGTTTCCAATCCCGAGACTCAGACGCCTCCATGCTGTTTTCCGCAGGTAGTCCTCCGGTCCACCAGCTCGGTCGAGCAGATCGAGTGCTGTCCCGACGTTTTTACGCGATGCGCCGGCCCGATTGGCCTCGACCATCACCCGGCTCAGCACAACCCTCGCTGCCTGCCCTTCCAGGATCAGAGGTTCGGGTCTCCATGAAATCCTACTGGTACCGCCCCTACGACGCTCGCCAGTGAATGCGTTCGGGAGCCAGATCGCAATTGCACCTTCACTACCCGTTGTAAGAGCGGCGGAGTTCAACTGGTGGCGCCTGAGCGTGAGGGCCTCGCCTGTCGGTGACTCACCTGGGCCAAGTCGATGAACTACCCGCCGACTTCGACGGTACTGGTATCCAAACGAGCTAGCCTGAATACCCAGCTGGGTAAGCCCACCTCCGACACCTATCGCCGCCAGCATACCAGCGAAGCCTACCGTGGCGAACGCGCCTATGCCAATCGAGACTGCGCCGGCGGCCAGCAGGTACTTCTTCCTCCGCCGCATCAGCTGCGTCCCATAGCGCCACGCCGCCAGCTCGCCTGGCAGTGCTTCACCAACCCGCACCAGCCGGGTCCCGTCCGGCAGCTTGCAGAGGCCGATGTTCTCCGAGTGCACCCTCAGCCGTGAGTCCCGGAAGTGCTTCTCGGCAGATTCGACAGCCTCCCAGCGCTCCTCGATCGGCGCCAGATTCCACCGTCCGCATCTTCCGCATATCGCCCAGAGCCGACCCTTCCAGGCGTCGAACGCAAGGCTCCGCCCCACGGGGAACTCTTCGACGGAGTCGTTCGTGCCCAGGTCCGCAGAGCAGAAGATGCAGGTTCTGTACATGGGGCGGGGATTTTTAGGTTCGCCGACGCCTGAAGTATAGTCATGTCGCCGAAGGCTCGTCCAGCGCGCCCGCGACCGACCTGACCTGCGAGTGCTCTCCGGCCCCTCCGAGATCTTCGGAAGGTCTACCGCAGAGGACGCCGAGACGCAGAGGTGCTCTAACGAACTTCACACACCGTTAAGTTCACCCCTCTTCGTTTATGCTGTACTTGGCGAACCCCACGTTCGCCATGGCTCGCGATTCATCCGCCCATCCCAGGGTTGTCCTCTGCGTCCTCACCGCACTCCGCGGTCAATCTCTCTTACCTCACCCACCGCTCGACCACTCGCTCACGGTCCCGCAGCGATTCGCCCGATCCTCCTCTGCGCAAGCGGACGATCTCGGCGGCAATGGCGACGGCGATCTCCTCGGGCGTCTCGGCCCCGAGGTCGAGCCCGATCGGCGCGTGGACGGCAGCGAGTCGGTCATCAGAGATGCCTTCGCGCGCAAGCATCTCGAGCGCGGCGCGTACGCGCCGACGGCTCCCGACCATCCCGATGTACGCGGGCTGAACGTCGCGCCGGAGTGCGTCGCGGAGTGCGTCGAAGTCGTACTTGTGACCGCGCGTGACCAGCACAAGGTGCGTCGAGGGCGTCAGGTCGATGTCATGGAGCGGCGCCGAGAAGTCGGCTTTGACGACCTCGGTAGCTTCGGGGAAACGCTCGCGCGTGGCGAACTCGGGGCGGTCGTCGAGGATAATCACCCGAAAACCGAGCATCGCGCCGATGCTGCACAGCGGACGGGCGATGTGGCCGGCGCCGACTATTACGAGATCGGACGGTGGCATGTGCTGCTCGAGGTATACCGTCGCACGGCCGCCGCCGGGCAGCTGGATCTCGCGCGTGGCCGGCGCGGCCGCCACAGACATCTCGCGCGCGACCTCTATGGCCGCCGCATCGAGATCAGCATCGCCCAGTGTTCCTGACGCGCGATCCAGCCACACCAGCAGGTGCGCGCCTGGCCCTACCAACGACCCTGCTCCCAACTCTGCCGCAATCAAGGTAACACC
>DASSKB010000199.1:0-3602 GCA_035690925.1 Longimicrobiaceae bacterium
GCGCACGCCTGGCTGCGCGGTCGTGATCACGTCCGCCCGGAAGATGTCAAAGAAATCGCGCTGGACGTATTGCGCCATCGCGTCATCACTACCTACGAGGCTGAGGCGGAGGGGATGAGCGCCGACGACATAGTTCACCGAATCCTCGGTAGCGTCGATGTTCCCTGATCGGGAGGATCCATTCCATGCCACCTCCAAGTACCCAGCCCGATCCGAGCGAAATACTTCGGCAGGTACGTCGAATCGAGCTGAGAACCCGGCGGCTGGTGAACTCCCGGTTCAGCGGTGATTACCACTCCATCTTCAAGGGACAGGGAATCGAATTCGCCGAGGTTCGCGAGTATCAGCCGGGCGATGATGTGCGCAGCATCGACTGGAATGTCACAGCCAGGCTCGGCCGTCCCTATCTCAAACGCTACGTCGAGGAGCGCGAGCTCACCGTCCTCCTTGCCGTCGATATGTCCGGCTCACAGCGCTGGGGCACGCGCGGGCGTCTCAAGTCCACCATGATCGCTGAGGTCGCAGCCACGCTCGCCATGTCTGCGATGCACAACAACGACAGAGTCGGCCTGCTGATCTTCACCGATGCTGTGGAGGCATTCGTTCCGCCCGCCAAAGGGAGGAGACACGCGCTGCGACTTGTGCGCGATCTCCTTGCTTTCGAGCCGGAGCGAAGGGGAACCGATCTCGGTGGAGGGCTCGATTATGCCACGAGACTCCTGAGATCCCGCTCGGTCATTTTCCTTTTCTCCGATTTCCAGTTGGGCGATGGCTCGAGTGCGTTTGAGCGTGTACTTCGCCAGGCGGGTGCCCGCCACGATGTCGTCGCCGTCCACACGGAGGATGTCGGCGATCAGGTCCTGCCGCGCGCGGGGCTCCTGCGCCTGACCGATCCTGAGTCCGGAGAATCGATCGCAGTGGACACATCAAAGGGAGATACACGCGCGAAGCATGTCCGGCGGACGGAGCTCGAGCGGGAGCGGGTCGTCCGCATCTTCAGGAGCATAGGCGTAGACGAGATTCGGCTGCGAACCGATCTCCCGTACGCCTCGGCGCTCCTGAGCTTTTTCCGCCGCCGCGAGCGGCGCGCGCGCAGGTGATATGGCTCCTCCTGGGTGTGGTAGCGCTCCTCGGTGCGGCTGCGCCGGGTGTCGGGCAGCTGCCTGAAGCGGGCAGCTCGCCATCATCAGCCGCAACGGGCGTTGTGCCGGATACTGTTACGGTCGGAGGCAGATTCCGGTCGGTCCTGCGAATAAACACCAATTCCGGCACGCGCGTTGCCGCCGCCGCGCTGTCGACCGGCGATTACCTGCAGCTTACCGATTCCATCCGGGTGGTCCAGGGTTCTGCGGGCGAGTGGCTTATCTACTACCCCATGGTCGCGTGGCGAGCCGGTATCCTGCCGCCGGCGCGCGCGGCCGTAACGATTACTGCTCCAGATGGCGAAACACGGCGCTTCGAAACCAACCTCGCGCTCCCCTTTGTAGCCTCTGTTCTACCCGCAGATACTACCGGCCTCCAGCCGTGCCCGCACAAGGGGATCGTCCCTGTTGCGCAAAGCTCCGTTCCGGTCTGGATTCCGGTGATCGCCCTCGCTGTTCTCCTAGCGATGGCGTATTTAGTCTGGCGATTCATGACCCGTCGCGCGCGCGGCGGTGCGTCCCTCGAGGGCAGTCCGCGCGAACGGGCACTCGCTGCCCTCGAATCGCCCGCGCTGAGGCGTCTGATAGACGACAACCAACCGCGGCTGGCAGCTGCGTATCTCGCTGATATCCTGAGACATCTCCTTGCCGAAACCGACCCGCGCATCGGGCTTCACCTGACCAGTGACGAAGTTGTACAGGTGATGTCATCTACAGGTGTTGCCGAACCGCTCGTTGGCAGCGCGGGCGACATATTGGGTAAGCTGGATCACGTGAAGTTCTCCGACGCATCTGCTAGCCGCGATGAACTGGCCCTTCTGCTGGACAACGTGCGCGATCTGATAGTCGAATGGACATAACATTCGGCCGACCGTACTGGCTCCTGGCCATCCTACTACTGGCGGTGGGAGCCCGGTGGCTCTGGAGGCGTGCGGCGCCGGGCATCGCCCACGCACGCGCACACGAGCTGGCGAGCGGAGCGGGTGGATGGGCGAGGTGGATGGCGCGCGCGCCCAATATCCTGCGGTTTATGGTGCTGGTGCTCCTGGTGCTTGCACTCGCCGGGCCGCGTACAAGCGCCGGGGTGGTGGAGGAGGCGGTTCAGGGAGTCCCGACAGTTATTGCCATCGACCTGTCGTCCTCTATGCTCGAGCGGGATCTCGGTTCGGCTCAGGGCGACGAGGATGCGGGACCGACGCGGCTGACGCTGGCAAAGAACACAGTCGCCAGATTCATATCCGGGCGTGCCAGCGACCCGATAGGGCTTGTGGCATTCGCCGCGAACGCCCTCACCGTGGTGCCACTTACTACCCAGAAAAGGGTTCTGTTAAGTGCGCTCGAGAGCCTCGAAGTGGGACTCCTGGAGGATGGCACCGCGCTGGGCGAGGGGCTTGCGACCGCGGCTAATCGTCTGCGCGATGCCTCCGGCAAGAGCAAGGTCGTGATCCTTATGAGCGACGGTGAGAGCAACCGCGGTGTAGTGGATCCGCTCGTCGCCGCCCAGGCTGCCGCAGCGTTTGGAATTCGTGTCTATACCGTAGGAGTAGGAAGCGAGACGGCAGGTGTCGATGAGTCTCTGCTGAGGGAGATCGCTGCGACCACCGGCGGGGAGTACTTCAGGGCGACGGACGCGCAAGCCCTTAGCGCCATCTATGATCGGATAGACGCACTCGTGGAGGTACCTGTGCAAACCCGGCAGTACGTGGAGTACACGAACTGGCACCTCCCAATCGTGCTCCTTGCCTCGTGCATTCTGCTCGGCGAGTGGTTCCTCCGAGGATCGCGCTGGGGAGTCGTTCCGTGAATTTCTCAGCGCTTGCGCCGACCACGGTAGCGGTGATCGTCCTGATCCCATTGCTCATGTGCGTGGCGCTCGTCCTCTATGTGCGCAGGCGTCGGCGGGTGGTGGCAGCCATCGGGGACGCCAGACTGGTCGCGCAGTTGGCTGGCACCGACCTTCTCGCAGCGCCGCGGACCCGGATGGCGCTTATCCTCCTTACCTCCATCGCCCTCGCGCTCGTGATCGGCCCCGGTGCGTCGGACCACTTCGGGGGAAATGACTTTCCCAGCAATATCGTCCTGGTCCTGGACGCATCAGGATCGATGCGCGCAGAGGACGTGGCCACGACCGATGGACTTACAACACGCCTCGAAATGGAGCGTCGCGGCGCCCGCCAGGTCGTCGGTGACCTTCGTGGTAAGAGCGTCGGGCTCGTGGTATTCGCGGGCGACGCGTTCATACTTTCACCACAGACATACGACTACAGCGCGATACAGCTTTACCTGGACGCGCTCAGCCCGTCGATAGTCTCGCAGACGGGCTCGTCGCTATCGTCGGCGATCCGCCAGGGGGTTGCGCTACTGGCCGACACGATCGGCACTGGCGGTGGCACCATCGTCCTGATATCCGACGGCGATGCGCTGGAGCCGCGACCCACAATTATGGAGGCCGTTGACCTC
>DASSKB010000200.1:0-7797 GCA_035690925.1 Longimicrobiaceae bacterium
GTCGGCTGAGCTCGAAAAACCGGTTGTGGTCGCCGGTCGTAATGTCCTCGAGCCGAGCGCGCCCGTAATCTGGTTCACATACCCGGACCGCTGGTACGATATCGGCCTTTTCCACCTGGCCGATGGGACGTTCACGGGTTACTACGCCAATATCCTCACCCCGGTTCAGATGAACGACGATGTCTGGCACACTACCGACCTATGCCTCGATGTCTGGGCGGGTGCCGATGGAAACGTCGAGCTGCTGGATCAGGAAGAGTTCGCTGAGGCGGTCGAGCGCGGATGGATGGACGAACGATGCGCCGCTATCGCCCGTACTACCGCCGCCGATCTCATGGCCGCCGCCGTGGACGGAAGCTGGCCAACGCGCGAGGTCCGAGAATGGGATCTGGCGCGTGTAAAGCTGAGCCACTAAAGGGCTGTTGAAACATGTTTAGAAATCAGTTCAGTCAATATTCGACAGCCTTCTAACCGGTCGCCCTCGATCACACGATGTATTCAAATGACAGGTAATAATCAGATCGGCCCTATTCTCGCCGCGATCCTGATCCTGGTATCAACACCGCTTCTAGCACAGGCGCCCGCAGGTGCCGCAACCTCCGATTCAATCCTGGCGCTGGCAGCCAACAGCCGGACGAAGGGGGCAGCGGACGCGCCCGTGACGATCATCGAGATCTCCGATTTCCAGTGCCCCTACTGCCGCGAGTTCACCCGCACTACACTCCCAGCGCTGGATAGCACCTACATCCAGACGGGCAAGGTGAGGCTCGTGTTCCTGAACTACCCGCTCCCCATGCACACCCGCGCATGGGTGGCAGCCGAGGCTGCGCTCTGCGCAGGAGCACAGAGCGCTTTCTGGCCAATGCACGACAGACTATTCGAGCACCAGCCCGAGTGGAGCACCGCAGACAACCCCGCGGTTCACTTCAAGCAGTATGCGGTCGAGGTCGGATTGGATATGGAGGATTTCGTCGCGTGCACCACTGACGATAGCGTCGCCGCGGTGATACTGGACGACCTCATGCAGGCGGCGCGCTCAGGCATTGCGGCTACGCCGACGTTCATCTTCAACGGCAAGCGCGTGCTCTCGGGAGCATTAACCTTGGAGCAGATATCCGCCGAAATAGCACGGAGCCTGGATGCCGATCCGTGACCTATACCGTCATCCCCGCGAAGGCGGAAAAATCACCGCAGTGTACGCAGAAGAACGCAGAGGTAAGAATCAGGTGTTCTAGTTACGAATCGGATGGTCGCTGAACCATCCACCATGCAACTGATAGTAAACCCAATTCTCGATCATTGTGGTTTAGATTAGAAGGTCCTCTGCGTTCTCAGCGCCTCTGCGGTTAAATTACTCGGCGGTTAAATTACTCGCTGATAACCGTCGCGGAAACGAGCCTTTTCAGGTCGATGTAGACGTTCTTCGTTACGCTCGGCTCTTCACGGATCAGGTCGATGAGTCGCTCGTACTGGTCCAGCTTATCCAGCTCGATCGCGATGGTTTCATCGTGGAAAGTACCCTCGTCGGCGAAGACGAGGCGTACGTGCGCGGCGGAGGGATCGGGCATGGCTGCTATCCTTCGGATGATGTTGTAATCTGGCGCTCCATGGCTATACTCGATCGGAGACCCACCAGAGACAGGACGAAGATCAGCGTCATCAGGATCGCGGATACTACGCACCACTGGCACCAGGCGTGGATTACCGCGGCCTCGAGATAAGTCAGGTACGCGGAGAACGCAGTTCCCACGCCCGAAAGCAGTGCAATGGCGATGGCTATCCATCGCTCCGCCACCCATCGCGGTTGAACCCCGATGATGGCGAGCGCGAAGAGCAGGACGTACCCCACGAGCCCAACAAGCGCTACCGGTGTCCCCAGAATCATTGCATACTGGGAGCTCTGCACTGTCTCGCAGCCGCCAGTGCTGCACTGGACGAAGCCGAGGTACCCCAGATTGTATATCGTGAGGTAACCGGCAACGAAGATGCCCAGCAGTGCCGCGACCGCTATCGCCAACCTGCTGGGAGGCGGCGATAGCGGATCCATCGTGGTCGTCACGAGGCCGCGGCTGTGTCGGCCGGTGCGGCGGCCGTATCGGCCGGTGCTTGTGAGAGGCCAGCGGCATTCTGGACGATGACCTCGAGCTCATTAAACGTCGGCGGCGACGGGAGCCGCCTGCCGTTGACGAAGAGCGTCGGGGTACCGCGAACTCCCAGCGACTCGCCCAGCCTGAGGCTACGGGTGACCTCTTCGGCGAACATGTCCGATCGCAGGCATGATTCGAACTGGCCAGCGTCCAGGCCCACCTCATCGGCCATGTCCACGAACATGCCGATCGGGTCGCGCTCCAGAGACCACGAGCTCTGCTGGGCGAAAAGGATGTCGTGGTACGCCCAGAACATATCCTGATCGTTAGCACATCTGCCCGCGCGCGCCGCGATGAAGGAATTCGGGTGCATCTCCAGAGGGAAATCGTAGAAGACGTAGCGAACCAGCCCCGGCTCCACCATTCTCTCTTTGATCAAAGGCGTCACGAACGTTGCATACGTGCCACACGCCGGGCACTGGAAGTCGGCGAACTCGAAGATCACGACCGGAGCATCCTCCTCCCCGATCGATATCCCCTCGGTAGCCGCCAGCTGGGCCTGGTCGATAGGTACGTCCACCGGCTGCATCGCGGCCGATCCCTGTCCGTACATCTGGTACAGTATGGCGCCCGCGCCTATCACGGCGATGACCCCGAGGATACCGTAAAATGTATTGAGGGAAGAGCCTTTAGACTTGGAAGGAGGTCGGGCCACGAAATCGCTCCGGTCAAGTGAATGAAGATGTACTAAGGGGATGCACGCCGGAAAGTTTACCGCTAACTCCCATGTTCAGCAACCTCTAATAGGGAACACTCCTTGCACGCGCAAGGCAGTTGCAGTTTCGCACTCCCGCACTCTCGCACTCTCGCACTCGTCGTCATGCCGGATATTCGTCTTGTCCGCCCGCCGGGGGTTCGCACCTGGATCTGGACCGGTCTGCTCGCGGCTGTCGGGCTCCTCGTCTGGTCATCGGCTTTCGTGGTCGGCGACCGCACCGATCCCGATGTGCAGCCGCGCGTAGGCGCGAACGCCGATTTCGGCGCGTTCCGCGCTCCGGTCCTCCCCGCCAGGCCGGCCGAGTTCAGTTCTATGGACCCACTCCGGACCCGCGATCTGGGTCGCCTGGTCCACCTGCAGGGCACCGCCGGTAGTCCAGTGATAGCCAATGCGGTGTGGGTGCGATCCGACGATGGTCGGCGGATTCTCGTGCGCTTCGAGCCACCACCGCCCGAATCGGAGATCCGGGGAATAGGGGCCGGCGGCCGCGTGGACCTCCGCGGTTATCTACAGCGGATCGCCGTGGCCGAATTCGAGGTCTGGACCGACACGCTCGGCGTCGCCATCCCCCGCCCGGCACCCGGCCGGAAGTTCGGCGACCTCCCCGACCCGTCTTTTGCCAGGATAGATTCCCTGTTCATCAAGGACTACTACATATCGGTGCGACCTCGAGCGCTCCAGCCGGACGACTCCGCGGCCACTCAGGTGGCCGCCAGCACGGTGGAGTAGCACGATGCGCAGCTGGGAGGTCGAGGGCAACTGGACGCCTGACGCGGTAGATAGCCTCGAACGTGCTATCATCGAAGGAGATCGCGTGCAGCTATATCGGCGGGGTACTGAGTACGTCGTAACACCTCGTGAGATCCGCATGGACGGCAACATCGAAAACCTCCATGCTACCACCAATGCCGGCGATGAACTGACTTTCAGGCTGGATGAGATCGAAAGTTTCGTGGTGCTGGCTTGAGTGGACGAGTCATGAGGAGGTAACCGCAGAGTCGCTGAGGCGCAGAGAAAAACGGAGATTGCTTTCCAGAAAACAGGCGCGCCTCACGAATATTTTAGAATAAATATTTGAACATTGGCCACTGCTTTAATATGGCTACGGCGCTCGATATCCTCTGCGTCTCTGCGTACTCTGCGGTTTATTCGTTGTTCTCACGACGGCTGTCAATTTGGCAGCGCCGGCGCCTGCACTGAGTTGGCCTCGGCGTACTTCCGTGCGGCATCCACAAAGGACCAGATGAGACGGCCGTCCGGGTGGCGGCGGTCGCCGGGTATGTCGGCTTCGCTACGCTCCGGGTGCCACTGGACGCCGAATACCCAGGGATATTCGGTTGCCTCGAATCCCTCCACGAGCCCATCTTCCGCCCACACTGTCGGCTCGAGACCAGCGCCGACCCTGTCTACCGCCTGGTGATGGAACGAGTTGATGGATAGCTCCATTACGCCGAAGATCTGCGCAAGCCGCGAGCCTTCCTGCACCCGCGCATCATGCCAGCGGTCGTTTACCGGAGCTGACTGCTCGTGGACGATATCACCACCGCGCTGACTGGGGATGTCCTGAATGAGCGTCCCGCCCATAGCGACGTTCAGTAGCTGAAACCCCCGGCAGATAGCGAGCACCGGCATACTCCGTTCGAGCGCGCACTCCAGCGCCATAAGCTCCATTCGGTCGCGTTGCGGGTTTACGTTCCCCAACTCAGGATGCGGGTCCTGGCCGTATCTGGCGGGATCAACATCTTCGCCTCCGGTGAGCATCAGGCCGTGCGAGATGTCGAGTATGTTCTCGATTGATTTTCTGTTGTGCGCCGGTGTCGATAGGATCGGTGTGCCGTCCACCTTCTGCACGGCCGCGAGGTACGGCGCACCAACCATCACCTGCGGGACCCTGTAATCACCGCCATGTGAGGTGGTGGTAACAACTATCAGCGGACGCATCTCTTCTCCTGTTTCGAGGCTCACCAGTACCCCCGGCGCTTGCAGGATTCACGCCTTGCGCATCTACCTCACGGCGCGCCCGAAGCCTGATACTTCCGGATGTGATCGTCGATGCGCGCGAGTAGCTCGCCAAGTCGGAAGGGTTTCGGAAGGACTTCCACCTCCTCGCTTTCGAGGGCGGGACCCGTAAGCTCATCGGTCGCGGCCGTAATGAGCAGGATCGGGAGGCCAGGCCAGCGGCCATCCTCCCGCACTTCCCGCAGTACGTCCAGCCCGCCCATCCCCGGCATCATCACGTCCAGGAGGAGCAGATCCGGCTTTACTTCGCCGGCGTTCATAAGGTTCATGAGCAGTATGCCGTCGGCTGCGGTCTCAACTGTGTAACCGCTACCGGTGAGCGCCCGACTCAGGCCCTGCAGGAGGATCGGGTTGTCCTCGGCGACGAAAACCGTCGCGTGTTTATCACTCATACTTTCGATTGATCAGAACAATGTTACGGGCGGGGACGAATGGCGATTGCCGTTTTGTACCGCGTCGCAAATCCAGAGCCAACTATTCATGAAATAAATGGCCTTGCACGGCCATTCCTGATCAGTACCTGCTCGGAATGCGGCATCCCTGACACAACCGCGCGACAAAAATGTCCCACTCTGTGGGCTGGCGCGAATATCGCACTTATCGGATGCCGGATAGATGGGACCTCTGATTCCCCGCCCTGCATGCGCCCACTGCCGCACGCTCACCGCTTGAAAATCGCTAATACCGTGAGACTTCGGCTCGCCGTTGGCGTCCTGCTGCCGGTAGCAATACTGTCTGCATGCGGAAGATCCGGACGCCCGGAGCTTTCGTCGCGACCGCTGGAATGGCGCATCGCGCAGACACTCGTTGTGCCGCTGGAATCGGACTCAGCGGCGCTCGAAGACTGGACAACCAGACTGGCAATTGGAGGGGTGTTAGTTGATTCGGGCGACGCGGCCCGGATAGCCAGGCGCGTTGCACGGCTCCAATCCCGTTCCACACAACCTCTTCTGATCACGGCGCGACTCGACAGAGGCGCTGGCGCAGTGGCGGCCGCGGCCACGGGCTTTCCACCGGCCCGGGCAGTAGCCGCACTCGCTACTGAACTCTCAGCGGAGAGCGGCAGAGTCGTCGGCCGCGAAGCGCGCGCGATGGGTATCAATATCGCCCTCGTGCATGGGCTGCCTACAAATGGAAGTGAGCCGGTGTCGATAGTGGCACGATCTCCGGTAGTAGTCAGGAGTGGAATGGGCGATTGGATCGGCAGCGTCAGGGATGAAGGCGTCGTTCCGATACTGGGACTCTTCTGGAACGAAAGCCCTGGCGACTCCGTGCTGGATTGGGACCGCGCACGGCTCGAGGCTATAGAACTTGCCGCTCTCAGGAGCGGTCTGGAACACGGTGCAGGCGGCGTTCTGGTAGGAAAGCTGGTGCTCCCGTCGGTTACTGGCGACACTATCCCGCTGCCGTTCTCGCCCGCTGCTATTGAGGGTCTGATTCGCAACAACCTGGGGCCGAGTGACCTGGTTGTCGTACGGGTCACCAGCACTGAGTCTGCTGTTCGGGCGATGGCAGCGGGAGCCGACCTCCTGATCGGAGTCCGTAATCCTGAACGGGTCATCGCCGCGATAGCACTCGCCGTGGGAACGGGGCAGATACCCGCGGCACGCGTGGATTCGGCCGCCAGCCGCGTCCTGCGGCTGAAGGCCGCCATCTCAGAAAATCCACCGCCGCTAGCGTCCGACACCCTCGAGCCTGCGCTTGGCGAGCCCGGCGCACTGGCCGTCGCACGCGATGTCTTTGCGAGCCTTACGGCCAGCGCGCCTCCCGGAATAGCCTGGCCGCCCGCTCCCACGCTCCAGGAGGTCGATCCCTCCACCGTCGGCATGAGCAACGACCTGCTAGCTGAGGTCGATGAGGTCATCCAGCAGGCGATCGCCGATTCGGTGTTCCCCGGCGCTGCCCTCGCGGTCGGGCGGAAGAGCGGTCTGGTCAGGATGCGCGGCTACGGCAGCCTGAGCTACCTACCCGACGCACCGCCGGTGAATGCACGTGAGACAATCTACGACCTGGCTTCGCTCAGCAAGATCATAGGCACCACCGCCGCGGTTATGGAGCTCGTAGAAGAGGGAAGACTGCAGCTGGACGCACCCGTTCGCCACTATATTGCTGAGTTCGAGGGAGAAGGGAAAGCTGCGGTAACTTTGAGGCATCTACTGACCCATACCTCCGGGCTGCCAGCGGGGATCTGGCTATACGGCAGCGCCCGATCCGCGGATGAAGCTCTCCGCCAGGTCGTTAATCAGCCTCTGAAGTGGGAGCCGGGCGAGCGGGTCCAGTACAGCGATCTGGGGATGATCCTGATGGCCGAAGTAGCTCGCCGTGCCGCGGACATGCCACTGGACGAGTACCTGGCCCTCCATGTATACGCGCCGCTCGGGATGTCATCCACGATGTACCTTCCGCCGATAGTGCTACAGCATCGCATAGCACCGTCGGCGGTCAATACGGAGCGGCCATTCGTTTTACAGGGGATAGTTCACGATGGGAACGCGTTCCGGCTGGGCGGAATCGCGGGGCATGCGGGTATATTCTCGACAGCACGCGATATGGCCATCTTCGCGCAGACCATGCTGAACGGTGGGCCATACGGCCACGTAAGACTCTACGACTCAGCGACTGTCGCCAGGTTCACGCGCCGCCAGCCCGGCGCGGAACAACGCGCGCTCGGCTGGGACACCCCCTCGCGCGTCAGCTCCGCCGGCCACTACTTCTCCGATCAGTCATTTGGCCATACCGGCTACACCGGCACATCCCTCTGGATAGATCCCGAGAAAGACCTCTTCGTAGTGTTCCTCACCAACCGAACCTACTCCGGCGCCTCAGCCCGCGAGATCTTCCGCGTCCGCCAGGCGGTCCACGATGCAGTGGCGGAAGCGATCGACGACTAGTGCGAAGTGGGGGGGGGGGGGT
>DASSKB010000201.1:0-2530 GCA_035690925.1 Longimicrobiaceae bacterium
ACGGGTCTAGACCTCTATCCGGAGAACGATGTCGCCATCGCGGTGCTTACCAACCGCAGCAATCGCTACGTGAGCCGGATCGCCCAGGAGATCGCGAGCGTAGTTCTTCCGGGATATGCCGAGGCGCTGGCGGCGCAGAGCGATGAAGATGACAACGAAGAGGAGGAAGGATTCAGCGCTCCAGTATCACTGCTCGGGGAGTGGAGTGGTGAGATCCACGCGGACGGCAAGCGGCTTCCCCTCTCTCTGACGGTGAAGCCGGACGGCGACGTACACGTGAAGCTGGGTGATGAGATGGCGACCCTCTTGAGCAATCCGAACTGGCACGAGGGTCAGCTGACGGGCGTGTTCGCCGGCACCATTCCAGGTGAGGATACCGCGCGGCACGACCATATGGTGCAGCTGAACCTCTACCTGCGCGAGGGTCGCCTGATAGGGTCGGCGACCGCGATAACCTATCAGGAGCCGGCGTACTTCGCGCTCACATCTTTCGTGGAGCTGGAGAAGGACGCGGGTCAGTAAGCATCTGCATGGATCCCGCGGACAGCACGTCCGGAGGGGTCCGCAAGATCCCTGAAGGACTCATCCCATTCGAGCGCCTCAGCGGTGCTGCACGCCACCGAGTCACCGCCGGGCACGCACTCGGCGCAGGAGTCCAGCGCGAAACGCTCCTCGAAGAATGAGCGATAGAGATACGCCTCTTTCGTCCGCGGCGTATTGTACGGAAACCGAAAGCCGGCCGTTTCCATCTCGCGGTCACTGCACGCAACGTCCGCGTGGTCGCGTAGGGCATCGATCCACCCGTACCCGACACCGTCAGAGAACTGCTCTTTCTGCCGCCATGCGACGGAGTCGGGGAGCAGATCGGCGAAAGCCTCGCGGAGGATGTGCTTTTCCATCCGCCCCGGGGAGGTCATTTTGGCAGCCGGATCCATTCCCATGGCGACGTCCAGGAACGCCTTATCGAGGAACGGCACGCGAGCTTCGACTCCCCATGCGGCCATCGCCTTGTTCGCGCGCAGGCAGTCGTAGAGGTGGAGCCGGTCGAGCTTGCGAATCGTCTCTTCATGGAGTGAACGGGCATCGGGCGCGCGATGGAAGTACAGGTACCCACCAAAGATCTCGTCCGCACCCTCCCCCGACAGCACCATCTTGATGCCCATCGCATGAATGCGGCGCGCAATCAAGTACATGGGTGTGGCGGCACGCACGGTGGTCACGTCGTACGTTTCAAGATGATAGATGACATCCGCGAGTGCGTCGATGCCTTCCTGAACGGTGAACGTGAACTCGTGATGGACAGTTTCGATGTGAGCGGCCATCGCGCGTGCGGCGCTCAGGTCGGGCGACCCTTCCAGCCCGATCGAGAAGGAGTGCAGCCGCGGCCACCACGCTGAGCTGCTGTCGTCGCTCTCCACGCGGCGCGCGGCGTACTGACGTGCAACCGCCGCGATGATCGACGAGTCCAGCCCGCCCGAAAGCAGCACGCCGTACGGTACGTCGCACATCAGCTGACGGTGAACTGCCGCTTCGAGCGCTTGACGGACGGCCGACGGTTCTGAAGGGGCCCCTCGTACGTTATCGTAGCATCGCCAGGCCGGCTCGTAGTACTTTTCTGGCTCGCCAACCTCGCTGTCCAGGACGTGACCAGGAGGGAATTCGCGCACCGTGCGGCAGACGGAGACGAGAGCCTTCATCTCGGATGCGAAGTAGAGATTCCCCGTCTCATCGCGGCCCGTGTACAGCGGCACAATTCCCATATGATCACGCGCGACCACATAGCGGTCGCGCTCCGAATCGTATAGCACAAAGGCGAAGATGCCGTTCAGCTCGTTGATGAAATCGATCCCGCGCTCCCTGTAGAGCGCCAGGATGACCTCACAATCGGATTCGGTGGAGAAGTCGTAGTGCTCAGAGAGAGAGGCGCGTAGCTCGCGGTGATTGTAGATCTCACCGTTGACAGCCAGTACGTGCGTGCCGCTCGCGTTAAGCAGCGGCTGCGCCCCATGGTGTACGTCCACGATCGATAGCCGCTCGTGTGCCAGGATCGCCCGCTCGCTCGCGTAGACGCCCGACCAGTCTGGGCCCCGGTGACGCTGGAGCTTCGAAAGCCGCAGCGCCCGCGCGCGAAGCCCCACGGCATCGCTGGTAATCTCCAGGATGCCCAGAATTGAACACATAGTTAATGCTTCCCTTATCGCGTCTCAGACACGCTCCAGCTGGTCCACCTCGCCTTCAGCTTCGATGCGCGTGCCGTGATGTTTCCAGTAGAAGTAGGCCGGCATACCGAGCAACACGATACCACCGCCGACCAGGGCGCGGCCAGGCTGCGTGAAAATCGTATTGATCACCAGTATCGCCGCCGCGAGTACGAAGATCGCTGGAGTGACCGGGTAGCCGGGCACCCGGAACGGCCGCGGCGTGTCTGGCTGGCGCCGCCGATACACGAATATACTCGCAGCGCCCAATGCGTAGAAGATCCAGCCAGAGAAAACCACATAGGTAAGGAGCTGCTCGAACGTCCCCGTAG
>DASSKB010000202.1:0-32736 GCA_035690925.1 Longimicrobiaceae bacterium
ACTACCGCCATGACCGACGCGAACAGGCCAAGCAGCAGCCTGCGCACGAAGAGACCGACGGTGCGCTCGAAGTGCAGGACGTCGCGGGGATGCGCGCGCACCCGCAGCTCCTCGCGCTCCGTGCGCCGGATCAGGTCGTGAAGCGCGCGCAGCGTCTGCTCCGCCTGGCCGAGCGCGTCGCGTGCGAACGATCCCGGCTCACGCGCCGTCGCCTTAAGCAGCTCGCCGCGCATACGCTGAACCACGGGCCGCACGGCCTCCACACCGTTGAAGTGCGGATCGTAACGTATTCCGATACCCTCGAGCAAAGCTGTAGCGCGGAAGAAGTACACGAGTTCCTCCGGCAGTATCAGGGGCCACGTGTAGAACGTGGATAGTATATCGCCCACCATCTCCTGAATGCGCCGCGGGCTCATGTCCCCGACGTGTTCCAGGATCAGCATGATCTGAGCGGCCGCCTCCCGTATTTCCACGCGAGATACCTCGGGGTCGATCATCCCGAGCTCGTACATGCTGTTGATCATGGCGTCCGGATCATCGCGAACGGCCGCCATCGCCAGCCTGAAGAGTCGCTCTCTGGTGGACCGCTCGACCTGCACCACCATTCCGAAGTCCAGGAACACCACGGTCCCGTCGTCCTTCACGAGAATATTCCCCGGATGCGGATCCGCGTGTAGCACCCCGTCCACCAGCATCATCCGCAGGTAGGTCGCAGTGAGCGTGTCCATCAGCGAGACCAGCGAGAGCGTGCCGGCGGCGAACTGCTCCTGCAGTCTATCTACCTTGGTGCCGTGCACGAACTCCGATACAAGCACACGCTCGCGAGTGAACGACTCGAGTATACGCGGCGCGGTGACCATGGGATCTTCTTCGAACTGTCGACGAAAACGCTCCGTCTGCGCCGCCTCCAACCTGAGGTCGAGCTCCTCGTGAATGCGGCGATCGAACTCCCTGACGACGGAAGTCAGAGCTCGGATATGGTGATTGGGGAAGAGGATATTGAGGCCGAAAAGGATACGGAAGGAGATATCGAGGTCCAGCTCCACCAGCTCCCGCACACCCGGTCGGAGCACCTTCACCGCGACCTCCTCACCGTCAGAGCGGGCGCGGTGCACCTGGCCGAGTGATGCTGCGGCTATGGGCACGCGCTCGAATTCCTCGAACGCCTCCGATACCGGACGCCCCAGCTCGGCCTGTATTACGGCTTCGATCTCATCTACGGAGACGGGCGGAACAGCGTCCTGCAGCCTGCCGATCTCGGAGAGGTACGGTTCCGGCAGAATATCGGCGCGCGCGGAGAACACCTGCGCGAGCTTGATGAAGGTAGGGCCCAGCGAGGCGATTACCGTGACCATGCGCTCGGCGCGCCGCTGGTGTATTTCGTATGCTAGCTGCCGGGATCGGCCAAAGAGGATCCAGCGCCGGCGATCGCGCAGGAAGGCCACGACGAAGGGGGTGAGCCGTCGTACGATCTTCCACGAGCGCCGCAGTCGGCTCATCGCACTCTCGCACTCCCGCCCGCCCGCGTATTCGCGGTCATTCCCACTCGATCGTCGCGGGCGGCTTGGAGGAGATATCGTAGCAGACGCGGTTTATCCCCTCCACCTCGTTGATGATACGCGTGGATATGCGACCCAGTATGTCGTGCGGAAATGGATACCAGTCGGCGGTCATCCCATCCCGGCTCGTCACCGCTCGGAGTGCGCATACGTTCTCGTACGTGCGCTCGTCGCCCATCACCCCGACCGACCGAACGGGTAGGAGAACCGCGAACGCCTGCCATATGTCGTCGTACAGGCCAGCGGCACGGATCTCTTCCAGATAGATTGTGTCCGCCTGCCGTAAGACTTCGAGTTCGCGCCGGTCCACGGCCCCCAGAACTCTTATGGCCAGGCCGGGTCCCGGGAAGGGGTGTCTGCCGACCATCTCCTCCGGAATACCCAGCTCGCGGCCGACGTTGCGGACTTCGTCCTTGAAAAGTTCGCGCAGCGGCTCGATCAGCGCGAACGACATCTCGTCCTTCAGGCCGCCCACGTTGTGGTGAGTCTTGATGGTGGCGGATGGGCCTGCGACCGACAGCGATTCGATAACGTCGGGGTAGAGCGTACCCTGCACCAGGAAGCGCGCGTCGACTCCAATCCTGGCAGCGGCCTCCTCGAATATATCGATGAAGGTGTGCCCGATGATTCTGCGCTTCTCTTCGGGGTCCTCAACACCAGCGAGCCTGTCTAGGAAGCGATCCGCTGCGTCGACAACTTCCAGCCGCATCCCCATGTGCTTGCGGAAGGTGCGCTCGACCGACTCGCGCTCGCCCGCCCGAAGGAGACCGGTGTCCACGAAGATATTAGTGAGCTGGTCGCCTATCGCCCGGTGGACGAGCACCGCGGCTACCGATGAGTCCACTCCGCCGGATAGCCCGCAAATGACCTGCGAATCGCCCACAAGGTCACGGATTCGTTCGATTTCGGTATCGATGAATGATCCGGCCGTCCAGGTCGGCTCACAGCCGCACACCTGAAAGACAAAGTTCGAGATCATGTCGGCTCCGCGAACGGAGTGGGCGACCTCAGGGTGAAACTGCACCCCGTAGATCTCGCGATCCGTAGCTCTGAGGGCGGCGTACGGAAGGTCGGGAGTGCTGGCGAGTACCTGATAGCCCGGCGGGGGCTCGACGACGTGGTCGCCGTGGCTCATCCACACCTGGGTCAGCTCGCCCGGCGTAAAGCCGTCGAATATCCCCTCACCGCTCTCGATCCTGACCTGCGCGCGGCCGTACTCGCGTCGCCCATGCTCCACTCGCCCACCATCCAGGTGTGCGCGCAGCTGCATGCCGTAACAAACCCCGAAAAGCGGTACTCCGAGATGAAGAAGCGCCGGGTCCGCCGTCGGCACCTCCGCGCCATACACTGATGACGGGCCACCCGACAGAATTACCCCCTTCGGGTTCCACTCCCGAATCCACTCTATTGATCGCGTGGGTGGATGTATCTCGCAGTAGACTCGTTCCTCACGGATGCGCCGTGCGATGAGCTGAGTGAACTGCGAGCCGTAGTCTATGATCAGAATGCGATTTTGATCCACAACGCCTGTCACGAGAAGTTCAAGTGGGACTGATTTCGAGGTCGAGCTCCGCCGCGACCAGGTCGTCTAATGTTTCCCTGCGACGTACCAGGCTGGCATCTTCCCCGGCCACCATGACTTCGGCGGGCCGAGGGCGCTGGTTGTAAGTGGAGCTCATGGAGAAGCCGTACGCGCCAACCGTGCGGATCGCGAGCAACTCACCCGGTCGGGGCAACTCCATATCGCGGTCGAGCGCCAGGAAGTCGCCGGTCTCGCAAATGGGGCCGACTATATCCGCCTGCCCACGCTCCCTACCGTGCGACTCTACGGAGATGACTTCGTGAAATCCAGCGTAGTGGCTGGGCCGGAGCAGGTCGTTCATCCCCGCGTCGGTTATCACGAACCGCTTTCCGCCGCCTTCCTTTATATAGAGGACGCGCGTAAGTAGGATACCAGCCGCGCCGACTATGAAACGTCCGGGTTCCAGAACGAGCCGCAGGTCAGTTTCCTGGATCGAGGGCATGACAGCGGCCGCGAAGTCCGCGGCGGTAATACCCTCTTCGCCCGTGTAGGATATGCCCAGACCACCCCCCAGATCCACATACTCGAGCTCGATACCGTCCAGCTGGAGGGCGTTGGCGAGCTCGAGGACCTGCGCAAGTGCCAACTTGTATGGCTCTACATCCAGAATCTGGGAGCCGATGTGAACGTCCACACCGCGCACGTGGATGCCGGGCAGTTCAGCCGCCAGTCGATAGAGGCCGAGCGCGTCGGCGATGGGTATGCCGAATTTGGTTGCCGCGTGGCCGGTGCGAGTGTACTCGTGCGGCGTCCGCGCTTCGACGTTCGGGTTTACTCGCAGTGCAATCGGCGCCGTGCGGCCCGACGCGTGGGCGAGCTCGGACAGCGACCGAAGCTCGCCCTCGGACTCGACGTTGAACGCGTAGATGCCCGCATCCAGCGCGGCCGCGAGCTCGATGACAGTTTTGCCGACACCGCTGAATACTATCCGGTCTCCGGGGATTCCCGCCTTGAGTGCCCGAAATAGCTCACCGCCAGAAACTATGTCCGCGCCGGCGCCCATAGCCGCAAGTGTCCGCAGAACGGCGAGGTTGCCGTTGGCCTTCACCGAATACGCTATCAGGTGCGGTACGGCAGCGAGCGCACTATCCAGCTCATGAAACCGGTTCCGGATCGCACCCTCGCTGTAGACGTAGAGGGGCGTACCCCACCGCGCCACCAGCTCCGGTGCCGACACGTCCTCAGCGAAAAGGACTCCGTCACGGCGTTGGAAAGTCTCTGCCATTCAGTACGCCTTTGCCCACACCACTTCGTGCGCTGCCTTAGCATCGCAGACCAGGCAATTCGTCGGCTCCTCGGCGGAGCGGAACTCCTCGAACGGGATCAGCCTGATGGTGGCTTTGGTCTCTTCCTTTACTCGCGCTTCACAATCCGCGGATCCACACCAGCCAGCGTACACGAAGCCACCTGGACCGTTCACGACCTCCTTGAAGCGATCGTAGCTGTCGATGCCCCGGTGAGAGTTCTCCTCGCGCCGCGAGCGAGCCTGCTCGAGCAGCCACTGCTGGAAATCTTCCAGACGGGTCTCGATGGAGCCGAGCACTTCCGCCTCGGGTAAAAACTCTTTGCGCGGCGCACCTTCGTCCAGAACCCGCCTGGCTATAGCCAGCTGGCCTTTGGCGATGTCTTTCGGACCCACCTCGATCCGGAATGGAACGCCCTTCGTCTCCCACTCGTAGAACTTGGCGCCGGGGCTGAGGTTGTCCCGATCGTCGATGTGCGTGCGGACATCGGGCAGCGCCGCGACGATCTCACGCGCCTTGGCCATGACCTGCTCGCGCTCCTCGTCCTTGCGGAAGATGGGCACTACCACCACCTGGATCGGGGCGAGGCGAGGTGGCATTACCAGCCCCTTATCGTCTCCGTGCGTCATGACGAGGCCGCCTACCATCCTCGTCGAGACACCCCAGCTGGTGTTCCAGGCGTACTCTTCCGCGCCACCCTCTGCCGCGAACGTAAGGTCGAACTGCTTGGAAAAATTCTGCCCCAGGTTGTGCGAGGTTCCCGCCTGCAGTGCCCGGTTGTCCTGCATCATCGCCTCACACGAGTAGGTCCGCACGGCGCCCGGGAAAGTTTCCGACGGCGTCTTCAGGCCTATCAGCACCGGCATGGCCATCCACTGTTCCATGAACTCGCGGTACACGCCAAGCATACGTAGCGTCTCCTCCTCCGCCTCGGCATCAGTGACGTGCGCGGTGTGGCCCTCCTGCCAGAGGAATTCGGTAGTTCGTAGGAAGAGGCGCGTCCGCATCTCCCAGCGAACCACGTTCGCCCACTGATTGATCAGGAGCGGCAGGTCGCGATAGCTCTGCACCCACTTCGCGAACATCGCATAAATTATCGTTTCCGAGGTCGGACGGACGATAAGAGGCTCCTCCAGCGCTGAGTCGGGATCGGGAGCGAGTGCTTTCGCGCCCTTCTCTCCCGTGGCCTTCATGCGCGTGTGGGTGACAATCGCCATCTCCTTGGCGAAACCCTCCACGTGCTCCGCTTCTTTGGCGAGGAACGACTGGGGGATGAAAAGCGGAAAGTACGCGTTCTGGTGACCCGTCTCCTTGAAGCGCAGGTCCAGCTGGTCGCGCATCAATTCCCAGAGTCGATAGCCGTAGGGACGGATGATCATGCAACCGCGAACGGGGGCGTAGTCAGCCAATTCGGAGCGGAGCACGATTTCGTTGTACCATGCGCTGAAATCGTCGGCGCGGGTGGTCAGTGCTTTATCGGACATGTATCAGGAAGATGATTTTTAAATAGGATCCGAATGATTCTTATGGCTACTCCTGCTTCCCACTCCGCCTTTTGTAAAGCTGCCAGGCCGTGGGAATGCCGAGTACGATCAGGACGATTACGGACCAGCGGCCCCAGAAAGATGTACCCTCGACGGGCGCCAGCCAGGCGACCAGTGCGGCTCCCAGGGCGGCTATCAGAACCGCCAGTACAGGCGGAAGATATACGTAGTACCACGCCATCCGTCGGAAGACCCGGCGGCGCTCGTCCTCGCTGGATTTGCTCGCCACCTTCAATCCCCTATGAGCTTGTCGATGGGCAACCTGATCTCCTCGCCCGATTCCATGGCACGGACCACCACGATACCCTCCGCTCGCTCGTCAGGGCCCATGATAATTGCGCGACGGGCGCCAGCAGCAGCCGCAGCCTTGAGCTGCTTGCCTACCCCCTGGTGCCGCAGCGTGTACTCCGCCGACCTCCCGGCCGATCGCAACCGGTGCGCCAGCCCGAGGATGCCTGGACGCTCGTCCTCGGTCACGGCTACCACGAAGTAGTCCAGGATAGGTGCGGTTGCGGGCAGGAGTCCGCGGTCCGCGAGGAGCTCCCTGAGCACCACATCACCCATCCCGAAGCCCAGCGCTGGAAGATCGGTGCCGGAGACTACGCGGAGAAGATCGTCGTAGCGGCCACCGCCGCAGATGGCTCGCAGCTCACCTTTCGTATCGAAGAGTTCGAATACCACACCCGTATAGTAGGCCAGGCCGCGGACTACCGAGAGGTCGAATCTGGCGTACTGCCTCAGACCCATGGCCTCGAGTAGATCGAAGAGGTCATGGATGCGCGCGAGTTCGTCCCCTATGACTTCGGTGGCGCCGTACGCGTCACGGAGCTCGTCGAGATCGGTGTACGCGAAGATGCTGAGCACCTCCTCCACGACCGCCGGGCCAAGGCCAGCTTCGCTGGACAGCTTCGCGGTGATCGATTCGCGAGGCTCCCGCTCCAGCTTGTCGACTATGCTGTAGACGGTCGTGAGCTGATCCTCCGGCACCTGCGCGTGCAACAGGAGCGCGCGCAGGAGCCGCCGATCGGAGATCCTCGCGACGAAATCCGCTTCGGTAAGGCCGAACGCCCGAAGCGTGTCGATCGCGGCGCCCAGGAGCTCGGCGTCCGCACCGACCCCCTCCTCACCCACTATGTCCAGGTTCAGCTGGAAATGCTCACGCAGTCGGCCACGCTGCTGTCGCTCGTAGCGAAACAACTGTGGAATGGAGAACCACTTGATGGGCTTGCGCATCCCACCGGCGCGCGCGCCCACCATCCGCGCGAGCGTCGGCGTCATCTCCGGACGGAGCGCGACTTCACGACCGCCCTTATCTGTAAAGTTGTAGAGCTGCTGGACTATCTCGGCGCCGGATTTCTCGACGTAGATGCCCAGCGGCTCCAGCGGTGGACCATCATACTCCTGAAAGGCATAGCGGTTGGCCACCGCCCGCCAGGTGTCCAATATATGCGCCCGAATGGCGAAGTCGTCGGGATAGAAATCTCTGAATCCTGGCAGTGCTGCGAATTTTGACATTCGTGAAATGTAGACCGCGAAGCGGGGATGAAGCAAGCCGAGTAAGGGCTAAAAGCATCCATCTAGAATGGGCTGACGCCGAGCACCGCCATGGCATCGCCCACGGTATGGAACGATCCGGTGACCACTATTGTGCCATGCGGCGCGAGTGTAGATGCTCGCTGGATGGCCTGGTGCAGATCCGGTATCACTCGCGGCAGCACGCCACATTCAGCTTCCGCCCACGCCGCGGCGGCAATCGGGTCCCAGCGCCTGCCTTCGGGCGCGGAGTCTGGTATCGTCAGGATAGCGGCATCGGCCCTGTTCAGCAGTCCCCTGAGCATCGGTTGCCACTGCTTGTCCGAGAGGATGCCGATCACCATCACGAGTGGTGCCGGGACCGTCAACCCCTGGAGGGCCGCTTCCAGAGTCAGCACGCCAGCCGGGTTGTGCGCCACATCGAAGATCCAGGTGGTGCCGCGTATGCGCTCCAGCTGAACGCGGCCCGGCCAACGGAAGTTTCCGAAGCCGTTCTCGATTGCCGTCCAGCCAGGTCGGTGCTCCTCGGGCAGAAGGCCCAGCACCCCGACCGCCAGCAGAGCGTTGCGCGCCTGGTGCTCGCCGGGCAGCGGGACCGGAAGTTCTCGCTCGCCCCATGGCTCGCCGCGGAACTGGATCTCGGTCGTTCCGTTACTCGAGCTCACCTGGCTTACTTCATACGCTTCATCTATTTGAACAAGTGGCGCTCCAGCCCGCTCCGCCTCCGCCCTGAGCACCTGCAACGCGGATCCGGTAGCCGCGGTGATGGCGGGTACTCCAGCTTCTAATATCCCGGCCTTCTCCGCGGCTATAGCTTCAAGCGAGTCGCCCAGATATTCCGTGTGCTCGAGCGCGATGTTCGTAATAGCTGTAACCAGCGGGTGGATTACGTTAGTCGCGTCCAGCCTTCCACCCAGCCCCACCTCCACCACCGCCAGGTCGACGCCGACCTCCGCGAAGCAGAGGAAGGCGATAGCGGTGGTAGCTTCGAAAAAGGTCGCACCATTACTCTCGATCGCGGGCCGCAGCCGTTCGGCCGCACTGAGCAGAACCGCATCGTCCACCGGCCTCCCGTTAATGCGAATCCGCTCGGTGAACGAAACCAGATGCGGCGACGTGTAGAGGCCGATCTTTCGCCCACTCGGCTCCGCCCGAAGTGCCGCGTCGCACATCGCCGCCACTGAGCCCTTGCCGTTCGTTCCACCTATGTGGATGCTAGCAAATCGCCGGTGCGGATCATCCACACCGGCGAGCAGCTCGATCGTTCGCTCCAGTCCCCACCGAATCCCGCCGCTCGTTCTCGCGAAGAGCCAGGGAGTCAGCGACTCTAACTTCATGTGGGGCCAGGCGCCGCCCCGCTCGCCGGCTCCACGCGCGCCGCAAGGCCCTGGGCGTGCGCCAGGATGCGCGCTATCTGCATCTTCATCTGCCTCCGATCTACTATGTTGTCGAGCATGCCATGCTCCAGCAGGAACTCGGCTGTCTGGAACCCCTCGGGGAGTTCCTGCTTGATCGTCTGCTCGATCACCCGCGGGCCAGCGAAGCCTATCAATGCGCCCGGCTCCGCCAGATTTGCGTCCCCCAGCATAGCGTACGATGCGGTCACGCCACCCGTGGTCGGATCAGTAAGTACAGAAATGAATGGCAGCCCCTCACGGTCCATACGCGCAAGTACAGAAGAGGTCTTAGCCATCTGCATGAGCGACAGGATACCCTCCATCATCCGCGCACCGCCAGATGCGGAAACGATTATGAGCGCGGTCCTGTTCTCCAGCGCGCGGATGCCCGCGCGCGCGATCTTCTCTCCCACCACAGAGCCCATGGATCCGCCGATGAACGCGAAATTCATGACGGCTAGCTGCACAGGTATTCCGTCCAGCTCGCCCTCTGCGGCTATTAGAGCATCCCCCTGCCCCGTCTTCCGCTCTGCCTGAGCGAGTCGATCGCTGTACGCCTTGAGGTCCGCGAAGCCGAGCGGATCACTGGAACGGAGATCAGCGTCATGCTCGATCGGTGTGCCCGCATCCAGCAGCAGCTCTACGTACCCGGCTGCCGCGAGACGAAGGTGATATCCACACTCGGGACACACGTTCCAGTTTTCACGGAGCTTCTCGCGATATAGGATCTCGCCGCACGATGGGCACTTGTCCCACACATCACCCGGCATCTCGCGGCGATCTACCGACTGTAACCGGGTCTTGGGTTTACGGAACCAGGCCATGGCAGGTGTAATTTTGAATTTTGAATTTCGAAGTGAATTGGCTTTCCCTACCCCCCAGCTTCGGCGGCGATCCGCTGCACGACCCCGACCGCCAGCAGGTTCACTAGCAGGAACGATCCGCCGTAGCTCAGGAATGGGAGCGGGATGCCCGTGATCGGCATTATCCCGACTGTCATTCCGGTATTGATGAGTACATGGGCGAACCAGCTGCCGAAGAGGCCGAACGGAACCAGGCTGGCGAACGGGTCCGATGACCGCTCCGCTATCCTCACCAGTCGCCAGAAGATCAGGCCGAAAACAACCAGTACCGCCGCAACGCCCACGAATCCCCATTCCTCGCCAATTACCGAGAAGATGAAATCCGTGTGCTGCTCCGGAAGGAAGGCAAGCCGCTTCTGTGTGCCCTCGGTGAAGCCTTTCCCGAACCAGCCGCCGCTTCCTATCGCCACGCGCGACTGGATAAGGTTGTAGCCCGCGCCGCGTGGATCTATGGATGGGTCCAGGAAGACCAGAAATCGGTTCTTCTGATAGGTTTCCAGGCTGTTCCACAGTGGCAGTGCCGCCGCACCCGCGACGACGTTGAGGACCACGATGGAGATGCCCTCCGAAAGGTACGGCTTGTAAAGCACCAGCAGCCCGGAAAGCAGGATTATCCAGCCGCCCCAGATCCAGGTGTTGATCGAGAGGAAAAGCCCTATTACCGGGCTTACCAGAAAGAACAGGGTCGGGAGCGGAGTACCTGCCCAGAAGAGCGCGGCAATGAGAATGGAAGCGAAGACCAGCGCCGTGCCGAGGTCCGGCTGGAGCATCACCAGCCCCATCGGCACCAGCACCACAGCGATAGGCTTCCAGAGCGCCCAGAGGGTATCCGGCGGCTCGCGCCATGAGCCGAGGACCCGCGCCAACATAAGGATAACAGTTATCTTGGCGAGCTCTGACGTCTGCACGCCGACGGGTCCAATGGCCAGCCACCCTGACACACTGGCGGCCGTTCCGGACCCGGTTCCTATGAGGAGGGTCAGAACAAGGAGTATGAGGGTAAAATAATACAATGGCTGAGCGCCCCACTCCAGCCATACCACCGGTACCCGCAGTATGAATGGAATCGCCACCATCCCGATGACGAACCAGAGCGTCTGCTGGCGCCAGAGCCCGCTCACGGACGTGCTCGGTACGTCGAGAACCCCGGCGCTGTATATCATGGCGATCCCGAACAGCGCCAGGCCCGCAACCAGCAGGAATAGAGCGGGATCTCCGAAGGAGAGTTGTCGCGACCGCTTCATCGTTACGTCTCGCGCCTCAAGTGAAAGCGCGATAAACCGACAGGCTCACAAGCCCGGCGGCCGCGGCGTACAGAGCGGTGAGAGGCGATACGAGCAGCAGGTAGGATGCACCGGGCTGGAAGATAGACCCGGTGATCAGGTACAGAAGTGTGTCGAAGAGCCACTTCCCAGCGAAGAGGTAGAGCGCGAAGAAAACGAGGCTATCGCCCGAATTCAGCTCACGCGACCGCGCACCCGCGAAACCAAGGACTGTGAGAACCACCGCGCTGGAGCCCAGAGCGAAGGGTACGAGGGAGCCGTCGATTATGCCTAGAAACAGGCCGAGCCCCGCCGCCACACCCGCTCGTACCTCGCGCGCCGCTATAAGGAGAGCGACCACCAGAAGGTCGGGCGCGAGCTGCCCGAATCCCAGACCCACCCGCAGCACGAAGTGGAGTATTACGAGGATCGCTATGAATAGCCAGAACCCCCAATCCTGCCGCCCATTCATCCTGCCGCTCCGGGGCCGGTGGTGTCCGCCGGCGGTGGCCGGACGGGTTCACCGAGCAGCTGTGGTCCGGTGGATGGCTCCGGCTCGGGATTTTCGGTTGTCGGTTCCGATGTCGTCGCCGAAGGCGCCCCCGTCAACTGACCCCCCTGTTCAAAGGTAGCGCTGTCCGGTGCGGGTGCCTCGGCACGGATGCCCCACGCCGCTGCCAGATCCTGCATAGTACCGGTCGGTTCCGGCGGCCCCAGAACAAGCACGTAGTTCATCTCTGCCGGCGAGACCAGTGGTCTGATGAGATAGCTCTTCTGCCAGCTCTCTCCGCCACCCTCTGTTCCTGCGATCGTGCCGATTGGAATACCCCTTGGAAAGACGCCGCCATGCCCCGAAGTCACTATCAATGTTCCTTCGGCCAGCCGTATGTGGCGCGGTGTTCCGGTGAGGGCGAGCATCGGCTCGCCGCCGGGACCTCTGCGCGGTTCGGCTATCCCGTATGCCTCGCCATCGAGTGTCATGGCGCTCGCGCGGAAATCGGGGTTCATCCAGTCGATCCCCGTTGCGGTGGTTCCGTCCACCTCACGCACCCGTCCGACCAGGCCGGCCGCCGCCACGATCGGCGCGCCCGGCCGTATCCCGTCCCGCTGACCAGCCGTCACCTGGAACGAGCCCTCGAGGCTCCGACCTGGTAACCGTACGACTTCGGCAGAAACGAAGGTGGGCGGCAGCCGCCTGCCGAGTCCCAGGATGTCCCTGAGCTGCTGATTCTCAGCCGCCAACGCTGCCTGGCCTACCAGAAACGCAGCCAGACTGTCGCGCTCGGCACGCAGACGCGCAGGGTCCGCTAGACGCGCATCCCGCTCGATGGCACCCCGCTGGAGCGCGAGCACCGGTCGAAGCAGTGTCGCGCGCACGCCACCCGCCAGCGCTTCGCGATACGCGCCGGGAAGAAAGAGGAGGATCAGCGCGAGGGCGAAGAATAAAGCGGCCAACCGCCATTCCTTCTTCCTTCCGCGCTCTCCTCCTTCGCCGAGGTACGGTTTGAACGGGGTCAGGTCGTCAACACTCCTCGATACTTGTTCACGTCGTCAAGAATTCGTCCAGCACCGCGCACAACGCAGGTGAGCGGCTCCTCATCTACATGGATGGGCAGGTTAGTCTCCCGCTCGATCAACTGATCGAGACCGCGGATCAGTGCACCGCCGCCCGTCATAACAATGCCGCGGTCCACTATGTCCGATGCCAGCTCCGGGGGCGTTATCTCCAGAGCGCGCCTGACGGCTTCAACTATCGCCTGGATCGGCTCCTGGATGCATTCGCGGATCTCCTGCGAATGCACTCGCACCGTCTTGGGGATACCCGAAACCAGGTCGCGCCCCTTCACTTCCATCTCACGCTCATCGCCCGTGCTGAACGCCGAACCGATCTGGATCTTCACCGCCTCAGCCGTGGGCTCGCCAATCATCAGATTGTAGTTCTTCCGCAGAAACGTCACTATGGCTATGTCGATCTCGTCGCCGCCCACGCGAATGGAGGTATCGGACACGATGCCGGAAAGTGCTATCACCGCAATTTCCGTGGTACCCCCGCCGATGTCGATGACCATATTGCCCGTCGGAGTCTCCACTGGCAGGCCAACCCCTATGGCAGCTGCCATAGGTTCAGCGACCATGTAGACTTCCTTGGCGCCGGCCGAGTGGGCGCTCGAGCGGACCGCCCTGCGCTCCAGCTCCGTGATCCCCGACGGCACGCCCACCACCATGGTGGGCTTCAGCTTCAGGAACCGTTTCGAGGTCACTGTCTCCAGGAAATAACGGAGCATTATCTCCGTTACGTCCACGTCGGCTATGACGCCGTCCTTCAGCGGCCGGACCGCCGCGACACCCTCCGGCGTCCGCCCCAGCATCCGCTTGGCCTCCAGCCCGATCGCCCTCACCTTCCCGGTGGCTTTCTCCACCGCCACCACCGATGGCTCGTTCAGCACGATACCCTCGGTCTTGACGTATACGAGCGTGTTCGCCGTACCCAGATCGACCGCGATGTCGTTCACGGGCAGAAACGTACCTGACTTGAACCAGCGAAGGGCCATGACTCTCCCCAATACGCTCGTCGAGAGCGTGGGCGTAAGACGAAGCGCGCAATCACTTAACGCACTCTGCGATGTGTGAGGCTACGAAAGCGCAAAAGCTACGGGTGCGTCCACAATGGCGCAAGCGCGCTCGCCGCGTCTTCCACGTCGTGCGCACGCGTCCATGCAGGGGGCATGCCGTGGGGTAAGCTAAACAGCTATCAGCTATCAGCTATCAGCTATCAGCTATCGGTCCCGGTGGAGCCGAAGCCGCCGTGGCCCCGAGCTGAGTCTGCCAAGGCGGTGACTTCCTCCACCTCGGGTGACTCGAATCTCGCGAATATCAACTGGGCTATGCGCATGCCACGGGTGATCTGTATCCGGTCGGTACCGGCGTTCCAGAGTATCACCTTCAGCTCGCCGCGATAATCGGGGTCGATGGTGGCGGGGGTGTTGGGTAGGGTAAGGCCGTGCCGGAGCGCCAGGCCCGACCGGGGCCGCACCTGACACTCGACGCCATCCGGAAGCTCCATGGCCAGACCGGTAGCCACCGCGCGGCGTTCCCCCGGCTCCAGCACGAAATCCTCCTCCGCAGACGCAACATCGTACCCCGCGGCCCCCCCTGTCTGCCGCGACGGCAACGGGAGGTCGGGGTTGGCGGGGAGACGTGCGAAACGAATAATCATGAACGAAGACGAGTGCGAGGTGCGAAGTGCGAGGTGCGGACTCAACTCGGGGACTGGAGCGCCATGCAATACTTGAGTGCCCCCGCACTTCGCACCTCGCACCTCGCACTCGTAGTTATTTCAGCACGTCAGCGATTGGCGTGAGCTCCAGGTCGAATGCATCGGCCACCCCTGGATAGCACACCTTGCCGTTGATGATGTTCAGCCCGAGTGCCAGGGAGGCATCCGCCCGACACGCTTCCTTCCAACCCTGATGAGCCAGGCGCGCGGCGTACGGTAGGGTGGCATTGGTGAGCGCCAGCGTCGAGGTGCGGGGGACGCCGCCCGGCATGTTGGCAACGCCGTAGTGGATTACCCCGTCGATCTCGTAGATGGGATTCTCGTGCGTCGTGGGGTGGATCGTCTCCACACAGCCACCCTGGTCGACCGCTACGTCGACGATGACCGCCCCGTCCTTCATCTCCTTCAGATCAACACGCTCCACCAGCGTCGGCGCCTTGGCGCCAGGCAGCAGAACCGCGCCCACCAGGAGGTCCGCCATGCGGATCTGCTCCAGGATATTGTACCTGTTCGAGTAGATGAGGTCCACATTCGCAGGCATGACATCGGACAGGTAGCGAAGACGGTTCAGCGATACGTCCAGGATCCTTACGTGGGCGCCCATGCCGGCAGCAATCTTCGCGGCGTTCGTACCGACCACGCCGCCGCCCAGAATGACCACATCTGCCGGCGGAACGCCCGGGACGCCGCCGAGCAACATCCCGCGGCCACCGTAGTATTTCTCCAGATACTTCGCCCCGGCCTGCACCGCCATCCGGCCGGCGACCTCACTCATGGGCGTGAGCAGTGGCAGCTCGCCCGAGGGGAGCTGCACCGTCTCGTAGGCGATGCCGATCGAATTGGACTCGATCAAGGCATTCGTCAGCTTCTCGTCGGCCGCAAAATGGAAGTAGGTGAAGACGATCTGGTTCTCGCGGATGCGCGGGTACTCCTCCGCGATCGGCTCCTTCACCTTCATGATCATCTCGGCCTTCTGCCAGACCTCGTCGGCAGTGCCCAGTATCTGGGCCCCCGCTTCGACGTAAGCCTCGTCAGGGAAACCACTTCCCTCCCCTGCGGTGGTCTCTATATATACTGTGTGGCCACGCTCCGTGAACGCCAGCGCGCCCGCCGGAATGAGTGCTACACGGTTCTCGTTGTTCTTGACCTCTTTCGGAACTCCGATAATCATGATCAGGGATCTGTCGAAGGATGCTAAAAATAAACCCGTGCGGTTGGACGGGTGGACCGACCAATATGACACCTTCGGGCACGTTTCGCGAGAGGTGCGTGACGACCCCGAATAAACCTTCCGTTCATCACGAGCATCCAACACATGAACGGCCCATCCCTTGCCGGGTAGGCCGTCGATCGATGCACGCCGTTATGGCGATTGCACCTTTTGATGTGATTATGTAGGAGGAAATTATGCGAATACTGACTGGTCTGGCGATGCTCATGGTTCTGTGCGCGGGAACGCTCCAGGCGCAGCGCTGGGACGATAGACATGATGATCGGGGTGGTTGGGGCGATACTCCGATAGAGTTCGGGATCAGAGGCGGCTACGATTTCTCGGAGGATACCGGTATCGCGGGCGCGCAGATCCGTGTCCCGATTATCGAACAGCTTTTCATCATGCCCAGCGCGGATGTGTTCTTCGACGAATCGCCCACCGAGTGGCAGGCCAACGCCGACCTGGCAATCCGCCCGGATGATTTCGGCGGGATCTACGCCGGAGCTGGCGCGGCATTCATGAAGCGCGACGAGACTGTCGACGACGACGATGACGTACAGGTCGGATACAACCTTTTCGCCGGCATCGACGGCGGGTCGATCCTCGATACGAACCTGATACCCTTCGTTGAAGCAAGGTGGACCGATATGGACGACTACGACCCATTCCGATTGATGGCCGGATTCAACGTGCCGCTGGATTAGGCAGTACCCGACAAAAAAGGGGGACGCACCGCGCGTCCCCCTTTTTTCGTCGTAGCTACCTGATCGGCTTATTCCGCCGTCGCCATCTCCGCGAGCGCGGCCTTCCGGGAGAGCCGTAGGCGGCCCTTCTCGTCGATCGAGAGGAGCTTCACGTGGGTGACGTCGCCCTTCTTGAGGACGTCTTCGGTGTTCTCGGTGCGCGCTTCCTGGAGCTCCGAGATATGGCAGAGACCTTCCGTGCCGGGCATGATCTCCACGAATGCGCCGAACGGCATGACGTTCTTGACGACGCCTTCGTAGATCCTGCCGACCTCGGCCTCCTCGGTGATGGCTTCGACCATCTTCCGGGCGCGGTCGCCGCCCTCGCCGCCTGGCGACGAGATGGTGACGGTGCCGTCGTCCTCGACGTTCAGTGTGGCCCCAGTGGCCTCCTGAATACCGCGGATGGTCTTGCCCTTGGGCCCGATGACCTCACCGATCTTGGCGGGGTTGATCTTGATGGTGATGATTCGCGGCGCGTACTTCGACAGCTCGCCGCGTGCCCCGGTGATCGCCTTGTCCATCTCGTCGAGGATGTGCATCCTCGCCTTATGGGCGCGCTGGAGCGCATCTTTCATCAGCTCGATGGTGAGCCCATCGATCTTGATGTCCATCTGGATCGAGGTCACGCCGCTGCGCGTTCCCGCTACCTTGAAGTCCATATCGCCCAGGGCGTCTTCCATGCCCAGGATGTCTGTTAGCACCGCGACACGATCGCCCTCCTTGATGAGCCCCATCGCCACACCAGCGCAGGCCGCGGTAATGGGAACACCGGCGTCCATCATCGCGAGCGAACCCGAACAGACGGTAGCCATGGAAGACGACCCGTTCGACTCCAGCACGTCGGAGACTATGCGGATGGTGTACGGGAAATCCTCGTACGGCGGCAGAACGGCGGCGAGTGCTCGTTCGGCGAGCGCCCCGTGGCCGATCTCACGCCTGCTGGTACCACGCACCGGCTTCGCCTCACCCGTCGAGAACGGCGGGAAGTTGTAGTGGAGCATGAACGACTTCTTCTGCTCCGCGGCGAAATCGATCGAGTCGAGGCGCTGCTCGTCCTGGGGAGTGCCCAGAGTGACGACGCCGAGCGACTGCGTCTGACCACGGGTGAAGAGCGCAGAGCCGTGCGGGCGCGGAAGAACACCGAGATCGACGGAGATCGGGCGGACCTCGTCGAGGCCGCGGCCGTCCGAGCGCTTACCGGTAGCGAGGACCTTCTCACGCATCTCACGCTTCTCGATCTCCTTGACGATCGGCGAAACGTCGCGCTCGGAGTCCAGATACTCCTCGGCGAGTGAGAGAGATACTTCATCCTTGATGGCGTCCATCGCCGCGTTGCGCTCGCTCTTATCACCAATGTCGAGCGCCTTCTTAACGCGGCCCGTCGCCGCTTCCACGACCTTCTCGCGGAAACCAGCGTCGACGTCCTTGGCCGTCCACTCCATCGTCGCCGGAATATCCAGCTTGGCGAGCAGCTGCTTCTGGATGCCGATCAGTTCCTTGATGCCCTTATGGGCGATGAGGAGCCCCTCGGCGATATCCTCTTCGGCCACCTCGAGGGCGCCGCCCTCGACCATGGTGATGCCCGTCTCGGTACCGGTCACGACCACGTCCAGGTCGGAGTAATCGAGCTGCTGGAAGGTCGGGTTGAGGACCCACTGGCCCTGGATCCGGCCGATTCGAACCGCCGCAACGGGCGAGTCGAACGGGATACGGCTCATGTTGAGCGCCAGCGAGGCGCCGACAACCGCCAGCACGTCCGCGTCGTTCTCCTGGTCAGCGGAGAGCACATGAACGAAGATCTGCGTCTCGTTCTGGAAACCCTCCGGGAACAGCGGGCGAAGCGGACGGTCGATGAGGCGCGCCGAGAGGATTTCCTTCTCGGATGGGCGACCTTCCCTCTTGATGAACCCGCCCGGGATCTTCCCCGCCGCATACGTCCGCTCACGGTACTCGACAGTGAGTGGGAAGAACGGGAGGTGGGTCGGCTTGTCCTGTGACACGGCCGTGCAGAGAACCACCGACTCACCGAACTGTACTACGCACGCTCCATCCGCCTGACGAGCCATCCGGCCCGTCTCGATCGAGAGCGTTCTTCCTGCAAATTGTGTTTCGATTCTTTCCATTTCCTTTTCCGCTTATCTTCCGCTTACATGAAGGGGGATCGATTCGGCCGCGGCGCGTCCCCGTTTCCACGCAGCGGTTTGCCTATAAAACGCGCTCGCCGCACGGCTCGTGCCGTGCGGCGAGTTGTCGGGTCTCCTAGTGGCGGAGCCCCAGATCCGCGATAAGTGCTCTGTACTGGTCCACATCCGTCTTCCGCAGATAATCCAGCAGCCGCCTGCGCTGCCCGACCATCTTGAGCAGTCCGCGGCGGGAGTGATGGTCCTTGTGATGCTTCTTGAAATGCCCCATCAGATAGTTGATCCGCTCAGTGAGCAGAGCTATCTGGACGCGAGTCGACCCACGATCCGTCTCGTGCGTCCGGTACTTTTCGATTACTGCTTCCCGATCAATCGCCATACGGGTCAGTGCCTCCTCAAGAGTCTGCGCTGCTTAGAAAGCGAGCTGGCCACCCGGACCTATGTGCCGGGCGAAATTGCAACCAAAAAAGCTAACACACGGGAGGGCTCACCACAACCCGGAGGGGTTCGGGGCGGCCGCGAACAGCTCGCGCGCCTCGACTTCATCGCGCTTCATCTGATTTACAAGCTCGGACACTGACGCGAACGGCAAGATCCCGCGGAGGCGCGCGAGGAAATCGATGCGCACTTCCCTGCCGTAGAGGTCGCCCTGCCAATCCAGGAGGTGGAGCTCGATGGTGGGCTGCGTACCTCCGAAGGTCGGGACGGGTCCGAGGTGGAGCAGTCCGGCGATCTTTGACCCGCCTACCCACCCGTACACCGCGTAGATCCCCTCGAGCGGCAGGAGCTTCTCGGGATCACCCAGTTGAAGGTTGGCAGTCGGGTAGCCGAGCTTCCGACCACGTTCAGCGCCATGAACAACCAGTCCACGGATGGAGTAGGGGCGGCCAAGCCCCTGAGCCGCCGACTGCACCTCGCCGGCCACGAGTGCGCGCCGAATCCGTGTTGATGAGACGGGTTCGTCGGCGGCGCCGACCGCCTCGACGACATCCACATTGAAGCCGAGCTCGGTCCCGAGGGCATGCATTGTCTCAACTGTCCCCTCCCGGTCCTTCCCGAAGCCGTGGTCATAGCCGATCACGAGCTCCTTCATCCCGACCCGGTCGATGAGAATCTCCTCCACGAACCGACGCGCGGGGTACTCCTTGAGAACGTGGGTGAAGGGGACGAAGATCACGTACTCCAGGCCGGACTCGGCCAGCAACTCCTTCTTCTCAGCCGCGGTGGTGAGGAGCTCCGGAGCCATATCGGGACGGACGATTCGGAGCGGATGCGGATGAAAGGTCACCAGGGCGCTCCGGCGGCCCGTGCGCCTAGCGCGCTGGACGATTTCGTACAGAACCTCACGATGACCCCGATGCACGCCATCGAATGTCCCGATCGTGACAACCGCCCCCGCATCATCCCAGGGGAGGGCCCGAGGAAGCTGGGGATCGATTGCGTATATCACTGCAGAACCTTTCGCGGCCGGATACGAGTACCGTCGCGCTCTCCGATCGCCAGAAGCCGGCCATCGCCAGACAGGATCGCGAGCGGGACTTCCGATGGCGCCTCATCCGGCGCATCCAGGAACTGGCCGTACGAGAGGGCCTTCTCGCCACGCTCGTCCACTATGATGTTCGGCAGATGTGAAACCGCCTCTGGAAGACTGATCATGCTTCCGGTTACGGCGGATTCATCTCCGAAGGCTTCGGGCGAGATAGCGTTTCCCACGCCGTGGCTGCCCACTCGCGTGCGGCGGAGTGCGGTGAGGTGGCCGCCTACTCCGAGAGTCTCGCCTACATCTCGCGCGATGGCCCGAATATAGGTGCCACTCGAGCACTCCACCTCGATCTCCATGTCGGGGAGCGACATCTCCAGAATCTCCAGGCGGTAGATGGTGACGCGGACCGGCGTGCGCTCGAGCTCCACACCCCGCCGCGCCGCCGCATACAGGCGCTCACCGCCGACCCTTTTTGCTGAATACCGTGGTGGGAGCTGCAGTATCTCGCCCGTTTGCTGGTTCAGCGCGTCACGCACATCGTCTTCAGAGAGATGTTCAGCGCCCGGTCGACGTTCGATGACATCGCCCGTCAGGTCGTCAGTGTCGGTCGCCACTCCGAGCCGAACGGTCGCGCGATATGTTTTGGGTAGGTCCGTCAGATATTCGGCGAGCCGGGTCGCCTGACCAATGCAGAGTAGGAGTAGACCCGATGCGAACGGGTCGAGCGTCCCGGTATGAC
This sequence comes from Longimicrobiaceae bacterium, assembly GCA_035690925.1. Classification (GTDB taxonomy): domain Bacteria; phylum Gemmatimonadota; class Gemmatimonadetes; order Longimicrobiales; family Longimicrobiaceae; genus DASSKB01. The sequence goes on from DASSKB010000202.1 coordinate 20,584, forward strand.
CGATCCGGCGAGTGCCGAGACCGCGCCGGGCCAGCGCTACAACGTCATGGGAGGTAGGCCCAACCGGCTTGTCAACCGGAAGAACGCCATCGGGAGCGGCGCTCACTCCGAAGTTTCGTCCTTCTCCGGGTCAGCGGGCGGTCTGTCGGCCGGCAACGCTTCGCGGAGCAGCGACTCGATCCGGCTCGCCTCCTCACGTACCCTGTCGATCTGGAAATGTAATTCCGGTACGCGGCGCATATGCAGGCGCTTACCCAGTTGGGCGCGTATAAAAGGTGCCGCGCTACGCAGCCCCTCGACGACCTCGGCCTTCTCCTCGTCATCACCGAGTGCGGTAACGTATACCTTCGCATGGTCCAGCTCGCGTGAGGTCTCCACCGCGGTAATGGTGGCCAACGCCGCCCGCGGATCGCGCACCTCGCCACGAATGACAAGTGCGATCTCCTGTCTGAACTGCTCGTTCAGACGATCGGTGCGACGGAAGCGGGGCATTGGGGAAGCTATCAGCTATCAGCTATCAGCATCGCCGCGTCCGATAGCCTGCCGTTGCCCACGCCTGGCGCCGAGGCAGACATTCGGATATCTGCGGCATCCGAAAGCTGATAGCTGATAGCTGATAGCTGATAGCTGATAGCTTCTTAATCATTCCGCCGCATTCGCCCCCGACAACGTCCTCGCGACCTCTTCCACCCTGTAGGACTCGATCACATCGCCGACCTTGATGTCGTTGAAGTTGGCCACGTTGAGGCCGCACTCGAATCCCTCACGGACCTCTTTTGCGTCGTCCTTGAAGCGCTTGAGGCTGCCGAGCTCGCCTTCGTAGATCTGGACGGAGTCGCGGATAACGCGGACCTTGGCTCGGCGCTGGATCTCGCCATCCGTAACCATGCAACCGGCAACGGTGCCGATCCGGGGCACCTTGAAGATCTGGCGGACCTCTGCGGTGCCGACCAGGACTTCGCGCTCCTCCGGCGAGAGCATCCCCTCCATGGCGAGACGTACCTCGGAGACTGCCTCGTAGATGATGTTGTAGAGGCGAATGTCCACATCCTCACGATCCGCGACCTGCCTTGCGTCGGGTGTAGGACGAACGTGGAAGCCGACAACAATGGCGCCGGCGGTGGAAGCCAGCAGCACATCCGATTCGTTGATCGCACCGACTGCGCGGTGGACGACCTGAACCGCTACCTCTTCCGTGCTGAGCTGCTCAAGTGCGTCGGAGAGCGCCTGCACCGATCCGTCCACATCGCCCTTTATGACCAGGTTGAGCTGCGCGGTTTCGCCCTTTGCGAGCATCTTGGAGATGTCGGTGAGCTTAACGCCGCGGCTCTTGATGCGCATGCGCTTCTCGCGCTCGAGGCGCTGCCTGGTCTGCGCGATCTCGGCCGCGCGATCTGCGTCCATAGCGACCATCTGGTCGCCAGCCTGCGGTACTCCGGAGAGTCCGAGAATCTGGACAGGTACGGACGGACCCGCTTCCTGAACGGCGTTGCCGCGCTCGTCGAGCATTGCCCGGATGCGGCCACTCTGCTGGCCGCAGACGACGTGCTCACCGACCCTAAGCGTTCCGCTGGTAACCAGAACGGTGGCGACCGGACCCTTTCCGACGTCGAGCTGCGCCTCGATAACCGTACCGTGCGCCTCGCGATCAGGATTGGCGGTGAGCTCCAGGATATCCGCCTGAAGCAGGATCTTCTCCATCAGGTCATCCATACCGCTGCCCTTCTTGGCCGAAACATCGGCCGAGAGGACATTGCCGCCGAACTCCTCCAGAATGACATCATGCTGGAGCAGGTCCTGCTTGACCTTGGATGCGTCCGCATCCGGAAGGTCCACCTTGTTCACCGCGACGATAAGGGGCACACCGGCATTTTTGGCGTGGCTAATTGCCTCGATTGTCTGCGGCATGACTGAGTCGTCGGCGGCGACCACCAGGATGACTATGTCGGTTACTTCCGCGCCACGCGCACGCATGGCGGTGAACGCGGCGTGACCGGGCGTATCCAGGAAGGTTATGGAACGACCGTCGTCCAGCACCACATTATAGGCGCCGATATGCTGCGTGATGCCGCCCGATTCACCGGCGATGACGTTGGCCTTACGAACGTAGTCCAGGAGCGAAGTCTTGCCGTGGTCGACGTGACCCATGACCGTCACGACGGGCGACCTCGGCTTCAGGCTCTCGGGGCTGTCCTCGGCGACGACGTCTTCGACCTCAGCGCCGTAGTCTTCCTCGCGGACCGCGCGGAATCCGAACTCGTCCAGGAGGAGCTCGATCTGGTCGAAGTCCAGGCGCTGATTGATGGTGACCATCAATCCGAGATTTTTGAACGCAGAGGTGACAATCTGCGTGGGCGTTACGTCGATGAGCTCGGATAGCTCCGAGATGGACAGGAACTCGTTGACGCGAACTATAGTGGCTTCTTCCTGCTTTACCCTCTCCCGCTCTTCTTCGCGCCGTTCCTGAGCGCTCGGTCCGGCATCGCGAGATTTCCGGCGGCGCTTGCCGCTGCCACCACCGCCCTCCATGGCGGCCATGGTCTTGCGGAAGTTCTGGTCCACCGCGTCCTGATCTACGCCGCGTCCCTTCTTGCGATCCTTCTTGCGACGTTTACCCTGCGCTCCACCCGTGGAAGCGTCGGCTGCCGGACGCGCGCGACCGGCATCGCTTCGCCGGGCAGGTGCTGGCGGCGGAGCGCCGCGCCGCACAGGTGTGGGGCCCGATTCTGACGGACGTGGTGGACGTGGCGGTGCCTCGCCTCCGCGCGCCGCGGTGCGGCTCTCGCGCTGTGGTGGTCGCTCCTCACGACGGCGTGGCGCCGGCGGCGGGCTGGGCCGGGGAGGGGCCGGGGGAGCGGGCGGGGCTGCCGGACTCTCCACGATCACCGTCGTATCCTTGGGCTCGTCTCCGCCCTTGGTTACGAGGTCGGCACCGCGATCGGCAGCTTCCTCCGCCGCTTCCGCGGCAATAGCCTCGGCTGCATCCGCCGTTGGCGATGCCGTGGAGTCCTGCTCCTCGGTGGCCGCTGGCGTTTCCGCAGCCTCGACCGGCTCGGCGGGCTCCTCCTCCTTCTCCACCCGACGGCGGCGGCGACGACGTGGACCGGTTTGAGCGTCCTCGATAGCCGCCTCGATGGCGCCTTCGGCTGATTTGTGTCCCTGGCGACGTTCACGTTCCAGCACTGTACGGAGCCGCGACACGTGCTCGTCGCCGAGCAGCGTCATATGACTCCGGACCGGAATGTCCATCTCCCGCAGGAGGTGCACCAAGGCCTCAGATGTTACGTCGAATTCCTTGGCCACTTCGTACACACGCATCCTTATATACTTTCTCCTTGCTGGTCCTGCAGAGACGGTAGCGTCGCGGCCAACTGCGCAACACGCCGTGCAAAATTCAAATCCGAAATTCCGACCGCCGATACCGGTGGTCGGCCCATAGCGGCACCGAGTTGTTCACGAGTAAACAGAAGGTGGTGCCGCGTCCCCGTTGCCTGGAGCAACGGCTTCAGCTTGGCCTGCTGTGTCGGCGACGAGTCGGCCGCTATGATCACAGCCCTGACCTTACCATCGCGAACGGCAGAGCGAACGCGATCGGTTCCGGTCGTAAGCGCTCCGGCCCGCGTCGCGAGGCCCAGGAGGTCCAGAATCTTCCGCTCGTTGCGGCTCTGGCCCTCGGATGGAGATCGCGTATCAGGCTCCGTCGACAGTAGATTTCTCTGTCTCGGCGGCCGGCTCAGCGTCAGCCTCATCCTCGGGTGAGGTCGGGCTAGCGTCGTCCTCCACTGTGAGGTCGTCGATTACCGCCAGTACCGCGTCCGCCTCGGCGTCGCCAACCGCGGGGATGCGTAGCAGATCTTCCCGTTCGAGGTCGATGACGTCGAAAAATGAAGTATATCCCGCGGCCTCCAGAGCCGCCAGGGTAGCTGGGGCCAGGTTGAGCTCGCGCAACGGGAAGTCCGTGGAGTCGTAGTCCTCGCCTTCGCGGATCGCGCCGCCGCCGAACAGCGCCTCGTCGGCGCCACGCTCGAGCCATTCGCGTGATCCGAAAAGATTGATCTCCCAGCCGATCAGCTGAGAAGCCAGGCGCACATTCTGCCCACTCCGACCGATCGCGAGTGAGAGCTGATCCTCGTCCACGATGGCGGTTATCACCCTGGCATCGTAATCGGAGATGACCTTCGAGACTCTGGCCGGGGCGAGCGAGCGCTTGGCGAACACTTCCGGATCAGCATGCCACGGAACGATGTCGATCCGCTCGCCGCTCAGCTCCTGCACAACAGCGCGAACCCGGGAGCCCTTGAGCCCGACGCATGCACCGACCGGGTCTATGGACTCATCGCGCGAGGACACCGCCAGCTTGGTGCGGCCACCAACCTCACGCGCTACCGCGCGAATCTCGACGATTCCCTGCTGAATCTCGGGGACTTCCAGCCGGAAGAGCGCCGCCACGAAGAGCGGATCTGCGCGCGATAGGATGATGCGCGGACCCTTCGGCGTTTCCTCTACCTTCTTGAGGACGGCGCGTATCGACTCGCCCTGCCTGAATCGCTCGCGTGGGTTCTGTTCCTTCCATGGCACAATGGCATCCGCTTCACGCGTTCTGTTCAGCATGAGAACCAGCTTGCCGCGCTCTACCTGTTGTACCTCGCCGGAGAGGAGCTCACCGACGCGGTCGGCGTACTCGTCCATTATCTTCTGGCGCTCGCCCTCGCGCACGCGCTGCAGAATTCTCTGTTTCGCGGCCATGACGGCGTTGCGACCGAACTCCTTGAACTCGACCGGCACCTCGAGGATATCGCCCACCTCGAATTCGGGATCGTCCCACTGTGCCTCCTCGAGGGAGATCTCGTGGGATGGATCCTCCACCTCCTGCACGACCTCCCTCAGGACGGTTATGGCGATTCGGCCGCTTTCCTCGTTGACATCGATCTCCGCCTTGACGTTGGCGCCATAGCGCTTGGCCAGAGCTGCCAGAATCCCATCCTTGATGAGATCGTTCAGCTCCTCACTGGAGATGGACTTGTTCAGCGTCAACTCACGGAACGCCGCAAGCACCTGAGCTGCGTTGTTCATGGGCTTCGATCCAAAGGTTTTTAACAGTGAAACGAAGAAGGGCCCTCAGGAGGGTCGACTGTCTCCGCCCCAGCGAAATATCAAGTTTGCTTTACTAATATCCGAACGCGGCAACCGTACCTCATCACCATCGGACAGTCGCAGGATAACCTGCTCCGGCTCCGCTTCTTCGTCCAGTCCGACGAGCGTGCCTTCCAGGCGCTTACTGCGCCCGGCCAGCGCCGACTTGCCACGGACCGCAATCTCCCGGCCCGCGAAGCGCGTGAAGTCGCGGGGCCGGACCAGCGGCCGCTCAACTCCAGGCGACGAGACTTCCAGGACGTAGCGCGGCGAAATCGATTCCCGCTCGTCGAGATACGCCTCCAGCCCGCGACTGACGTTCGTGCAGTCCTCGACCCTGATCCCGCTCTCGGCGGCCGAATCCTGTGTGTCGATCCGGATCCGCAGGATGGGCCTGTTGGCATCACCGGCCTGCTCGAGATCGACCAGTTCGTATCCGAGCTCCTCGATCCGCTGCTCCAGATCTCGCGCCAGCGTCTCATCCGCCACGCCACACCTCACGAGCGTCTGACAAATAAAAAAAGTGGGGCATCCGCTCCCCCACTTCAAAACAACGGACGACCTTCCGGGGGCGCCCGATTCCATCGACACCTGTAAAGATACCCGAAACAGGTAGTACGGGCAAGTCCGCTACCTCCTCTGCCAGGAGCTACGCGCGCACTCCCAATATCCCCATCTGTCGGGCGGATGAGCCGCCGCGATGGGAGAAGAACTCGCCCGGTCCGCATTTCGTGCAGTGGCTGGATACGGTAATCCTGGCGGCATCCACGCCCACGCGAGCTCCCCGATCCGCCAGACCGCCCCTCAGATCTATCGGCTCTGGGCCGGTCGGGACAGGTCTATAAGGATTCACAGCGGCGTGGACATCGGTACCGACCTCGTAGCACTGGTCGCAGATGGCGGGGCCACAGTGCATCCACAGATCCTGGGCACGAATTGCGAAAAAATCGACGAGCGATTCGATGGTTCGCTCCAGTATCCCGGCCGCTGTACCGCGCCAGCCGCCATGCGCGAGCGCGATAATGCGCGAATCGGGCGCCACCAGCGAGACAGGAACGCAATCGGCGACGGAGACTGTCAGCAGCAGATCCGGCTGGCTGGTCATATGACCATCAACCCCTTCGAGGATCGTCAAGCCGGGCGGCGGTGCCTTCTCGTGATGTAAGAGATCGGCGCCGTGAACCTGGCGAGAATGTACAGCAGCGCTCACGCCGCACTCGTCTCTGAGCCGGACCCAGCGGTTCAGCACCATCCCGACGGGCTGTCTTCCGCTCAGTCCAAGGTCGAACGGACTTTCGGGCGTCCCCGATCCGGTGGTACCCTGAATCAACCAGGGGAACATGCTGGCCCAGTCCGGATGGATCCATAGCGGTATGTCTCCCGGAATCAGCTCTTCAGTAATGACTCGGGCTGCAGCACCTATGCTCACTCGGAGATTATTATCCCGCCGTGGGCCGGAGGCTCCTCGTCGGTGCGGCCGCCGGCCTCCATCCTGTCGAGACGTTCGCGAAGCTCGGCGACCTCCGTGCGAAGTGCCGCCACCTCCGCGCGTGGTGCGAAGTCGACCTTTTCGCGCGCCTCCTCGAAGCTGGTCTGCATGCGATTGACTGCCTCGCGCATGGTGGATTTTGCCCTTTCAGGCGTAAGATCGCCGCGATCCACCATTTCCTGAAGGGTCTCCTCGGCCGCGTCCTTGAACGCGCTCAGGATCCCGAACCCGGTCCGGATTCCATCGCCTATACCACCCGAACGCTTCTGCCGTTCTTCCATTGATCTCTGCTCCTTACAGTGTGTCTCGCGAGCCTCAGCGCTCCCGCGAGTCGTGCCTCTGGATGTCGGCACCCAGCGCGCGGAGTCGTTCGTCGATCCGCTGGTAGCCGCGCTCGATCTGGCCGACATTATATATTTCGCTCTCTCCCTCCGCACCCAGGGCAGCAATCAATAAACCCATACCGGCTCGGATATCCGGGCTCTCCACCACCCCACCGTGGAGCTTGGACGGCCCGATTACCACCACCCGGTGCGGGTCGCAGAGGATCATTCTCGCTCCCATGGCGACCAGCTTGTCCGCGAAGAACATGCGCGACTCGAACATCTTCTCGTGGATCAGGATAGTGCCCGTGCACTGCGTCGCGGTCACCAGGGCAATGGAGGTGAGATCAGCCGGAAATGCTGGCCATGGGCCGTCGTCGATTTTGGGGATGTATCCGCCCATATCCATCTTGACCTCCATCTCCTGATCGCCGGAGATGTACAGGTCCGATCCCCGGATCTCCGGGCGCACGCCAAGGCGGTCGAAGCCTATCAGTGTCGAGTCCAGGTGCTGCGGCGCGGCATCCTGGATGGTGATCTCGCCACGGGTAACCGCCGCCAGGCCTATGAACGAGCCCACCTCGATGTGATCGGCGCCTACGCGGAACCTGCCGCCCTTGAGCTTTTCAGCACCCTGTATCTCCAGCGTGTTGGTACCTATCCCGGAAATTTCGCAGCCCATCCCGTTCAGCATATGACAGAGATCCTGGACGTGCGGCTCTGCTGCGGCATTGCGGATTCGCGTCACACCCTTGGCCAGTGACGCGGCCATAACTGTGTTCTCGGTCGCCGTCACGCTCGGCTCGTCGAGGAAGAGGTCGGCGCCCGTGAGGCTGCTGGCGCGCAGGCCGAACACCTGGTTCTGGAAGCCGACCTTTGCGCCCAGTGCCTTCAACGCGAGGAAGTGGGTGTCCATGCGGCGCCTGCCGATAACGTCTCCGCCAGGAGGTGGCAGCTCCATCCCGCCCGCGCGGGCCAGCATGGGGCCGGCGAGTAGGATGGAGGCGCGGATCCGCGCAGCCGCTTCCTGTTCCAGCTGCGCGTGCCCGATGTTCTTAGCGCGCACGCGCACCTCGTTATCGCCAAGCCACTCCGCCTCGGCGCCGAGCGCCATCAAGAGGTCTATAAGGGTGCGAACATCCCTGATCGCCGGGATATTCTCCAGGATGACCTCCTCGTCCGTCAGGAGGGTCGCTGCCAGCATAGGGAGGGCGGCGTTCTTATTTCCTGCCGGCTTTATGGTGCCCTGAAGGCGGCGACCGCCCTGAACGACGAATTTCGGCACTATCGGATCTCCTTTCGCGCGACACGGAAGCCGCGGGAGCTCGTAGGTGGATGAATGTCGACTGGCTCAAGCGATTCGCCTGGCGCAAAGATCGTGCGCGGCACGGAGGGCGTAGGGCGCGCCGGACGCCTGTAAATCGCACGCCCGCTTGCTTGACACCGCTCCCGAGCGGTCGGTAACTTGAACGGTGGTGCCCGGGGTTATACGGGAGCAAAATCACCCATGAAGGAGTTCCCGCTCGCGAGGCAAAGTGCAACTGCTCATCGCTGTTATCAATCAGGAAGAAAAGCTGGACGAGATCCTCTCCGGCCTGGTAGAACTCGGCGTGACCGGCGCTACCCTGGTCAACAGCGAGGGAATGGGCCGAGTCCTTTCGCATGACATTCCTATCTTTGCGGGACTCGACACGCTAGCGTCCCGTTCGCGCCCTCAGAACCAAACACTTTTCAGTGTGATCCGCGACGACGCGACCGTTGATCGCGTTATAGCTCTGCTCCAGGAGATCTGCGGCGATTTCGACGACCCGGCTACCGGCATCGTCTTCACTATTCCGGTGAGCCGTGTTATCGGACTGTCGCCGGAGATCGGCGATGATTCTTGAAAGGTACACTCCGCGTACGGATCGAACAGTTCGCGCCTGAGCTGGGCGATACGACCGCTAACGTCGACCACCTGATCGAGGCGAGCCGCACGGCTGGCGCGGACGGGGTGGACCTGATGATTACGCCCGAGCTCTCCCTCACCGGGTACGAGCTGAAGGACAGCACCCACCGCGTTGCCATGCCGCTCGGCTCCGCCCCCACCCGGAGTTTTACGGGAGAATGCGGTGTGGTGGTTGGGCTCGTGGAGCTTGGAACCGATTTCGTCCCCTACAATGCCGCTGTACACATCCACGCTGGCCGGATCGTACACTCCCACCGTAAGCTCTATCTGCCAACCTACGGAATGTTCGACGAGGGCCGGTACTTCGGCAGAGGGTCGACTATTCGGGCCTATGACGGGCCGGGCGGATGGCGATACGGGTTGTTGATATGCGAGGATCTCTGGCATCCATCGCTGCCGTACCTGCTCGCCATGGACGGCGCACAGGTTATCATCGTCCAGGCCGCGGCGGGTGGTCGCGGCGGGTGGAATGGAGCACAGGCGGGCCGTTTCGCATCCTGGGCCGCCTGGCATCACCTTGCCTGCGCGGCGGCGGTCGCTTACGGCGTGTACGTCATCGTGGCAAACCGGGTGGGCGTCGAGGGATCGGTGGTGTTTTGCGGCGGCTCGTTCATCGTCGCGCCGGACGGTGAAGTCATCGCGCACGGTGACGATCTCGGTGACGACAGAGTGACCGCCGATCTATCGATCGATCGGGTGATGTCCGCCAGAAGGCCGTCGGCTCACGCGCGCGACGAGGACCCACACCTGGTGCTGCGCGAGCTCCGGCGAATCGTGCGCGCCGCGCCATGAGCCCAGAAGTCAGGCTCGGCGATGTCGTGGCCGCCGTGGTGCAACAGGCCATGCGCGATTATGGGGTCAGCCGAATCGCGCTGCTCGATGACGACTCACCCGAAGCGGAGCTACTCGCGAGAATCCTGCATGAGCGGTTGGCACCCGGCAGCGTTGTGCGGATCACGGACGCTGCGGACCTGGACCCGGTTTTGCACGCACTCGGCGCCGATCTATCGCAGGGAGAAGTGCGTACTGAGGCTCGTAGGCTCCGCGCACGGCTTATCGCTGATTCAATTGCGGCTTCACCTGGAAACAAGACCGCGCTGCTGCTTGGCGGTCCACTTCCGCCGGAACCGCTCCTGCCGTTCGGTGACCTCTATGCGAGTGATGTGGAGCAGCTGACTGGTGGCTGGTCCGCGCCGCCGTCGGTGCGCGCGCTGGCTCAGCAGGCGGGAGGGATCGGTCCGCTGGACGAAGCTCTCCGCGAGTGGGCCGAGGGCCGCAACCCGGAGTGGGGTTCAGAGCTTTCAGATCAGCTCCGAACTTCTATCGCGAGCGCGCTTGCCGCCGGGCGCGCTTCGCGCATCACGCACCACGTGGTGCCTAAGCTCGGAAGCCGTACACTTGCCGTCGACCTCTACGACTGATCCGACCCGCATACCGCCAATGGAGGCGCAGCCGTGATTTCAATGGAGCCGCTGATGGCAACGCGCGGCACAATGGGTGCAGTTCTAGCGTTGCTGCAAGCTGTCGATCCCGGTGGGCTGCTATGGTGGGTAGAATTGCTCACGGCTATTGCCACCATCATCATAGCTCTGGCGCTCATAGTTATCGGATTGGTGGTGATTCCGCTCGTGTGGAAAGCGAATAAGGCGATTGCACGTGCGAGCGCGCTCGTGGGTAAGGATCTGAGGCCGATTATCCGGCATGGCGAAACCATCAGCGAGAACGTAAGCCGCATCTCCACGTCCGTACGCGCGGATGTGGAGATGTTCCAGAGCACGCTCGTGGATGCGCGCGAACGCGTGGGGCACGCCGCAGGCCTGGCGGAGGACCGGATCAATCAGTTCAGCGCGTTGCTGGAGCTGGTACAGGAGGAGGCGGAAGACCTTTTCATCGATTCAGCGTCCACGATTCGGGGAGTCAAGGCCGGGACCGAGCGATTGCGTGGGTTCCCCAACGAATCAGCCCGTAGTTCCAGAGAAGATTTACGATCGGCCACAGTAAGACCTTCGCGGAAACCTGAGAGGGAGAGATAAGATGGAACGACAGGACAGCTTCGACTTCTTATCCGCTTTTGCGGTGGGTACCGTGCTCGGAATCGGTGCCACCCTTCTGCTCAAACCGGAGCGAACCCGGAAGGAGCGGATAATGCGGCAACTGAAGCCCTACCGTAAGCAGATGCGCCGGAATTACTCACAGGCACGCAACGCGGTTCGTGGCGGGAGCGATGCCACGGCGGAGATGAGCAGTGAGTTCATATCCGCCGGCCGTGAGATCCTGAGCGAGTTCCGGTCGGAGATAACCGACATTCTCGCGGACGCACGCAAGGACCTGCAGGAAATGGTGGAAGATCGGACGCGCGGTGCGGAGAAAGGACTCCGCAAAACACGTCGAAAGATGGGGCTCTAACGCTGGTGCGGGCCCTACTCCTCTGCTGTGCGGCACTCCTCTTTTTCCCCGACCAGGCATGGGCTTGGGGACCAGCCACCCACGTCTATCTGGGAACATCGCTGCTGGACTCACTCGCCCTTCTGCCGCCGGCGATCCGCACGATTATGGCGGCGCATCCCCACGATTTCCTGTATGGCTCGGTAGCCGCGGATATATCGCTGGCAAAGAAATATGCGGCGGAGGGCCGACACTGCCATAGCTGGCATGTGGGCGAGGAGATCTTCCACACGGCGGAGGGCGATCGGCTCAAGGCGATGTCGCTCGGCTACCTGGCGCATCTCGCCGCGGATACCATCGCCCACAATATCTTTGTGCCGCGGCAGCTCCTGCTTACATCATCGACCAAGGCTCTCGGTCATTCGTACTGGGAGCACCGGATGGATATCCAGCTGGGTGAGCACTACACCCGCGTCGCGCGTGGAGTTGTTATGGACCACGACCACTCCGCCGCGGATGCCCTCTTCGACAGGGTGCTCTCCTCGACCCTGTTCTCGTTTCAGACGAACCGGCGAATTTTCAGGGGGATGATCCGCTTTCAGGATAACGACAGGTGGCAATCTATTTTCGGGACTGTGCTTCAGAACTCCCGATGGACATTGAGTGATGACGAGATCGAGGCGTACGTGGTGCGCTCGTTCGACTATGTGGTCGATTACCTTCAGCGACGCGGCGATGCAATAGCCGCGTCCCTCGACCCGATCGGGGACGAAAACCTCGGTCTGTCCAAGAAGATCCGCAGACTGGCGCTCAGAGAAGGTGCGTGGCGAGAGCCTGGGGTGCTTCGGGAGATGGCTGACAACTTCTTTCCTATG
>DASSKB010000203.1:0-10004 GCA_035690925.1 Longimicrobiaceae bacterium
CCGGATGCCCCACCCAGACCTTAAAGGTCAGCTCTTTGGTGTAGTAGAGCGCGAGCAGCTCCGTGGCGAGGTCCCGATAATCCCGTGGCCCGTCCCTATTAACTGAGATCGTGGCCTCGGCGATCTCCCCGCGGAGAGTGACCGGATCCACCGACCAGCCACCGGTGCTGACGCGCGCGAGGCCGTCCAGGTCGACGCGGCGCAGCGCCGCGGCTCCAAGGGCGCGAAGCGTGGGCGAGACCGTGCCCTCGAGGTTGGGCTGAAGGGTTGCGCGGAGGTAGTAGAAATCCTGTCGCGCGAGCGCGGCAAGCGCGCCCTCGCCTACGACATCGCCATCCCGGTACGGCGTCCAGGAGACATTGTCGGCGCTCACTTCATACGTGAGATCACTTCCCGACGGAGTTTCGCCCTGCCCGGTGAGCTCGATGACCGCCTCGGCCGAGGCGCCCGGTACCGAGATTCGGTTGCCGGCGCTGGCAAAGCCGATGCTCGCCGGGAGGAGCCCCGAGTCAGCATACACCTCTATCTGCGGAAGATCCTGACTGCTCCCGACGCTCAGGTATTTTCCGTCGATGGGCGAGAGCACGTACTGGGCGAGATCGCAGCCATTGCCCGGCGCTGACGCTTTGGCCGGGTCACTCACCCACGACGTATTGCCCGCCGGGCTACCATCGGCGGTGAGAGCCGCCAGGAAGAGGAATGTTGTTGGGCCGGGGAAGGCCAGCGGCTCCGCGCTTCCGGCGTCCTGCTCCGGATGCTCGGGCGGAGGGCCGATCCGCGGCGGGCGATTCGACTGGCTGAAGTCGAAGTCCACCCACGCCGCGGCCGTGCCGCCGGCGGCGGGCACATAGAGTGAATCGATGAGCGGGCGGAGCTCGAGGTAGGTGAGCCCCGTCTCGACGGTGTACGCTACCAGCTGATAAAGGCTGAGCTTCCACTGAGCCACTTCTTTTGCCAGTCCCGCGTCGGCCTGCGCAATCAGGTTAAGGCGCATAAGGGAGATCTCGCGCTCCCAGTCGTCTCCCTCCCACGCAATTGCGAGCGAGCGGAAACTTCCGTCCGGCTGAAAGTCCGCAACCTCCCCAGCGCCGCTCGTGCTCTCAACTACCGGCGTACCAGCTGAGCGGAAGAGCTGAACGGATCCATCCTCGAATCGCCTTACCGCACCCTCGATTACATCAGCCGCCTGCCACTGATCATAGCGGAGGCGGACGTCGCTGACTTCGCTCACTATTCCTTCCACAATGATCCGAGCCGCGGGATCAGTGCGGTGCAGCCGCTTGGCGAGCTCCGGATTCCAGCCGCTCCTCACGATAGCCTCGGCTCGTGCTCGAGCCAGGGAATCATCCCCTGCCTGTGGCCCCACCCGGCGCGCTGATCGAAGCCGGCGCTGCCTGGACGCGGCAGCGCGAGCACCGCCCGCTCGGCCCTCTCGTCATTGTAGACGATCCACATCGGGCGCCTGAGCCAGAACTGCTGATGAATGTGGCGGCGCGCGTGATCGTCGTACTCCGATTCATTGGACAACTTGAGATCGATCGTCCCCGCCCGTGCCCGCGATACGTGGCCTGCAGCTCGCCACCCGGCCGACGATGTGACCTCCTCCCAGCCCAGCTCGATGTCCTCATCACCCCATGGCAGATCGAAGTACTGAGAAGGCGTCCAGCTCTCACCTACCCAGAGGCCAACGATCTCCGCGCGGATCCCCGCGGCCGCGGGCACGAGGAAGCGCCACCACCGCGCAGTCTTGGAGGGAAACCGCTTCAGCCACGCCCCCTCATGCGTGCGAGCTCCATTTGCAGCGTCCACGTCGCCGGGATCTGTTGCAGCGGCTGGTATGGTTGAAGTCGCGGCCGTCGTCCAGACACCTCCGTCAGTTGAGTGCTGCACCTTTACCTGGACGCCAGCGAGGTTATGACCTCGATCGAGGATGGCCATATCCGCCGTGCGAGCAGCTCCGCAGTCGACGCGGATCCACCCTTCGCCAGCGGTGGTCGGCTGCCAGCGATCGTGCACCGACCTGCGGCCCGTGGCCACGCGCCATGCTTCATAGCCTGGCGTCTCCGAGCTCGCGTCAACTACATGCGCGGGGCTCTGCACGTCGCTAAAGAGATTCTCAACCAGGAAGAGAGGTCTCATGGCCGCGCCGGGATCCGGAGAACGCGATCGCGCCGCGTGTTGCGGGTCGCCTGATAGGTATGCTGATCGATCATCTCACCGGTGTCGGCGTCCAGGACCTGGACGATGACCGCGTCAGGGCCTTCGCGCTTCTGCTGCTGGAGGGCGCGCGGTGAATACTCCTCGACGCGGACGGGCTGAGTTTCCCGGCGATCGCGCCCGAAGAGCGCACCGAGTACTCCGCCGACGGCGGTGATGGCCACGCCCAGCACAGGGTTGGTTTTCGAGACTGCGGCCGCCGCGATGTTGGCGAGACTGGAGACTACGACCTGCTCCATCTGGGCGGATCCGGCGACAGCGGCCTGAGCCATAGCTCCGAACGAGGCGACGGTGATCGATGCGGCCTGATTAAATGCATCCGCCCCGAGCTCCGCGCCCTCAGCTGAGGCTGCATACATAGCGACAATCTGCGCCGGATCGACGGTTTCGAGGCGGAGGCCTGAACCCTTTGGTGCGGTTACCGACCTTCCTCCCACGACTCCGGCGTCGGGCATAGCGATCCCGCGAAAGAGCCCGTCTATCAGGCCGCTCTCGGTAGTTAGAAGCGCCGCGCGCTCCTGGGTGACCGCATTTCCCTGGGCGCGGATCTCCGCCGTAATCTCCCGGTGGAGTTCAGCGATTCGGCCGAGGACCCCAGTTAGGTCCTCGCCCCTGGCGGCCGCTTCGCTATAGAGCGAGATGAGCCAGCTGCCTTCGCTCTGGATGGCGGCGAGAGGGGATGCGGAGCCGTCTCCTCCGATGTCACCCATCGCGTCATCGAACGCAGCCTTGATCGAATCGGCGATCTGTTTCTGCGCTCGTGCAGATTCTTCCTGCTGCTGAATCAGATCCTGGACAGAAGTTAGGCGCCGATCCGCGACGGCGATCGCTGTCTCCACCTCTCCTACCTGCTTACGCCATTCCCGGCGTGCGCCGGCGGTTCCCTCTTTGCTGGATCCGGCAAGAGGCTCCCGCTCTTGCAGCCCTGCCAGCTGATGCCGCAGCAACGTGAGGCGGGTCTCGATCTGGTCCTCAGAGAAGCCTAGCTCCGCTGGCGAAAGTCCGGCGATTACGCCCCTATACTGGGCCACCGCCTCTGCCGCCTCACGGGCATCATTCCTTGAGGCGACGAATGCTGCAGCCAGGAGCCCAAGGCCGATGAGTACAGGCGCTCCGACTGCCAGCGCAGTTCCGAGCCCCGCGACGGATGCCGTTGTACCAGCGATCCCTGCAGTCGCCGCGGAAGAGACCGTAGCAACTCCGCCCATAGCCTGAGCACTACGTAGAGCGATGAGGCCTGAAACCGCAGCCTTTGATACCGTAGCGATTCCCCCGATTCCTCGGACCATCAGCCCCACGCCGAGGACAGTTGGACCGGCGGCCGCGCCCAGTACCGTGAGCGCGATGGCGGTTGTCTGGATCCCTTTGGGAAGCTCAGCGAACGCTTCCGCGGCTTCGCCAATGGTCTCGACGAGGGGTATTGCGGATTCGACGGCCGCAGAGAACGCTGGCAGTAGATTATTGCCCAGTTCAATCCCGGCTTGCGTCGCTTCTTCGCTCAGTCGGCGAAGTTGATTCGTCGGGCTCTCGATCGTGCGAGCTAGATCGCCCTGGGCCTTGGAGGTCTGCTCCATCAGGGCGCCGTAGCGAGCCAGCACTTTCTGCTGCTCTGTGAGGGCGGCGCCGGTCTCCACTATTCCTTCGCGATAGGCCCACTGCTGTATCGTGTTTTCGCCGAGCAAAATCCCGAGCCGCTTGAGGGGCTCGGTCTCGCCCGTGATTCCCGCCTGAAGCTTCTGCAGCGCCTCGTCTATCGAGATGTTGTAAAAGCTGCTCATGTCCGCTGCGAGCTCCGTGAGGCTGGTCGACATGGCGTATGCCTTCTGCTCACCGATACTCATGCTGCCGAACATGACGTTGAAGGTTGCTACGCTCTCCCGCACCGCATAGGCATTCAGGCCAAGTTCCTCGCGGAGCTCCTCCGACCAGGCACGCGCAGCGTCCGCCTGCTTACCCATCGACACGCTAAAGAGATTCTCCGACTCCGCCGCATCCATGGCTAGCTTGATCGCGGCTCCCCCAACGGCTACGAGCGGAGCGGTCACGCCCAGAGAGAGGCCCTGCCCGACGTCCTGCATTCTCTGTCCGACCCTGCCCATACCACCGGCGACCTGATCGAGTCTCCCCTCGAGCTCTTTCAGGCGAGTGATCGCCTGACGCGGAACGACGCCGCCGAGATCCTCGCGCGTTCGGTTGCTCTCCTCACTGAGATCGCGCAGCGCGGCCGCCGAATCGTGTATGTGGCTTTCGAAGCCCTCCGCCTTAGCGATGTCAGCGCCGCTGAAGACCGCGCCCACTTCGCCGCGAGTGGCAGTAGAGGTACCGCTCAGATCCCCAATAGCCACGCGCACGGACTGGACTGCGCGCACCGCTTCCGGTGCGCCCAGCGTCTCAATCCGTAGTTCGATCGTGTTGGTGGCCATGGTTGCTTTTATGAGTTCCGAAATTGACGCGCGGATTCGAGCGCGTTCTTAATCACCATCATCGCCTCTTCATAGGCCGGGTCCAGCTGGTCGGGCGCGAGGCCGAGATCGAGCGGTGTCTTGCCCCAGATCTCCAGCCATCCAAACGCCCGCACCAAGCGCTGCAGCCGGCGGCTCAGGCCGGAGAGAGGGTTTCCTCCTGTTTCGAGGAGCTCGCCGGCCGCTCGGAGTTTCCCAGTTCTTCGGCCGTCAGCCCCATTGAGTAGCGGACTACCCGGGTAAGTGCGATCACCTTCCAGGGCTGCGGGATGCGGGCGATATGGGCCGGATCACTTGCGTCGAAGGATCCGCCGTCGACCTCGATTCCCTCCGCACGCACAAGCTTCGCGGCGAACAGATGAGGGGCCCGGGAGAGCCGGTAAACGAGGCGTTCCCCGTCTTCCGAGGTGCGAAGTTCGGCATCTTCGCTCAGCGCGAAGTACTCCTGGTCGCTGAGCGGAGCCAGATAAAGCTTGATGTCCCCGCGAATGGAGACCTCGATCTCGGTTTCAATTTTGGGTAGGTCGAACATTGTTATGCTCCTGTGTAGTCTGTGATGATCCCTGGCGGGCGGGTGATAAGGCCCGCCAGGCTATTAATCGAAGACCAGCGAGAACGCCGGATTCACCGCGCCATGCAGACACCGAATGTTCAGGCCCAGCATGGCAAAGCCGCTGTCCTCCTCGGGCGGAACCCTGATGATCTGCCCGTTGCCGCCTTCTATTTTCCACCGGTTATACTGAGTGGCGCCGACGGCGAAGCTCCAGGTGAACTCCGTGGCCGCGCGCTCCAGCGTCCATGGATCGAAAACCGCCTTGTCGGGCGAGTCGATCTGAGCCTTGAGCTGCGGATCGTAATCGGTGATCGCATAGCCGGCGTGCCCGTTAGGCGCATTCCCCCGCGGCCGTGGGGTGAGCTCCAGGTTCTGCTCGAAGCTGAAGCTCCTAAACTCCGGGCCGAACGTATCCAGGGTGAGCGCGGCCGACTGCAGAACAGGCGGCTTAACACCCTTCGCCGGATACGTGATCTGCGGAAGGGGCACATCCGTCGGATCCTCCAGGAGCTGACCCCAGACCTCGAAGGTCGCACGTCCGAACTGCGCTGCCGGTCCTGAGATCGATGTGATTCGGGCCCGGCAGCCTACAAGCTTGTAGAGCGTGCCTGCGGAATAGGCATAGACAGTCGCCGATTCCTGATCCTCGTCGACCGGCGTATAGGTGACCGACTCCGTGCTGGCGGCGGGGCTCACCACGCCTTGGAGGCCCGCCGCGCGGAGCAGTACGTCGATTTCCGGGCGCGCGGCGTCGGCGTAGGCCACGCCCGAGCCGCGCATCGCCACCACCGCCGTCAGCTTTGCGAACCTACCGCTCGGCTGCCCGCCGACATTACGGCCCATGCGGTTTCCGCTTGCGGTGTCGCGGGTGTTTCGCTCCAGATAATCGACATCAATCGAATTCCAGATATGCTCCTCCAGCTGGATCCCGTCCGTCGCCGGATCCGGAACGACCTCAGTCCCGTAGACATCCTCGATTGCGGCGAGGAGGCCTGTTAGTCTCGTGCGCTTCATGATCCCTTGCCGGTTGCGGTTGCGGTCTTCTTCGCCTTGGCGCTCTCTCTCGGAGCGCACTCATGCTTGGCGAAGATCTGGGGGTCGGGCTTCGTTTCCGCCCCACACTCGAGGCAGCGCAGCATCCGCGTCTCGCCCTTCTTGCGGACGGCCGTGAATTGGCGCCCGGCAATCGTGCCTTCGGGCTGGTACGTCATGACTCCTCCTGGTTTAGAGATCCGAGTAGTACAAACTGACCACCAGCTCGCACTCGGCCACGTGACAGAGCACACTCCCAAACATCCGCTCATCGATATTTGTAATCCGGAGACCCTCCCCGATGGAGGCGAAAGGGAGCTCTGTTTGATCGCGAAAGAGGCGCGCGGCTTGGTCGAGACCTTCCTGGAACGCGAGCTCGGAGGCTTCCGCGTCCTCGATCCCGCGGAACTTTGTCAGACGGTATGTCTCCGACCATCTGGGACTCGCCTCGCCAGTTGGCGCGATTCTGGACACTGACCAGCCGTTGATGCGGCCGGTGCCCGGATCCTGAAACGCCCTGATAAACTGGCCAAAATTCGCCATCATTCGCGTGCGGTTATGCACCGTTCCTGCATCAGTGAGGCTTTCAAGCATTCCCGCGATATACGTGACGCGCTCCTGGTAGCTCATGGTTACATCCCCTTCGCGAAGTCGACTGTCATCCGTACTCCCGACTGCTCCAGGATTCGGCGGATGGTGGATTCGTTATGCTGAGCCGCATACCTGAACATGTGCGCGCCCTCTGTCCCTTCCCGCCCGATCTTTCGTGCGATCAGGTATGCCACGCTCCGGGCTTCATTGACGTTCTGAACGCCGAGCTTCCGCCGTACCCAGAGCTCGAGGGCTTCGGGTGGCGGCATCTTCCCTGGCTGCCGGCCACGCTCTACGACGAGGGCGTAGGGGAGCGGAGATCCAACTCGGCCGATCGGCACGCCAACTCCCATCGATGAGGCTTGGCGGACCTCCCCTGCGATGCTTCCTCGTAAGCCCCCGCCGCCGCTCACGCCGACGGGGGTGCGCCGCTTCACATTCCGCTCAAGGAGCGCAACGATCTCAGTTACGGCCGCGACGAGCTCGCCGGGAATGACGGTGACCGGATCGGCGAGCGAATCGGCCCGGATCTCGATTCCGATCATCGGCGCGGGTGCGTCATGAGGTCTGCATGGCCGCCCCAGGACGTGGTGCCGCCGGCCGCACTCACCTCGCCGATATCCTCCGGGATCAGGTCGTCCGCGAGGGCATGGAAGCGCTTTGCGCGCATCGCGAAGTCCCGCGCCTTGCTCTGGTGATCCACACTATCGGCCATGATCGTGGAGTCGCCGCTATTGCTGTAATGAGACGCGAGCTGCTCGCATGCGGCGGCCGAGGCGAGCAGTACGATCACGTCATGATCAGCTGCTGGGACCGTAGTCGCCGACTCCGAGATCGTGTGCGGAGCTCTGAACGAGACGCGAATCGTCTCGCCAGCCTGCGGCATATGTGCGAAGAAGCGGATCATTTCCCCATCCGGCACCGCGTAGACAGTCCAGTCCAGTCGATCGACGTAGCGGGGCAGGCGCTCGCCTGCCGGATACTCCACGCTGGTAATCCTGCTCGCGCGGGGTGACCACTGGGCCGGCAGCGGGTAGTCAAAGCCACCATCACCCTCGATGTCGGCCACGACGCGGCGGGGCCGAACGCGAGAGTAGCGCTGCACCGCATCGATCAGGGCCCGGTTATAATCGGCCGAGTCGGCCAGCACGCCCGCTGAATCACGGACGTTTGCCTGAACTCGCGGCCGAAGTTGTAGAAGGCTCATAGCCTGTCCTCTAAGTGGTTAACCGATCTTCAAATAGCGGGAGCCGGAATCGAACCGGATGCACGGGACAATGACTCCCGCCGCGCCACCAGACAGCCACCTCCCGCGCAGGGAGCTGCGCGCGCTGGCGCACAGCTCCCTACCCAGTACATCACGTAATTCGTGGAATGTGCGCCGGAGCATGGCGCAAATTGGTGTGCTGATAGTTCGAAGCCTCTGCCGTTCTTTTCACGAAGCTTTTCATCATTGCGCGTTCCGACGACTTGGTGTAACGCTGTGGTAATCGCTCCGCCCAATTAGCCGTGCGCGCTACCGCTGTCTCCGAAATGCTGATTTCGGTGCTGGATCCTGGAGCATCCGCAGGCGGCGCCTCGGGTAGCACTACAACGATCGGAATGCTGGCGAAGCACGCATCGGCCGCGGGCGCGGCGACGGACGCCTCTGCCTGGATCGCCGGCGCCTCTGAGCTGGGCGACGCGCTGGCCGGCTTGGGTGCGATGAGCGCAATCATCATCAGCGGTAGCGCGAGCAGCGCTCGTCTCAAGTAATCCTGTGTCATGACTCTCCGTGTGCGGGGTGAACCGACCGGCGCCGGGGAGTCCGGCGCCGGCTTCCTGCCTGACCTACTCAGCTGCGTTGTTGTTTGCTACGCGACGACCGACTTCACCGCGCCGCGGAAGTCCGTGACAGCTCCGCCGTACTCGTGGCGGATCTTGTACTGGAGCTTGTCGGCCACGAACATCTGGCCCACCGTCGGTGAATCCGCGAGGAACAGCTCGGGCTCCTCCTGCCCGTTTAAGAACTTGACCTCGATCGTGTCGACGTCGCGCGGGTCGGCGAAGACCATCCAGTCGTTCGCGTCCGACAGGAGCGGGTTGATGATGATGTTCTCGTGGTTGGCGCCAAAGCGGCCGCGATGCGGGTTGTCCGAGTCCGCGGTACCCGAGGAATTGAGCACCTTGGCGGTATCCTCGAGCTCGATGGGCACGACCAGGAGGTGCGTGTTCAGCCCGAGCTTCGCGCCCGAGTCCGGCTCGGTCTGATTGAAGAGTGCCTGCCTGGCGGCCTTGATCCCCGCCGCATCCAGCGCGAGCGCCAGCAGGTTGTTATGCGCCGCAGTGAACCAGGCGGTGCCGTCGTAAATATTCCCGTTGTCCCGGGCGAAGGCCCAGACGAACTCCGCGAACGTGCGCCGAGCCGCGCGGCCGAGGCGGCTCACCACCTTGGCGACATGACCGATGTCGTCGTTGATGATGTGCTTGCGCGTGATGGTGACCAGCGCGCCCCGCTGACCCACCTGGTAGGTGGCGCTCTCATCGCCGTATGCGGCGATCTCGGCGTAATCGGCGCTCTCCGGATCGACGAGAGGGATATTCCCGAAGTAGCCGATCCTGACCGACTCCTGGTTGCGGAAGTCGGACGCGGAGCCGATCAGAGAGATGATTCGCCGCTCACCGTAATCCACCTCCCCGTAATCCTTCGCGAGGCGGCGGTGGAGCGTGTTAGCCATCACGCGCGGCAGTGTGCCGGAATCGAACGACTCCTGGAGCATCTGCGTAACAGCGCTCTCCTGGAGGGTGCCCCGAACATCCGGATCCCCGCCGAAGGTGATCTCGTTGTAGAGCTCACGGAGCCCGATCGCCTTCGTCCCCTTAAGGGCGGAGTCCTCCGGCTCCATCCCGAAGGCCCGATCGAGCCCGGCCTGCAGCTTGTCGATCTTCTCCGCGCCGACGCTTATGCCGGCGCCATCACGCGAGTCGCCGAGGCCCTTAACGCGAGCCGGGTTGATCTGCGCGAGATAGTCACGCTCGGCCTTAATCGACTCCTGGATCTCATCCTCGGTGGCGACCTTCCCATCGAACGACTTCCGGATCCGGGTCTGCGTCTCCACTGGGAGGCGGGACTCCTGGAGCTGCTCGCGCACCAGGAGGCGAGTGAGGGC